>JADJPK010000031.1:0-300000 GCA_016713305.1 Betaproteobacteria bacterium
CCTCCAGACGATAATTTCGATAATGATAATCGTTCTCATTTATAATGGCAATGGACCGTTCTGACCCGCCCGGTTTGTCCCATTCCGCCGCTCCGAACTTATTCCGGCGGCGGACTGCCAGAGGAAAGTCCTGTTTCACCACCCGCCGATTCGCGATGCCATCTCCATGTTGAACATCCGCACGCTGCTTTTCTCCTGCCTTCTGGCGATGTCGCTCGTCTGCGTTTCCCGGGCGGACACCAGCGAGCGCAGTCCCTCCGCCGCCCTCGGTCTGCTCGACTACATCGCCGTGGAATACCCGCAGTTCGTGCGGGACGGGCAGGTACTGGATGCCAACGAGTATTCCGAGCAGGTCGAGTTCAGCGCCCGTGTCGCCTCGCTGCTGCGGGAGCTGCCGGAGAACCCGCGCAAGGCGGAACTGCTCAAGGAGTCGGATTCGCTGGCCGCGGCCATCGCGGCCAAGGTGGAAGGATCGGCGGTGACCGAACAGGCCGGACGCATCAAGGCGGCACTGATCTCGGCGTACGGGATCACGGTGGCACCATCCGTTGCACCGGACCTGTCCCGCGCGAAGTCGCTCTTCAGCCAGCGCTGCGCGGCCTGTCACGGCGAGGAAGGCCGCGGCGACGGCCCTTCTGCCGCGCAACTCGACCCCCGCCCGACCAACTTTCACGACGCCGCCCGCCACGGACGGCGCAGCGTTCGGGGACTGTATTCCACGATCACGCAGGGAGTTGACGGAACGTCGATGCCTGCCTTCACGGATCTCCCGGAACCGGACCGGTGGGCACTGGCGTTCCATGCGAGCCGTCTCCTCTACCCGGCGCCCGTCATTGCGCAGGGCAAGTCACTATGGGAACGCGGCATCGGCAAGGCGCGCTTCACCGATCTCGACACGCTCGTCCTGGCCACACCCGACTCGATCCGGACGGCGGCCGGCGAAGACGGCTACGCGGTGCTGGCGTTCCTGCGCAGCGAACCTCGCGCACTCACACCGCCTGCGGCGTCCTCCCCTCTTGAACGCACGCGGGCACATCTCCAGCGAAGCCTCGCCGCATACGGCGAAGGCAACGCCTCGCAGGCCTACGAATTCGCGATCTCGGCCTATCTGGACGGATTCGAGCTGGCGGAAGCCCAGATCGACAGCATCGACCCGCCGGCGCGAACCCGGCTCGAGGGAGAGATGCTGGCATTCCGCAACGCCATCCGCGCGGGCGATCCCATCGACACGTTGCGCCAGCGGCACGACCGCATCGCCGATGGCCTCGCGCAGGTGGAGCGGCAGCTGCAGGCAGCGACTCCCTCGGCACGCGGGCAGTTCTTCTCTTCGTTCGTGATCATCGTCCGCGAAGGCCTCGAAGCGCTGCTAGTGCTCGCAGGCATGGCGGCCTTCCTGGTGCGAACCGGACGCCGGGATGGCCTGCGTTACCTGCATGGCGGCTGGATCGCGGCCATCGCGCTGGGCGTGCTCACGTGGTGGGTGGCCAGCCGCATCATCGACGTGAGCGGCGCCCAGCGTGAAGTCACCGAAGGCGTGACCGCCCTGCTGGCCTCGGTGGTGCTGCTGTACGTGGGCTTCTGGCTCCACTCGAAGAGCCACGGCCAGCGGTGGTCCGCCTTCATACGCAGCCAGGTCTCCGGAGCGCTGGGGCGCGGCACGCTGTGGGGCCTCGCCGTCATCTCGTTCCTGGCGGTGTACCGCGAAGTCTTCGAGACGGTGCTCTTCTATCAGGCGCTGCTCACCCAGGGCGATACCACGCCGGTGCTGACCGGCTTTGCCGCCGGTTGCGCGGTCCTGTTCGCCCTGGCCTTCATCATCGTGCGCACCAGTGCCAGGTTGCCCCTGGGGATCGTGTTCGGCGCCAGTTCCTTCCTGCTCGCCGCCTTCGCCGTGGTCTTCGCCGGCCGGGGCGTGGCCGCCCTCCAGGCGGCCGGAAAGCTTCCCGTCGATCCCTTGAGCGTGCCTGCCATACCCTGGCTCGGGATCTATCCGAACATCCAGAGCATCGGCTTGCAGGTGATCCTGGTGGCGCTCATCATCGCGATCTTTTTCAACAACGCCAGAGGCAGATCCGCCTGATGCGCGCGATCGCCACGGAGGCTTGCGCGGAAACGGAGGGCGCGAAGATCCCGACCGTCGCATCGCATGCCGGCGCGTTCGGAACCGTGGCCGGCATCATCGGGCGCCTTCCGTGGACCGTTCGTGCCGCTGCCCGGACGTGCGGAGCGACTCTCGCATCGGCATCACCCTGTCCACCCTTGTCGACCGACGACGATTTCCCGAACCGGAACACACATGACCCGATCTTCCATTGCCGCGGCACTGCTCGCCGCCCTGTCCTGTCTTGCTTCTCCGCTGCACGCCCAGGACAGCAAGGTGCTCAATCTCTACTCGGCACGTCACTACGATACCGACGAGGCGCTCTACGCCAATTTCACCAAGGCGACCGGCATCCGGATCAACCGGATCGAGGCAGGAGACGAAGCGCTCCTCGAGCGGTTGCGCAACGAAGGTGCGAACAGCCCGGCGGATGTCCTTCTGATCGTCGACGCGTCCCGCCTGCAGGCGGCAGAGAGCGCCGGCCTGTTCGAACCGCTCAAGTCGCCCGTGCTTTCCGCGAAGATCCCGGCCGAACTGCGCAGCCCTGCCAACGCCTGGTTCGCGTTCTCCACGCGCGCCCGGATCATCGTCTACAACAAGGCGCAGGTCTTCCCGCAGGACGTGCAGACGTACGAGGATCTGGCCTCGCCACGCAACAAGGGTCGCGTCTGCACTCGCCCGGGCAGCCATCCCTACATGCTCTCGCTCGTGGCCTCGGTCATCGCCCACGACGGCGAGCAGAAGGCGGAACAGTGGGCGCGCGAGCGCGGTGGCGAACATGGCGCGGCCGCCGCGCGGCGGCGACACGGATCAGATCAAGGCGGTGGCCTCCGGCGAATGCGCGGTTGCGCTCACCAACTCCTACTACTTCGTGCGGCTCATGCGCTCGAAGAAGCCGGAAGATCGCGCTGTCGTCGACAAGGTGGGGGTCGTGTGGCCCAATCAGGCCAACTGGGGCACCCACATCAATGTGTCCGGTGGCGGCGTTCTCAAGAATGCGCCGAACAAGGAAGCCGCGCGCAAGTTCCTCGAATACCTCGCGAGCGACGAGGCGCAGGCCTACTTCGCCAACGGCAACAACGAATGGCCCGTCGTGAAGACGGCCGTGGCCCGAAACCCCGAACTCGAGTCGCTCGGCACCTTCAAGGCCGACAAGCTCACCATCGCGGAGATCGCTGCGCGCACCCCGCTCGCACAGAAGCTGGTCGAACGCGCCGGCTGGCGCTGACGCCGATCCGGTCCGGGAAGATCACCTCGACGAGGTGATCCGCGTCACGAGCATCGCGGGCAATACGGCGATGGCCACGATCACCAGGGAAGGAACGGCTGCCTCCGCGAGCCGTTCGTCCTTGGCGAGGTGGTAGGCCTGGGTGGCGAGCGTGTCGAAGTTGAATGGCCGCAGCGCGAGCGTGGCGGGCAGTTCCTTCAGCGTATCCACGAACACGAGCAGCGCCGCCATGGCCAGCACGCGCCAGACCAGCGGCAGGTGCACTCGCGCCAGCAGCCGCGCGCCGCTTGTGCCGAGCGATCGCGCGGCGTCGTCCATGTGCGGCGTGACGCGCTCGAATCCGGCCCCGACGTTCCCCAGGCCGATCGCGAGGAAACGCACGACGTACGCGTAGATCAGCGCCGCTGCGCTGCCGGTGAGCAGCAGGCCGGTGTCGACGCCCAGTGCACGTTCCGCCCAGGCGTCCAGCCAGTTGTCGAACCGCGCGAGCGGAATGAGGATGCCGATGGCGAGCACGGCGCCCGGCACGGCATACCCCATCGACGCGAACCGGTTGAGCAGGGCCACCCGCCCGCTGCGTCCGGCACGCTGTGCGTACACGAGCACGAGCGCCACGAGCACGACCACCAGCGACGTGATCCCCGCCGTGGCGAAACTCGTTCGTGCGGCCCGGAGGTAGCGGGGCCAGGCCTCCGGGTCGAACTCGTTCCATGCGAGATATCCGAGCGCACCCACCGGCAGCACGAAGCCCAGCACCACGGGAATGACACAGACGGCCACGCATGCCGCCGCAACCGGCCCCTTTGCCACGCTGGGCACCACGATGGCACCGGGGGAGCGCCGGTTCGTGAAGGCCCGGCGGCCCCGCAGTTTCGCGTCCGCGGCGAGCAGCACGGCCACCGCAATCAGCAGGACCAGCGCCAAGCGCACCGCGGCAGCACGATCGCCGTATCCCAGCCACGCCTTGTAGATGCCCACCGTGAAGGTGTCCACCGCGAAGTGCGACACGGCCCCGTAGTCCGCGAGCGTCTCCATGACGGTGAGCAAGGCCCCCGCCGCGATCGCCGGCCAGGCAAGCGGCAGGGTCACGCGGCGAAACAGCGCGGCCCCCGACACGCCCGACA
This sequence comes from Betaproteobacteria bacterium, assembly GCA_016713305.1. Taxonomy (NCBI): domain Bacteria; kingdom Pseudomonadati; phylum Pseudomonadota; class Betaproteobacteria; species Betaproteobacteria bacterium. The sequence continues at coordinate 4,454 of JADJPK010000031.1, forward strand.
GCAGCGACACCTCCACGAGGCTGCGGGGCATGCTCTGGAATGCGGCGCGCGCGGGCAGATACACGTAGGGAAAGAGCACGAGCGAGAACACCGCGATGGCACCGCCCAGGCTGCGCACTTCGGGAAACCAGTATTGCCGGGGCTGCAGCCCCCAGGTCTCCCGCATCCAGGTCTGCACCGGACCGGAGAACTGCAGCAGATCGGCGTAGGCGTAGGCCACCACGTAGCCGGGCACGGCAATGGGCAGCACCAGCAGCCAGGAGAGAACCCGGCTTCCGGGAAAGACAAAATGCGCGCAGACCCAGCCGGTGAGCGTGCCGATGACGACCGTTCCGGCCACCACGCCCAGAGCGAGCTGGCCGCTGACGAGGGCATAGCGCGACAAGCCGAGTTCGCCGATGCCTGCGGACGGTCCGCCGGCTGTTCCCGTCATTGCCGTGACGACGAGCCTCAGCAGGGGCACGGCAACCAGAAGGGCAATGACCCAGGGCAGGGCCCTTGCCTGCACACCGGCGGTTCGGAACACGGGGAGCCCGATGGAAAACGGAGGAGCGCGATTGTAGGTCCCGCCCGCGCGATCGCAACCGGCGACCCAATCCCGTCCACCCGGTCCCTATAATCGCGCCGTGTTCTCCGCCACCGCTTCCGCTCCTGCCAAGTCCGGCACACCCGCATTGCTCGCCGTGGAGAACGTGTCTCACGCTTTCGGCGCCCAGCACGTTCTTCACGACGTTTCGCTCTCGTTCCCCGCGGGTGCCATCACGGCGCTGCTGGGCCCTTCGGGCTGCGGCAAGACGACGCTCCTGCGACTGATCGCCGGATTCGAAATGGCACAGCGGGGCCGCATCGCCCTCGAAGGGACACCGGTCTCGGCGTCCGGGATCCACGTGCCCCCGGAGCATCGCCGTCTGGGGATGGTCTTCCAGGATTTCGCGTTGTTTCCGCATCTGACGGTTGCGGGCAACGTGGCGTTCGGCCTGGCGCGCCATCGTTCGCCCGAAGCGGCAGGCCGCGTGGCGTCGCTGCTGTCTCTCGTGGGACTCGAGGGACTCCAGAGCCGCTATCCGCACGAACTGTCCGGTGGACAGCAGCAGCGGGTCGCCCTCGCCCGCGCCCTGCCCCCCCGGCCTCGCCTGGTTCTGCTGGACGAGCCCTTCTCCAGTCTGGACATCTCGCTGCGGGAACATCTGGCGGGCGAGCTTCGCCGCGTGCTGTTGCACGAGGGTGCCGCCGCCATCCTGGTGACGCACGATCAGCTCGAGGCCTTCGCGTTCGCCGACACCATCGGCGTCATGCATGAAGGACAGCTCGTTCAGTGGGACAGCGCGGTCCGTCTCTACGATGCTCCGGCCACCCGATTCGTCGCGGATTTCATCGGCGAAGGCAGCTTCCTTCGCGGGCGGTGCGACGATCGCGGCGTGCACACCTGCATCGGGCGGGTCGACACCGCCAGCGGCGCACCCGCATCTCCGGAGGTGGACATCCTGGTGCGCCCCGAGGATGTGGAACTGGAGGCCGCGAGCGAGCACCGCGGGGTGATCATCGCCACGGCGTTCCGCGGCGGATCCCTGCTGGCGAGCGTGAAGCTGTCCAGCGGCGAGACCGTGCTGGCCCGGCTGCCCCGTTCCCGGATCTGCGAGCCGGGCCAGCAAGTCGGCGTCCGTCTCTGCGCCGGCCCCGCGGGGGGTTGCGGCGGCGGCGAGACCCGGGGAAGGGGGGGGGCGGGGGGCGGGGGGCGGCCCGGGGCCTGGCGGGGGGGGGGGGGGGGGGGGGGGGGGGGGGGGGGGGGGCGGGGGGGGGGGGGGAAGGGGGGGGGGGGCCGAGGGCGGGGGGGGGGGGGCCGCGGGGGGGGGGGGGAAGAAGGGGGGGGGGGGGGGGGGGGGGGGGGGGCGGGGGGGGGGGGGGGGGGGGGGGCGGGGGGGGGGGGGGGGGGGGGGGGGGGGGGGGGGGGGGGGGGGGGGGGGGGGGGGGGGGGGGGGGGGGGGGGGGGGGGGGGGGGGGGGGGGCCGGGGGGCGGCCAAGGGCAAGGGGGGGGGGAAAGGGGGGGGGGGGGAAGGGGGGGGGGGGGGGCGCCCGGGGGGGGGGGGGGGGGGAAGGGGGGGGGAAAAAGGGGGGGGGGGGGAGGGGGAAAGCGGGGGGGGGGGGAAGGGGGGGGGGGGGGGGGGGAAGGGGGGGGGGGGGGGGGGGGGGGGGGGGGGGGGGGGGGGGGGGGGGGGGGGGGGGGGGGGGGGGGGGGGGGGGGGGGGAAGGGAAAAGGGGGGGGGGGGGGGGGGGAAAAAAAAGCCCGGGGGGGGAACACCCCCAAAAAGGGGAAAGGGGGGGGAAACCCGGGGGGGGGGGGGAAGGGGAGGGGGGGGGGAGGGGGGGGGGGGCAAGGGGGGGGGGGGGGGGGGGGGGGGGGGGGGGGGGGGGGGGGGGGGGGGGGGGGGGGGGGGGGGGGGGGAAAGCGGGGGGGGGGCGGGGCGGGGGGGGGGGGGGGGGGGGGGGGGGGGGGGGGAGGAAAGGGGGGGGGGGGGGGGGGGGGGGGGGGGGGGGGGGGGGGGGGGGGGGAAAAAGGGGGGGGGGGGGGGGGGGGGGGGGGGGGGGGGGGGGGGGGGGGGGGGGGGGGGGAGGGGGGGGGGGGGGGGGGGGGGGGGGGGGGGGGGGGGGGGGGGGGGGGGGGGGGGGGGGGGGGGGGGGGGGGGAAGGGGAAAAAGGGGGGGGGGGGGGGGGGGGGGGGGGGGGGGGGGGCCGGCCGGCCGCGCCGACCGCCGGACCGGTTCGGCCTCCGCCGGCTCACCGCCCCGGTCACGGAATCACGCGGCTGCTGCGGAACTCCTGCAGCAGCCGCAGCAGCATCTCCTCCGAATCCACGGACTCGCAGAACCCGTGTCGGCGGGCCTTGCCCGTATCGGACACGATGTCCCAGGTCGACCCGAACACGAAATCGGCGAAGCCCCAGCCGGCAATGGACTCGTAGCGCAACGGCTGCAAGGCATGCGCCGCCACGATCGAGTCCCACACGGCCGACTTGTCCCCGAACCGTTCACGCAGGCTGAACTGCTGCTGCGGTCCGGGTTCCACTCCGAAGAAGTCCGCGAGCCGCGGCCACAGATTGGACCACCGGATGAGATCGCCGTTGGTCACGTTGAATGCCTGATTGGCGCACCGCTCCTCCGTCGCCATCCACGTCATCGCCCGAGCAAGCAAGCCGGAGTCGGTCAGCTGGTAGAGCCTGGAGAAGTTCTCTGCCGGACCCGGATGGGAGAACGGCAGCCCGAGTTCGTGGCACAGCGTGCCGTAGACGGCGATCGCCAGGGCGATGTTCATGGGGCTGCCCAGCGAGAATCCGCAGACCGCATGGGGACGCACGGCAGACCATGTCCACCCGTTGCCGCGCTGCGCGGAGTCGAGCCAGTCCTGCTGGTCGAAGTAGAAGTTCCGGCCGGCGTGACGCGGGTGCCCTTCCTTCGCCGGCGTCGTGAACGGACCGAGATGGCTCCCGTACCACTTCGTCCCCTCCACCAGGTGCACGTGCTCGAGCGGGGCTCCGCTGCCCTGCACTGCCTGCACGAGGTTCGCGAGCATCGCGCTGTTCCGCGCCACGAGCCGTTCCGGATCGGGATCCTGCACGAACGCGCAGTAGAACACGTGCGTGGCAGCCGAAAGCAGGGAAGCGTGACGCCCGCAGTCTTGCGCGTCGGAAAGATCCATCGGCACGTGCCGGACACGCGGTGCGTTCTCCGGCGGCCTGCGGGACACGGCGATCACGTTCCAGCCGGGCTGCGACTGCAGATGCGAGACCAGGGTCCGGCCCACCACGCCGGTCGCGCCGGCCACCACCGCGGTGCGCTTCGTCATCGGACCACTCCCGGCCCGGGGCGGGCGTGGCGCACCGCGATCGCAGCGGACCGCGGCTCAGGCAGCCGGTGAGACAGAACACTTCGTCCGCCGGACTGCGCCGGGCGCCTACAATGCCTGCCACCGAACGGACACGCAATCCACGGTCCGCTCCCTGCCACCGACGAACGGAGACTGTCATGCAACGAAGCATCCAGGCGGGAATCGCAGCACGCATCGGCAAGTACAGCGACGCCGTGGAGGTCACCGATAGCCAGGGCATGCGAACCCTGTACGTGTCGGGCACGCCGGGCCTCGATGCGCAGACGGGACACGTGCCCGAGGACTTCGCGGCCCAGGCCGACCTCGCCTGGCGGAACCTCGAAGCGATCCTCGCCGCGGCGGACATGTCCGTGGACGACATCGTGAAGCTCACCCAGACCCTCACGCGCCGCGATGACGTGGCGGCCTACCGCGACATCCGCGAGCGGCACCTGGGCGCTCATCGACCCGCCTCCATGCTGTCGTTCGTCTCGGGCCTCGTGTGGCCGCAGATGCTCATCGAACTGGAAGCGGTCGCCGTCCGCTGAGTTCCGGCGGCGGGCCGATCCCCGCCGCCTTGAAGACCGGACATCCCTCGTCCCTTCAATGCGGCTTCCCCCCCTCGGCCCTGAATTCCGCTTCGGCCTGCGCCTCGCGCTCCGCGTAGTCGATGGGCGGTTCGTGCAACTGCTGACGGCGGCTCTTCTCGAGCCCCTTCACCACCGCCACGACCGCCTCGTTGTACGGCACCGGAATGCCCAGCGCACGCGCCTCCCGGACCAGCGCGCCGTTGATCGCGTCGATCTCCGTGCGGCGGCCCTGCTCGATGTGCTGCATCATGGACGGCTTGTTGAAGCGGATGCGGCAGTGGTCGCGGATCGTGCCGCGCGGATCTTCGTCGGGCAGACGGATTCCCTTGCGATTCACGACGGTCAGGATCTCGTCGATCACGTGCTGCTGCAGCTCGTTCATTTCCGGAACCCGGTACATGTCGCCGCTGCGCAGCTGCGTCACCGCGGTCAGCGCGTTGACGCCGCAGTTGAGAACGAACTTGCCCCAGACGTACGCCATGGGATCCGGGACGATTTCCGCCGGGATCTGCGCGTCGTTCAGCATGCGGCAGACGTCCCGGATGCGCTTCGTATCCTGGCCGTCCAGCTCGCCGATCGACGTCATTCCCTGGTTGGTGTAGGCCGAGCAACCGGGCGCCGGGCACGCCGCGCTGTTCATGCTCACGCCGGCCACCACACGCGCAGTGCCCAGCACCGCCACGAGCGCCTCGACATTGCCGATGCCGTTTTGCAGCGTCATGGCGAAACCCTCGGGCTTCAACACGGCCTGGGCCGTGCGCGCGGCATCGGCCGTCGCGTTCGCGTCGGTGAAGACGATGGCCATGTCCATCGGCGCGAGTCCTTCCGCCGACGACACGGCAGGAAGCCGGACTACGTGCTCCCCGCGTATGCCCACCAGTTTGAGTCCGTCGCGTTCGATGGCCGCGACGTGATCTGCGCGAATATCCAGCAGGGTCACGTCGCAACCGGTTCTTGCCAGCAGGCCGCCGTAGACGCCTCCCATGGCGCCGGCGCCGATCATGCAGATCTTCATGTGCTCCTCCGAGTTTTCGAAAGGGTCCTGCCGATTCGCCTCACCGGCCGGAGCCCGTTGACCCCATGATGCCGGATCTCCGGCAGGCATCCCCGTGGCGAAAGATCAGGCGAAGAGATCCCCCGTCCGCGTGCCCCATGCCTGCTCCAGTTCCAGCAGCGCCTTTTTCCGTTCGAGCCCTCCGGCATAGCCGGTGAGGGACCCGTCGGCCCCGATGGCCCTGTGGCATGGCACGAGGATGGAGATCGGGTTGCGGCCGTTCGCCGCCCCCACGGCGCGCGTCGCCGTCGGCTGTCCCAGCCGCCGGGCCATGCGGCCGTAGGTGGTGGTCGTGCCGTAAGGAATCCCCGTCAGGACGGTCCAGACGCGCTGCTGGAAGGGCGTGCCCCGCGGCTCCATCGGCACGTCGAATTCCCGCCGCGTTCCCGCGAAGTACTCGGCGAGCTGATACCGCGTGCGCTCGATCACGGCATCGCCGGAGTCCCGCGTCCAGGCCTGCTCCAGCATCGGCTGATGGCGGTCCTCGCGAAAGTGCAGGCCGACCAGACGGCCCGCGTCGCTCATGACCAGCATTCGCCCCAGGGGCGTCTCCACATAGTCGTACCGCACCGTCCATCGCCTCCTGCGCCACGCCGAGTGCGCGGGCTCATACTACAGGCCGCATTGTCACCCATGACGAACCCGGGGGAGGACCCGCATGGCCGCGCGCAGATACAAGTTCTGGGGCTGGGGCACGGTGGACGGAGTCGGTCACGCAGGAGGAACGCGATGCGCTCGTGCGCTTCATGGCGGACAGACTGGCAGTCCCCGGCTTCGAAGGCGAAGTGGCCCCGCCGCGGGCGGACGAGATCGTGCTGCGTCCTTCCCGGCTCAAGGCACCGGCAGCCCTCTCGGCCATCACCTCGAACGACCTCGAGGACCGCCTGATCCACACCTACGGCAAGTCCTATCCCGACAGCGTCCGGGCCTTCGCCCGTCACTTCCCCGCGCCGCCGGATCTCGTAGCCCGTCCGCGCGACGAGGCCGACATCGTCGCCCTCCTGGACTACGCGGATGCCGTCGACGCGGCCGTGATTCCGTTCGGCGGTGGATCCTCGGTGGTGGGAGGCGTCAAGTGCGACGTCGGCGGCCGCTACGCGGGCGTGATCAGCCTCGACATGCAGGCGCTCGACCGGGTGCTGGAAGTCGACCCCGTCTCCCGCGCCGCGCGCATTCAGGCGGGTGCGCTCGGGCCCGGCCTCGAGGAGCAACTGAAGCCGCACGGGCTCACGCTGCGCCACTTCCCCCAGTCGTTCCAGTACTCGACGCTCGGGGGCTGGATCGCCACCCGCTCCGGCGGGCACTTCGCCACGATCCACACGCACATCGACGACCTCGTGGAATCGGTCCGCGTGATCACCCCCGCCGGTGCCGGAGAATCGCGCCGTCTGCCGGGTTCCGGCGCCGGCCCCAGCCCGGATCGGATGTTCATCGGTTCCGAAGGCATTCTGGGTGTCATCACCGAGGCGTGGATGCGCCTTCAGCCCCGGCCGCTGTACCGGGCCGGAACGGCCGTGCGCTTCTCGGACTGGTGGAAGGCCGTGGAGGCCGTGCGCGCGATTGCGCAGTCGGGATTGAATCCTTCGAACTGCCGCCTGGTGGATGCGGAGGAAGCCGGCATGACGCGCGCCGGCGACGGCACGCGTCACATTCTCGTGCTGGCGTTCGAGAACGCCGATCACTCCGTGGACGCACCCATGCGCCGCGTGCTGGAGATCGCAGCGGACCACGGCGGCGAATGGGACGCGGATGCAGGCGTCCCGTCCGACGGACATCGCGCGGGCGAAAGCGGCGCCTGGCGCAACGCATTCCTGCGCGCGCCCTACTACCGCGAAGTGCTCACGGGGCTGGGCGTGATGTACGACACCTTCGAGACTTCCATCACGTGGGAGCGCTTCGCCTCGCTCTACGGCGACGTCACCTCATCGGTCAGGCAGGCGATCCGCGACGCCACCGGACGTGAAGGCCGTGTGAGCTGCCGCTTCACTCACGTGTATCCCGACGGTCCGGCGCCGTACTTCAGCTTCTATGCCCTGGCGCGGCGCGGCGATGAACTCTCGCAGTGGAAGCACATCAAGACGGCCGCGTCGGATGCGCTGATGCGTGCCGGAGGAACGATCACCCATCATCACGCCGTGGGGCGCGATCACCGGCCCTGGTACGACCGTCAGCGGCCGGACGTCTTCGCGACTGCATTGCGCGCCGCCAAACGCGCGCTCGATCCCAAGGGGCTGCTCAATCCAGGGGTACTGATCGATCCGGAGTGAAGAGAGGGATCCGCCCCTTGCCGGTCACCGCGAGGGTGACGCGCCGATGCGGACGTCGGCAGACCATATCGGATGGGGGCATGAGCCGCCGGTTTGCCGGAAGGACCGCAGCAGGAAGGGGAGCGGCCGGGGAACGGCGACATGCCGTACCGCTACTTCCTGCCCGTCAGCTTCTCGAGCACGGGGTGGCGCACACCGCCCTTCGGATGCGCGTCCGGATCGCCTTCCCGGATGAGCTGTTCGGCATCCATGGGCTTTTGGCGCAACGATCCAATGAGACCCCCGGGCCCGTCGGATTTCTCCTTCTCCGGCGGCGGCGCCTTGGGCATCTTCATGCTGTTGGGCTTGAGCTCCGACTTCTTGAAGGTCTTGGCGGTCTTCGCGCTCTGCGTCTCGCAGGGCGAATTGGAATAGAGCGTCTGGCCGGTCGCGTCGGTGCAGCGGTACACGCCGGCGCCAGCGGCATTCGCCGCCAGCAGCAAGGCCGCGCCGGACACCGTCGACACGAGGCTGCGCGTCGTCATGGCCGCGCGTCAGTCCTGGTCCTTACGCGGGTCGCCCGCGCCGCCCTTGGAAGGCGCCGCGCCCTGGTAGCTGGACCCCGATCCGAATTCCGGCGCCGAACCGTCGCCTTGGGCGGGGCGCGGACGCATGCGCATCTGGTTACCTTGCAGCACCGCCTTGTTGAGCGCCTTGTCCTTCTTCGCGCCCACGTTCTCGCAGGGTTCGTTGGAATAGATCACGTTGCCCGCGGGCCCCTTGCACTTGAACACGCCGGCCTGCGCCGGCAGGGTCACGATCAGCATCGCGGCCAGCGCGATGGGGCGCAAAAGCATGTCGACCTCCGTGGTCTTGAGCGCTTCGCGAAGGATCGCTCTCACGCGGTCGGCAGCTTGTATCCGCGGAAGTCCTCGCGCAGCCTGGTCTTGGACAATTTCCCGGTCGCGGTGTGGGGAAGACTTTCCACGAAAACCACGTCATCGGGGATCCACCACTTAGCGACACGGCCTTCGAAGAACTTGAGCAGCTCCTCCCGGGACACTTCGGCGCCCGGCCGCCTGATCACGACCAGCAGCGGCCGCTCGTCCCACTTGGGGTGCGTCACGCCGAACACGGCCGCCTCGGCCACTGCCGGGTGCGCCATCGCGGTGTTCTCCAGGTCGATAGAGCTGATCCACTCGCCGCCCGACTTGATGACGTCCTTGGACCGGTCGGTGATCTGCACGAAACCGTCCCGATCGAGCGTGGCCACGTCCCCCGTGGGAAACCAGCCGTCGACCAGGGGATCTCCGCCTTCGCCCTTGAAATACTCCCGGCACACCCACGGACCGCGAACGTGCAGATCGCCGAATGCCTTGCCGTCGCGGGGGAGTTCCTTGCCCTCGTCGTCGACGATGCGCAGGTCGACGCCGTAGACCACGCGTCCCTGCTTGTTGAGGAGCGACAGCCTGTCCTCGTGCGACCAGTCCGCATGCCGGCTCTTGAGCGTGCTGACCGTACCGAGCGGGCTCATCTCCGTCATTCCCCACGCGTGCAGCACGCGCACGCCGAACTCGTCCTCGAACGTGCGGATCATCGCCGGCGGGCAGGCCGAGCCGCCGATCACGGTGCGCTTCAACGTGCTGAATCGCAGGCCGTTCGACTTCACGTGATTCAGCAGTCCGAGCCAGATGGTCGGAACGCCGGCGGAGCACGTCACCTTCTCGGATTCGAACAACTCCATCAGGCTCGCACCATCCAGCTGCGCTCCGGGAAACACCAGCTTCGCGCCGCACATCGGCGCGGTGTAGGGCAGGCCCCACGCGTTCACGTGGAACATGGGCACCACGGGCAGCACGACATCAAGTGCGGAGAGTCCCAGCGCATCGGGCAGGCACTCGCCGTAGGCATGCAGGATCGTCGAACGATGGCTGTACAGCACGCCCTTGGGATTGCCGGTGGTCCCCGAGGTGTAGCAGAGCGACGATGCGCAGCGTTCGTCGAGTTCGGGCCACTCGAACTGATCGGAGTGCGAATTGAGCAGATCCTCGTAGCACAGCAGATCGAGAGAGGAGGCGGGCATGTGCGCCTTGTCCGTCATCGCGACCCAGCCACGCACCGCCTTGCACAGCGGCGCGAGCTTCTCCACCAGCGGCAGGAACGTGAGATCGAAGAACACGCAGGTGTCTTCGGAGTGGTTGACGATGTAGGTGAGCTGCTCGGGAAACAGGCGCGGATTGATGGTGTGGCACACCGCACCGCTGCCGGAAGTCGCGTAGTAGATCTCGAAGTGGCGGAACCCGTTCCAGGCCAGCGTTCCCACCCGGTCGCCCGGCTTCACGCCCAGCGCGTGCAATGCATTGGCCAATTGCCGCGCGCGGCGGTGCGCATCACGGTAGGTGTACCGGTGAATGCCTCCCTCGATCATGCGCGACACGATCTCCGTATCGCCGTGGTACCGATCCGCGTGGCGGATCAGCGTACTGATGTTGAGGGGCAGGTCCATCATCTGACCGAACATCGCGAATCTCCCATGCTGCAATGCGAACGTGAATGCCCGCAGTTTATCAGTCGCATATGCGCTCCCGGCGTGCTGCATCGCAGCATCCGTTATCGCATTTACATCGCGGAATCGATCCTGCAAAATCCGGCGCTCTTTTGCCCGGGCTGCGGCGTGTGCGCAGCATCGGGATGAATGCACCAAGGTCGGGTCCACGCTGGCGAAGTCGATGCGATCGATGCCCGCCACCTCAGAGACCCCTCAGGAATGCGTGTCAGCGCGGATCCGAAGGCGCCGTTGAGTGCATGGTCCGGCAGGTCCGCCGGGCACCATTCGTGTAGCGACCAGACTCTGGAGGGGGAGGTTCAATGCTGAAGCAAGTCATCCGAGCCACGGCTATCGGCGCGGCGGTTTTTGCACTCTGTTCCGGCGCAGCCCAGGCGCAGACGCTCAAGATCGCCTATCTCGAAGGCCTGTCCGGTCCGTTCGCCAACGTGGGCGAAGTGGGCCTTCGCCATCTGCAGTTCGCGGCCGATCGCGTGAACGCGAAAGGCGGCGTGATGGGACAGAAGATCGAAGTCGTTCCCTTCGACACCAAGACGAGCCCGCAGGAAGCGCAACTCGTGTTCAAGCAGCTCGTCGATCAGGGCATCCGCTACATGATGCAGGGCAACGGCTCCTCGGTGGCCATTGCGCTGTCCGAAGCCCTGGGCAAGCACAATTCCCGCGAGCCCGAGAAAACCGTGCTGTACATGAACTACGGGGCCGTCGACCCGAGCCTCACCAACGACAAGTGCAACTTCTATCACTTCCGCTTCGACGCGGACGTCGACATGAAGATGCAGGCGCTGACCAACTACATGGCGCAGCAGAAGGACATCAAGAAGGTCTACCTGATCAATCAGGACTACGCCTTCGGCCAGTCCGTCGCCAAGGCCGGGCGCGCCATGCTCACCAAGAAGCGTCCCGACATCGAGATCGTCGGCGACGACCTCCACCCGCTGGGCAAGGTGAAGGACTTCGCGCCCTACGTGGCCAAGATCAAGGCCTCCGGCGCCGACGCCGTGATCTCCGGCAACTGGGGCAACGACATCGCCCTGCTCATCAAGGCCGCGAAGGATGCCGGTCTGCATGCCAAGTTCTTCACGTACTACGCAGGCGGCCTGGGCACTCCGCCCGTCATCGGCGAAGCCGGCGTGGGCAACCTCAAGCAGGTCACGGTGTTCCACTCCAACATCGGCGGCAGCCGCACCAACGCCGAGGTGGAGGCCTACCGCAAGCGCTTCCCCGACTCGAAGGATGATTTCTACTGGACGTCCATCATGACTGCCGTGGACATGCTCACGCGCTCGATCGAGCAGTCCAAGTCCACCGATCCCACCAAGGTGGCGCTGGCGATGGAGAACATGAAGGCGGATCAGGTGACGGGCGAGGTCTACATGCGGCCCGAGAATCACCAGCTCATCCAGCCCATCTTCATTTCGACCTTCAGCAAGGCGAACGGCAAGGACGTGAAGTTCGACGTCGAGCGTACCGGCTTCGGCTTCAAGACCGACGCCCGCATCGAGGCGAAGGACACCGTGCTCCCCACGACCTGCAAGTTCCAGCGTCCGAAGGGCTGATGAGTTAGCACGCAAGGGAAGGGGCGTCGAGGCAGACGCCCCTTTGTTTTGACCAGCATCACTGTCGGACCGATAGCGTGGAATTCTTTCTTGTCACCCTGCTGAACAGCCTGTCCTACGGACTGCTCCTGTTCATGCTGTCGAGCGGGCTCACGCTGATCTTCAGCATGATGGGCGTGCTCAATTTCGCGCACGCGAGCTTCTACATGCTGGGCGCGTACTTCGCCTACCAGACGAGTCTCTACGTCGGATTCTGGCCGGCACTCGTCATCGCGCCAGCGGCAGTGGCCGCGCTGGGCGCGCTCACCGAGCGCTACGGTCTGCGCACCGTCCACAAGTACGGCCACGTGGCGGAACTGCTGTTTACCTTCGGCCTCGCCTACATCATCGAGGAGATCGTCCACCTCATCTGGGGGCGCGCGCCGGTCGAGTACAAGATCCCGGCCGTGCTGGACTTCTCCGCATTCTCGATCTTCTCCACCCAGTATCCCGCCTACCGCGTGTTCATGATGCTCGTGTCGGTGGCCATGCTGATCGGCCTGTACCTCGCGCTCACCCGCACACGGATCGGCCTCATCATCCAGGCCTCTCTCACCCATCCGGACATGGTGGAAGCGCTGGGACACAACGTGCCGCGGGTGTTCATGTCCGTCTTCGCGGGAGGCGCCGCGCTCGCCGGTCTTGCGGGCGTGATCGGCGGCAATGCGTTCGTCACCGAACCGGGCATGGCGGCGAGCGTCGGCACCATCGTGTTCGTCGTCGTGGTGTTCGGGGGCATGGGCTCGCTCGCCGGCGCGTTCGTCGCTTCGCTCATCATCGGCGCAGTGCAGACCTTTTCCGTGGGCTTCGACTATTCGCTGCTCACGGTCTTCGGCAAGCTGGGCATAGAGGCCAATCCGGAGTCCGGGTGGTACGACCTGTGGAAGGTCACCATCTCCCAGGCCGGACCGGTGCTGCCCTACATCCTGATGGTCCTCATGCTCATCTTCCGGCCCAAGGGCCTCATGGGCACCCGCGAGGGCTGAGGCGAGCGAGAAGAACGACATGGCAAATCCCCGCCCCCTCCTTCACGGCAAGCGTCTGCTGACCTGGTTCCTCGCGGCCGCCGTGATGATCGTCATGCCGATGGTGTTCAAGCAGAGCTTCGCCATCTCCATGATGTCCCAGATGGGCATCGCGATCATCTTCGCGCTGTCCTACAACATGCTGCTGGGCCAGACCGGCATGCTGAGCTTCGGCCACGCCGTGTACTTCGGTCTCGGCGCGTTCTTCTCGGTGCACGCGCTGAACGGCATCGGCGCCGGAACGTTCCACTGGCCCGTCACGCTGATCCCGCTGATCGGCGGCGCCGCCGGCCTGTTCTTCGGCGTCATCTTCGGTTACGTCACCACCAAGCATTCGGGCACGCCCTTCGCGATGATCTCGCTGGGCATCGCCGAGATGGTGGCCGCCTGTTCGCTGATGTTCCCCACGTTCTTCGGTGGCGAAGGCGGCATCTCCACCGACCGCGCCGCGGGCGAGCCCTTCATGGGAATCACCTACGGCCCGGGCATCCAGGTCTACTACCTCATTGCCGGCTGGTGCTTCGTCAGCATGGTGGCCATGTTCGCGCTGACGCAGACGCCGCTGGGCCGCATGGCCAACGCGGTACGCGACAACGCCGAGCGGGCGCGCTTCGTCGGCTACAACCCGACGCGCATCCGCTATCTCATGCTGATGCTCTCGTCGTTCTTCGCCGGCATCGCAGGCGCTCTGGCGGCCATGAACTACGAGCTGGTGACGGCCGAGAACGTCGGTGTCGTGGCTTCAGGCAACGTGCTGCTGATGGCGTTCATCGGCGGCGTGGGACACTTCTTCGGCCCTGTCATCGGCGCCATGCTGGTCACGTTCATCCAGTCGGCCCTGTCGAACTACACGCTCGCCTGGCTCCTCTACTTCGGCCTGTTCTTCCTCGTGATGATCCTGTTCGCGCCGGGCGGCATCGCCAGCCTGATCACGCTGCACAAGGGCGCGTGGGAGGTCTCCCAGGTACGCCGGCTCATTCCTTCGTACATCGCGGCCGCCATCGCAGGACTGGTGGTGCTGGCCGGCGTGGTGGGGCTGGTCGAGATGATCTACCAGATCGAGACCAAGGCCGAGCAGTCCGGCACCGGGATGTCACTCTTCGGCATCACCTTCGATGCGGCGACGGCGACACCCTGGATCGTCAGCATCGGCATCCTGATCGCCGGCGGGCTCCTGCTGTGGGCTGCCAGCCGCTACGTGAAATCCAGCTGGCACGCCGTCGCTGCCGTGATCAACGCCCGCAGGAGCGCCTGAGCATGCCCGCCGCCCTCGAACTGCGCGCCGTGCGCAAGAGCTTCGGCAAGACCGCCATCATCAACGGCGTCGATCTCGCCATCGAGAAAGGCGAACGCCACGCCGTCATCGGCCCCAACGGCGCCGGCAAATCGACGCTGTTCAACCTGGTCAGCGGCCGTTTTCCCGTGTCCAGCGGGCAGGTCTTCCTGAACGAGCAGGACATCACCGGCCTGCCGCCGAACGAGATCAACCGCCGCGGTCTCGCCCGCAGCTTCCAGATCACCAACATCTTTCCCAAGATGTCGGTGTACGAGAACATCCGGTGCGGCGTCCTCTGGTCGCTCGGCTATCGTTATTCGTTCTGGCAGCGCGTGGGCGCGCTCAAGGACGCCGCCGAGCGCAGCGAGTCGATCGTCGACATGATCAACCTGCGCAAACGCCGCGACACGCTTGCAGGCGTTCTGTCCTACGCAGAGCAGCGCGCGCTGGAAATCGGCATCACCATCGCCGGCGGCGCAGAGGTGATCCTGCTGGACGAGCCCACGGCCGGCATGAGCAACACCGAGACCGCGGACGCCGTGGCGCTGATCCGCAACGTCACTCAGGGCAAGACCCTGGTGATGGTGGAGCACGACATGAGCGTGGTATTCGGCCTCGCCGACCGGATCTCGGTGCTGGTGTACGGCCAGGTCATCGCCACGGGCACTCCCGAAGAAATCCGCGCGAACAAGGCTGTCCAGGAAGCGTACCTGGGCACCGAACAACACGAGTGACGGCCATGCTGGAAGTCAAGGATCTGCACGCGTACTACGGCAAGAGCCACATCCTGCACGGCGTTCACCTGAACGTGAGGCAGGGAGAGATCGTGAGCCTGCTGGGCCGCAACGGCGTCGGCCGTTCCACCACCATCAAGGCGATCATGGGCCAGGTCCAGGGTTCCGGATCCGTGGTGTTCAAGGGCGAGCAGATGATGGGCCTGAAGGCCTACATGGTCTCCCGCAAAGGGCTCGGCTACGTGCCCGAGAACCGCGACATCTTCCCGTCCCTCACCGTGCGGCAGAACCTGCTGCTGGGCCAGAAGGGCCGCAAGGAATCCGGACGCTGGAAGATGGAGGACATGTTCAACATCTTCCCGCGGCTGCGCGAGCGCGCCGAGGCGCCCGCCGGCGTGATGTCCGGGGGCGAGCAGCAGATGCTCACGCTGTGCCGCACGCTCATGGGCGACCCCGATCTCGTCATGATCGACGAGCCGACCGAAGGTCTGGCTCCCAAGATCGTCGAGCAGGTGGCGAATCTGTTCGACGAGATCAAGAACCGCGGCATTTCCATCCTGCTGGTGGAGCAGAAGCTCACCATCGCGCTCAAGATCTCCCAGCGCGTCTACGTGATGGGCCACGGCCAGATCGTGTTCGAAGGAACGCCCGACGACCTCCGGGCGAACGAGTCCGTCCGCAAGGAGTGGCTCGAGGTCTGACGTTCCGCCCGGGGGCCGGATCCGCACCGCGGACCCTCACCGCCCCCGCCTGCCTCTCCCCAAGAAACGGAGCATTTCCATGGCCGCCATCACCACCTCCACCGGCTTGATCATCGAGGACATCACGGAAGGCGACGGTCCGGCCGCCGAAGCGGGCCAGCACGTCACCGTGCACTACACCGGCTGGCTCACCAACGGTTCCAAGTTCGACTCCAGCAAGGATCGCAACGAGCCCTTCGATTTTCCGCTGGGCCACCGTCACGTCATCTCGGGCTGGGACGAAGGTGTCCAGGGCATGAAGGTGGGCGGCGTGCGCAAGCTGACGATTCCGCCGGAGCTCGGTTACGGTGCGCGTGGCGCGGGCGGCGTCATTCCTCCCAACGCGACTCTCGTCTTCGAGGTGGAACTGCTGGGCATCGAATAGATAGCTCCGGCAGGTACAGGCGCGGACGCTCGCGCGGAGCGTCCGTGACTTCCGTCACAACCGCCGGTTGAATCCCAGCAGCACCTGCCAGCGCTGGAACGAGTAGAAATCGATGGACGACCGGTTGTCGTAGTAGGTCACCGACAACGTCGGCACGAATTCGAACAGCGCCCAGTCCCGCTTGGTCGCGCTCGTGGCCCACGTCGTGAATCGCTCGTTGCGGTATTCGCCGAACAGCGGCTGCAGCCCCTCGAACTGCGTGTCCGCCAGGCGCAGGGTCAGCGAGGTGGATACCCCCCGCGGCCAGTCGCGAAAGTGCCCCAGCGTCCAGCCCGTGGACTCGTTGCGGAACGCCGCGTCGCGTGCCGCGTCCCGGTAGTAGTCCAGCCCCAGCATCACGTTGGATTCCGGGCTCAGCAGGTAGCGGACGCCGGCAAACGCCCAGGTCACCCCGCCGTCCCGGTTCGGAAGGTTCGGATAACTGATGCGCTGGTACTCGAATGCCCCTTCGGTGATCCAGCGCGCGCCGGTCTGCCACGTGCCGTCGAATCGCAGGCCGTCCGACCGGTTGAGCAGATCGTTGCCGAAGCGCCGCTCCGCGTAGAACGGGGCGAAGCCGCCCTCGCCGTTGCCGAACAGCCACCGCGGACCTGCCCCCGCCCGGACGATCATGTCGTCGAAGCGGCTGTCGGTGTAGTCGCGGCGCAGGACGCTGCCGAACGCCCGCAGCCGGACACGCGGCGAAACCTGCAAGGTTCGCGAGGCGTAGACGGACGCCAGCAGTCCCACGCCGGACTTTTCCCGCGCTTCCGTGGAAAGAGTGAACGGCAACCCCGCGATGGTGACGTATTGCTGGTTCGTTCCCGTGTTGATGTTGCTGTCGGGCAGCAGGCCCACGCCGACATCCAGGGCCCACAGCCGGCGGCGGCGCAGTTCGTCGAGATAGCGCCTTACGTTGACCTGCACGGACTCCGGCAACCCGCCACCCAGCGCACGCTCGAAGTGGTACTTCGCGGCGGCATCCTGTTTCGTCTGGAACAGGACCCGCGCCAGCTCGAGCCGCACCCGGATCAGATCCGGCCGCTGGTCGAGAATGCGGCGGAACGCGTCGATGGCGCGTTCGGGCTGCTGTTTTCCCAGGGCCAGCATGCCCGTGAGGAACAGCACGTCGATGGTGTCGACGTCGATCCGTCCGCGCACCGAGGCCAGTTCGGTTTCGGCATCGTCCCAGCGTTCCTCCTGGATCGCCCGGCGCAGCGGTTCCACGCGCGAGTCCGCTTCCTGCGCCATGGCGGCGCCGAAAGTCGCGGCCGCGGCGGCACAGGCGAGCCATGTCCGCACGCGAAGGCGGATCATGGACACGGCGGGTGAGGCATCGAATTCAGGCAAACGGCAGAAACCCTGTTCACTGTCCTGGCCATCGGCGATGGGGTTGAGAGTCTTCATCCGGTCGGGCAAGGCTCGAAGCCGTCGTCCCTTCCATCCGGCGCGCGTCACTTGAACGAGGACGCAGCCGCGCGCATGCACGCGCGGACATCGCGACCGCCCGGACGGGAGCACGGACCTTGCCAGTACCGCCCACGCGGTCCGTTCCTGTCGATTCCTCGAGCGCGCCCCTGCGCAGAACCGCGAGCGCAACCGCCGGCCTCCGCCACGTTCGGGACACGGCTTTCCTGCGCTCCCACGCATTCGCGCGTCCCCGCGGCAACCGGAATCGGCCCGGAGCCGCGCCGAGGCATGCGACGCCCACGTTCCTCTTGCGCTGCGCATCGCATCGCAGAATCATCCCTTCCCTCGTCCACCGCGTTCCTTCGGAGTCCCGCGTTGCGCACCGTCAGCCACTGCCTCGTCGACACCCTCGCCGCCCACGGCATCTCCCGCGTCTTCTGCGTTCCGGGCGAAAGCTACCTCGGCCTGCTCGACGCGCTGCATGGACGCGACGACGTCGACACCGTCGTCTGCCGGCACGAGTCCGGCGCGGGCTTCATGGCGCTGGCGGATGCGCGCCTCACGGAACGTCCGGGCGTCGCCCTGGTCAGCCGCGGCCCCGGAGCCAGCAACGCGTCCATCGCCGTGCACACGGCCCAGCAGGATGGCGTCCCGTTCATCCTGATCGTCGGCCAGGTGCCGGTGTCGTGCGTGCGCCGCGATGCCTTCCAGGAGATCGACTACGGCCGCATGTTCGGCGGCATCGCCAAGTGGGTGGCGGAAGTCACCGAACCCGAGCGTATCGCGGAAACGATGCTGCGGGCCCTGCGCGTGGCGACCACCGGTGTGCCGGGACCGGTCGTGATCGCGATTCCCGAAGACATCCTCACGGCACCGTGCGCAGCGGCCGCCGTGGCACCCCAGCCGCCTGTTCGCGCGGCCCCGGCGCCCTCGGATCTGGTGGCGCTGGGCGAATGGCTGCGCGATGCCCAGCGCCCGCTCGTCATCGCCGGCAGCGGTCTGGAACGAACCGGGGGCCGCGAGACCTTGTGCGCATTTGCCGAACGCTGGCAGGTTCCCGTGATGGTGTCCTTCCGCCGGCACGATCTGTTTCCCAACGCCCATCCGCTCTACGCCGGCGACCTCGGGCTGGCAAATCCCGAGCGGCAGCTTTCGGTGCTGCGCGAAGCTGACCTGCTGCTGGTGCTGGGAGCGCGTCTTTCGGACATCACGACCCAGGGCTACACATTCCCGCGGCTCGTGCGGCCCGAGATGCGCGTCGTGCACGTGCACGCGGACCCCGCCGTGATCGGCACGCATTTCAGCGCGGATCTCGGGATCGGCTGCGACCCGGTGATGCTGATGAACGCGCTTGCCGCGCCTTCGCCCTGGGCCGGCCCGGTTCGCGAAACGTGGATTGGCCGGCTGCGCGAGGAACGGGACCGCATCCGCGCGCCACGCCACTTCGACGTGGACGACGGCGTGCCGTTCGAGCGGGTGGTCATCGCGGTCGGCGAGCATCTCGAGTCCGACGGGATCGTCACGCTCGATGCCGGAACCTTCGGCGCCCCCGCCTACCGCGTGATTCCCTTCGCGCCGCCGCAACGGATGCTGGCCCCCATCGCCGGGGCCATGGGTTTCGGCGTTCCGGCCGCCGTCGCCGCATCGTTGCGCCATCCGCAACGCCAGGTGGTGTGCCTCGTCGGCGACGGCGGCTTTCTCATGACCGGCAGCGAACTGGCCGTGGCCATCGAGCGCCGGCTCCCGCTCAAGGTGATCGTCTCGGAGAACCGCATGTACGGGTCCATCCGCATCCACCAGGAGCGCGACTATCCGGGCCGCGTGAACGGGACGACATTCGCGAATCCGGATCTCGCCGCCATCGGCGCCGCCTACGGATTCGCCGTCACGCGCATCCGCACGATGGACGAACTGGACCGGCTACCCGCTGCCCTGGCTGCGGAAGGTCCGCAGTTCATTCTCGTCGAATCGAGCGTCGCGGCCGTGCTCCCGCGCCGGCCGGCCGAACCGGTGGAGCGCTCGCAGTAGACTTCGCCGCCTGTACTCCGCGCCGTCATCGACGGCACGCCACTGCAACCCTTCGTCCTACCTTCACACGGAGCACCCCATGCAGGAACTCACCCTCGCCCAGGCCCACGCACTGACCGCCCGCGCCATCGCCAAGGCCACGCAGGACTTTGGCCGCCCCATCTGCGTCGCGCTGTGCGATTCGAAGGGCTTTCTCGTGTCGTTCGCGCGCATGGAAGGCGCGCCCGTGCGCAGCATCCAGATCTCCCAGGGCAAGGGCTACACCGCTGCGCGGATGGGCGTGACGACGGAAGCGCTGCTGGCGCGCCTGCACCGCGAGCAGATCGAGGTCGGTTACTTCTGCGATCCGCTGCTGACCGCGCTGCCCGGGGGCTCGCCCTTGCGCGACGAGGCCGGCAATCTCATCGGCGCCGCCGGCGTGAGCGGCCTGACCTCCGCTGAAGATCAGACCATCACGGACTACCTGGCCTCGCTGTGCAAGGAAGGCGGCGTCTGAGGCCGCCGGCTCAGCGGCTCGTCAGCAGCGCAGGCAGCCAGGTCGCGAGCGGCGGCACCGACGCGACCAGGCCCAGCATCGCAAGGCCCATGAGCACGTAGGGCATCACGGCGCGGAAGATGTCGCCCATCGCGATGCTGGGCGGGGCGACGCCCCGCATGGTGAAGAGCAGCATGCCGAAGGGCGGCGTGAGCAGCCCGAGCTGCATGCAGATGAGGAACATCACGCCGAACCACAGCGGATCGAAGCCGTAGTGCTGCACGAGCGGCATGTAGAACGGCAGCGTGACCAGCATCATGCTCACCTGGTCGATGAAACAGCCGAGGAACAGCAGGATGCCCATCATCACCGCCAGCACGGCCCACGGCGGCAGTGCGGCGTCCTGCACCATCGAGACGAGACCATTCGTGGCGCCCGAGAACGACAGCACCTGCGAGAACGTCGTGGCCCCCACGATGATGAAGAGGATCACGCCGGAAATCGCCGCCGTGCCTTTCAGCGCCTGCATGAGATTCGCCAGGGTGAGCGACCGGTAGGCCAGCGCCACCGCGATCGTCGCGGCGGCACCGATGGCCGCCGATTCGGTCGGGGTGGCCCAGCCGGCGGACATGGCCGTGATGACCGCGGCGAAGATCAACACGAGCGGCGTCACGTACACCGCGAGGGGGCGCCAGCGCGCCCAGCCGGCCACCGGGGCGTGCTCGAAGGCGGGCGCCAGTTCGGGATGCAGCTTGGCGCGGGCCACGATGAACACCACGAACGCGGAGGCGAGCAGCAGGCCCGGAAGCACGCCCGCGATGAGCAGTCCGGAGATCGAGATGCCGGCCAGGCTGCCCAGCAGCACGGTGAGCGCCGAGGGCGGGATCAGCATGTCCACGCCGCCGATGGCCATGATCGGCCCCATCGCCATCTTGCGATCGTAGCCGCGGCGCAGCATTTCCGGCAGGAGCAGCCCGCCCAGCAGCGCGGTGGTGGCGATCGTCGAGCCCGAGATCGCGGAGAACACCGTGCCCGCCACCACCGCGATCACCGAGAGCCGGCCCGGCACCCGCCAGATCACGTTGTCGAAGGCGTCGATGGCCTTCATCGCCACGCCGGTGTGGAACAGGACCTCCCCCATCAGCACGAAGAACGGAATGGGCGTGAGCGAGAAATTGGTGATGGCGGCGAGCCCGTTGCGCACCACCTGCATGAGTCCCGGTTCCCCGCCGAGATAGACGATGGCGCCGATCATGTTGACCGCCAGGAACGCGAAGCCGGCCGGCATGCCCAGCAGCAGCAGCACGCTGACGGCACCGAACAGCAGCAGGAGCGTCTCACCCCAGCTCATCGATCAGGCGCCCCCGGCAGGTTCGTGGTCGCCAGGGGCGGGCGGCGGCCCCTTGAAGACGCGCCGCGCGAATTCCACCGCCATCAATCCGAACGACAGCGGCAGCGGCACGAACAGCCACCACTCGGGGAACACGAAGCTCTTCATCACCAGCGCGCCGATGGACCGCGTGTCGGCGATGACCGCCAGGGAATACCAGACGACGGCCGCGCAAACGGCGAGCTCCAGCAGGGACGCCATGCGGTCGAGACGGCGCAGGTGACGGGCGGGCAGCACGTTCTGGAGCAGATCCAGCCGCACGTGTTCGTTCCGGTGCAACAGCCAGGGCGCGGCCAGCAAGGTGGCCAGCGGCAGGGCCATCTCGGTCACTTCCACGATCCAGGGCAGGTTCGCGAACCCGAGATTGCGTCCGGCGACGTCGGCGCACACGAGCAGGACCATCGCACCGATCACCAGACCGGACGCGATGCCGCAAATGTCGAACAGACGGGAGTACACGTTCGGACCGGGGACCGGCGCCGGGCGCAAGCCCGCCGCGTTCGTCCCCCCGCGATCAGTTCTTCGGCGCCATCAGCTCGCGCAGCTTCGGACCGTTGACCGGGCTGGCCGCCACCAGCGCATTCCAGGCGGCATCGTAGGCGGTCTTGAGGAAGAGCTTCGCCTGCGCGTCGTCCAGCTTCACCACGTGGATGCCGGCCTCCTGCTGGCGCTTGAGTTCCGCCGGCGCGTCCTTCGCCGCCATGTCCGCGTTCTGCGCTTCGAGCCACGCACCCTGCTTCTCGAGAAACTGCCGCTGCTGCGCGGTGAGCTTGCGCCAGGTGTTCAGGTTGAAGACCGCACCCAGTTCGATGTCGTAGAAGCCCGGCTCGAGGCGGAATTTCGTCTTCTCCTGCCAGCCGAAGTCGAAGATGCCGATGAGCGGCCAGCCGTAGCCTTCCACCACGCCGCGCTCGAGCGCCGTGTACACCTCGCCCGGGGCAATCTGCACCACGCCCGCGTTGAGCTTCTGGAAGAACTCGCGGTAGATGGGATTGCTGCGCAGCTTGATGCCGGCCAGGTCCGCGCGGTCGATGCGCCGGGTGGAGTAGATGTAGTAGCGCACCCCCTCGCCGGTCCGCGCGAAGTAGTGCAGGCCCTTGTCCTGGTACAGCTTGTCGTAGACGTCGAAGACGCCGCTGCGGCGCATCTCCGCCATGGTCATGTGCGTGTAGTTGATCGCGATGGCCTCGGGCACCACGCTGGTGGTGAACGCCGCCGCCGTGTTGGCGACATCGACGACACCGCTGCGCAGGGCGTTGGCCAGCTCGAAGGTCGGGATCGCCTTCGGTCCGCCCACGTAGTTGATCTGGACGAGCCCCTTGCCCTCCTCGTTCACCTTCTTGATGAACCGTTCGAAGTTGCGGGCGAAATAGGTGCCTTCCTGGAAGGCGTTGGCGGCTCGCAAGGTGATTTCCTGGGCGCTCGCGAAAAAGCTCGCGGCCAGGGCGACGGCCCCGAAACCCAGGGCGGTCAGGCGTTTCGACATGGTGGACTCGCTCCCTCTGTGGTGCGGCGGCGTCGGCCGGGACTGCGCACGGGCCCCCGATCCCGCCGCCGGCCCCGATCATCGAAGAACGGTCCCGGCGGCGCAAGGGGCGCGTGCCGGACCCGGCGGCCGCGAGGCAGGCCCCGCCCTGCTCCCGCCTGCGGCCTCGATCTACCCCGCCACCTCGATCCTCGCCGTGGCCCGGATCACCGCGCCGCGGTCGTCCGTCCAGGTGAAGTTCATGTCGCCGGAGTCCACGGCACGCACGTA
Source organism: Betaproteobacteria bacterium (assembly GCA_016713305.1). Lineage (NCBI taxonomy): Bacteria > Pseudomonadati > Pseudomonadota > Betaproteobacteria > Betaproteobacteria bacterium. The sequence continues at coordinate 27,624 of JADJPK010000031.1, forward strand.
GAAGAGGAAGTACGGGTTGGTGGTGATGCCCGAGCCCATCTGCACGCGGAACACCTCCCGCCCGCCGTACTCGCAGACGAACTCCTCGATCACGTGCCGGGGAATCCGCTTGCCGACGTTGTCGTGGCGGAAGCCGCTTTCCATCGGGTGGCGCACCACCGCACGCACCGGGAACACCTCGCCCGGCGCCACCTTCGGAGGAACGCGGATGCTGGCGTCGGCCATGTCAGTCTCCGCAGGCCGTGATCGTCACCTCCACCTGCACGGTGGCGGACCACAGCGAACCGTCGCTCATCTCGGCGATGGCCATCACGCGCTGCGACTTGGCGAGCCGGATGCGTGTGGCGACCTCGGGCCGAGGGTAGTGCGGACCGAGATGGAACTGCGCGATGACGGGCATGGGATTCTGTTCGGAGAACACGTGGATGGCCCGGACGTGATCCTCGCTGCTCATGGGACTGTCCACCTTCACCGTCATGGACACCACGTTGCCGTCGTCCGCGATGCGGGGCAGTTCCAGCTTGACCCGGCCCTCCTGCACCGCGCGCGAGCCCGTGATCCCTCGCATCGCTTCGGCCATGGTGTCCGGCGTGGCGCCCGCCGGACGGACCGCCCACGCCAGCACCCAGGCGCCGCCCGCCTTCAGCACACGGCGGCGCGCCTCGACGGCCCGAGGCCGCCGCGAACGCGCCGTCGCCTGCGTCTTCACGCGTACGAGTACCCGAGATGCCGCAGCGGCATGGACCGCGCCCGCTTGCCGGTGGCCGCGAAGATCGCGTTCAACAGCGCCGGGGTCACCGCGGCAATGGGCGGCTCGCCCACCCCGCCCCAGAAACCGCCGGTGGGAACGAGCACCGCTTCCACCTTGGGCGGCATCTCGGACAGACGCAGCACCGGGTAATCGCCCCCAGATCCTTCACCTTCTTTTCCAGCAGCGGCCGGCGGAACTGGTACGGATCCTTGCCCGCCGCGTGGCACACCTCGTCGATGAAGCACTCGCGGAACACCGGGTTGTGCGTGTGGGCCACGGCGCGCCAGAAGCCCGGCGGCACATGGGTGTTGCGCATGGCGTATTCGTTCGTGAAGTTGGGCACGCCATAGGGGCTGTCGCCGAACACGCGGATGCCCACCGGGTCGATGCCGTCCTTGATGTCCCCTGGCCGCACCGACACGAAGATGGACTGGTCGGCCTGCCGCACGTGCCACGCCGTCCAGTTTCCGTTGCGGTCCAGCCCCGCCCGCATGCGCACCAGCGCCACGGGACGGTAGCGGCCCTGCTGCATGTCTTCCTCGCGCGACCACTGCAGGCGCACGGGCACGCCGGGCATGGTCATGGCGATCTGCGCCGCCTGCTTCGTGTATTCCTGGTGCGGGCCGCGGCGTCCGAAGCCGCCGCCGGCGTGCATCTTGTGCACGATCACGTTCTCGAGCGGGATGCCGGAGGCCTCCGACGCCGCGGCGATGGTCGCCTCGCCGTTCTGCGTCCCGACCCAGACTTCCAGCCGGTCGTCGGTGTACAGCGCCGTCGCCGTCTGCGGTTCCATGGTCGCGTGGTTGAGGTACGGCGCGTAGTACTCGGCTTCCACCACTTTCGCGGCACCCTTGATCGCCGTGTCGAAGTCGCCGTCCTTGCGCGCCACCGGTACGTCCTTGGCGTCGATGCCGGTGCGGAGGAACGCCTTGATGGACTCCGAGGTCACGTCGCCGTTGTCGCCCACGTCCCAGTCGATGGGCAGCGCCTTCATCGCCTCGTTGGCGCGCCACCAGTTGTCCGCCACCACGGCCACCCAGTCCAGGCCCGCGACCACCTTCTTCACGCCGCGCATGCCCAGCACCTTGTCCTCTTCGTAGGTGCGCACTTTTCCGCCGAAGACGGGGCACTGGCGGATCGACGCGTGCAGCATGCCCGGCAGCTGGACGTCCGCCGCGTAGATCTGCTTGCCGGTCGTCTTGTCGGGGATGTCGAAGCGCTTCGGCGAGGTGCCGATGAGCTTCCAGTCCTTCGGGTCCTTGAGCTTGGGGTTCTGCGGCACATCCATCGCCGCGGCGGCCGCCGCCACCTGGCCGAAGGAAACGGTGCGTCCCGTCGGCTTGTGCGTGATCACGCCCTTCGCCGCGACGCACTCCGCCGGGTCCACGTCCCACTGGCGAGCAGCCGCCGCCACGAGCATCTCGCGTGCCGCCGCGCCTGCCTTGCGCAGGACCTCCTGGGATTCGCGGATCGACCGGCTGCCGCCGGTGGACATGGCGCCCCACGCGCGATTGCGGCGCACGTGCTCGTTCACGTCGGCATACTCGGACCGCACGTGGTTCCAGTCGCATTCCAGTTCCTCGGCCACGAGCTGCGCGAGGCCGGTGAAGCTGCCCTGCCCCAGTTCCGAGCGGGCGATGCGGATGATCACGGTCTCGTCGGGCTCGATGACGACCCACGGCGTGACTTCGCCGGAGGCCGCGTCCGCGGCTGCGCCTGCGTCCGGGTGAAACTGCACGCCGATGGCCAGTGCACCGCCCAGGGCGGTGCCGCGGATGAGGAATTCACGGCGGGAGAGGAGTGTGGGATGTGTCATGGCGGTCTCCTCAGCGGGCCTTGGCGGCGGCGTGGATGGCATCGCGCACGCGGACGTAGGTGCCGCAGCGGCAGATGTTGGTCATGGCGGTGTCGATGTCCGCATCCGAGGGATTGGGCTTGTCGCGCAGCAGCGCAGCCGCGGCCATGATCATGCCGCTCTGGCAATAGCCGCATTGGGGAACCTGCCGCTCCACCCACGCGGTCTGCACCGGATGCCGGCCGTCCGCCGACAGGCCCTCGATGGTGACGACCGACTTGCCTGCCACGGCCGAGACCGGCATCGCGCACGAACGCAGGGCCGTGCCGTCCAGATGCACCGTACAGGCGCCGCACAGCGCCACGCCGCAACCGTACTTGGTTCCGGTGAGGCCCAGCTCGTCCCTGAGCACCCACAGCAGGGGCATGTCGGGTTCGGTGTCGACCTCGACCGGCTTTCCGTTCACGTTGAACTGGATCATGTTCTCTCCAAGTGACACCGCGGCTGCGGAGTGACGCAGTGCGGAGGGTTCAGGGATTCGGCGGACCGGCGGCGGCGCGCTGCGGAGAGCGCGCCTCGCGCGAACGGACCGTGGAGGAATTCTGCCACGCGACCCACGCGTGTATAGTGAACGCGCATTGCAAAAAAGTTCTCGGGTGCGCGCATTTTTCCTGCGTAGCGCGAGGAGACGAGGAGAAACGTGAACACCCTGCCCTCTGCCGCGCCGGCCGCGGCGTGCATTTGCTGGTTCGCCCTGTTCCGCCGCCACGGCAGCGAGGGCACCACGCTCGACGCAGCCGAATCCCGGCGCCTTGCCGGCGCGCTCGAAGGTTCGGTCGGGATGATCCTCGCGCTCGAGCACTGCGCCCAGGTTCCCGAGGAGTTCCCCGGCGAGGAAACGCCCCTGTGGCTCGTGCTGCAGTGCTACTTCGCGACGCTCCCTGCACTGGAGCAGTCGCTGGCGTCCGGCGGGGCTCTCGCCTCCCTCTCCGATCCGGCGGCTTTTCCGTCGCTGGCCCAGGCGGAGGCCTCGGAGCAGGCAATGGAGGTGCTGCCCTTTCCCATACCGGAAGCCCCGCCCGGTCCCAAGAGCGCCTGCTGCACCTACCTCGTGGGCTTCGAGGGTCCGGCGCAGGACTCCGACACCTGGCTGTCGTACTACCTTTCCACCCAGGCGACGCAGCTGACGCAACTACCCCGCGTCCGCGAGGTGGAGGTGTACACCCCCCTGCAGTGGCGCAGCGCCCTGCCCTGGAAGCGGGCCTCGCACCTGCAGCGCAACAAGGCTGTCTTCGACGATCCCAAGTCGCTCGTGGGCGCGCTGCACTCGCCCGTGCGCCATCGCATGCGCCACGACCTGAGCCGCTTTCCGCCCTTCTCCGGCCGCGTCACCCACCACCCCATGCATACGCGGGAGCTGTATCGAGCGTCGTAGGAGGCCGCGAGCCGCATCCCACGCCGTTGGAGGTCGCCAGTACGGCAGGCTCCCTCTCCTGGAGCCAGAGACAGGGAATACGGCAGTCTTCCGGTGCGGAACAGAGGGACACGGCGACAACGGTGCAAATCGCTCTGAACAAGCACGAGCCAAGCGCCGCCAATCGCTCACCGAGGCCACGCTGCCACGCCCATCCTCACCCTGTCCCTCTCCTTGAAGGAGAGGGGACCTTCTGCGGAGAGGACGGATTAGTGTCGGCAAGGGACCTTCGAACGAAACCACTCCGCCGGCGAACGTCTCGAAAACCGGATCAGCAGGTCCCTTCTCCTTCAAGGAGAGGGACAGGATGAGGATGGGCTACCGGGTTGCGCCCTCCATTCTCTTCGCGCACAGGCCCGCCCTGCCCCGCGACCTCAAAGATGGCAACCCTCCCCTAGCAGGGCCGTGCGGAACCTGCTGCGCAGATAGGGTCCGTCCCGCGCCGGCAGTTCCAGGATGCTCGCGACCGAGGGTACCTTGACGGCCGCGAACACCGGTCCGGGCGCCGTGTAGAGGCGCCGCTCGAACGCGTCGAGCTCTTCCTGCGTCTGCACGGTCTCGCCCGCGATGCCGCAGGCGCGCGCGACAGCCGCGAGATCCACTCCCCGGCTCGTGTGGGCGTCCTGCAACCCCGTCTCCGCATACAGGCCGTTGTCGATCACCACGATCGACAGATTCGCCGGACGCTTGACGCCGATCGTGGCGAGCGCGCCCATGCCCATCAGCATCTCGCCGTCGCCGGTCAGCACCACCACGCGCCGCGACGGCTGGGCGAGCGCGAGCCCCAGGCCCACCATCGCCGCACCCCCCATGACGCCCCAGAGATAGAACGTGAAGGGATGGTCGCCGATGCCATAGACGTCCGACGTGAGTCCGCCCAATCCCGTCACGAGCAGCGCGTCGCCGCGCCCCCGCAGGAGCTGGCCGACCATCGCCCGGCGGTCCAGGATGCGCGGTGCGCTCATTTCGTCTCTCCCTTCTTGAAGAGCTTGGTGCCGATCACCCTCTGGCCGATCAGCACGGCCACGGCGCGGTTCGTGTGGTGGGCGAGCGCCAGGCACGCCTTCACCGTCGGCACCACGTCCTCGGCCGCATCGGCCCGGTAGACCTGCACGCCCACGGCCTCCAGCGCCTGCTGCGTGCCCCGGCCCATGGTGATCTGCCACGGGTTGAACTCCCCCCACTCGCCGCGCATGGTGACGATCATCACCAGCGGCATGCGGCACTCGGCCTGCAGCGACAGCATGTTGATGCAGTTGCCCACGCCGCTCGACTGCAGCAGCAGCACGCCGCGCTGTCCTCCCAGGAATGCGCCCGCGAGCATGGCCACGCCTTCCTCCTCGGTGGTGAGCGACACCGCGTGCATCTGCGGGTCCGAGATGCAACGCTCGATGAGGCGCTTGTGGCCTGCATCGGGTACGTACGCGACCTGGCGGACGCCGGCCGCCACCAGTTCTTCGTAGAGCGAGTCCGGCCACGCAGGCTGGCTCATGGATGTCCTCCCTTGGGGTTCGTCGCGAGAGTTCTTCGCGGGGCTCCCGATCATAGCGCCGCCGGCCGGTGTCCCGGTCTGCCGGGAGCGCATAGGTGGAACCGCGGCCCTCACTTGGACGCCGCCTCCCCACGTCCCGGGACGGTTTCACGTCTTCGCCCGCCCGCCCGGCGCCAGTAGACATCGAGCAGGAACATGACCAATGCCGCCGCGACCAGCACCGGCCACAGCGCGCGGCGGATCGCGCTGCCATCGCCGTGGCGGCGGAAGATCTCGGCGGTGGACGCGGACACCGCGCCGCCGGTGCGCTCGGCGAGCGCCTGCAGCGTGACGGTGTCCGCCGCCTGGGTGCGGTCCTCGTCGGGCCAGGGATGAAAGAGCGTCCTCGTCCCGACGCGCCGCACCTCCTCCCCGGTCAGCCCGCCGCTGCCGAGCAGTTCGAACCGGTAGGGACGGGCACTGCCCGAGGCGACGGGCCGGCGTGCCGCGTAGGTTCCCGGCGAGACGGGACGCAGGGGAACGGAGGCGGACTCGCCATCGGGAGACGTCATCCGCGCGACCGGTGCCAGGCCGTTCCGGTGAAACCCTTCGCGGGTCTCGGCACGCAGAGACAGCACGGCCTCGGTTCCCGACCGGTGCACCGCGAAGGCCAGCATCTGTGACGGCACGCGAGCGACGTGACGGACCACCTGCGCCCACAACCGCGCATACCCGTCCCACCCCACCCAATCGGCCGACCAGCGGTTGTTGACGTCCGACAGGAACGCGACGCTGCGCCCCAGGCCGTAGTGAGTCGTGGCGAGCAGCGGGCCGGCCTTCGGACCCTGGAGCAGCACGTCGGCGAATCGCTTCGGACGCGCGACCACGATGCCGCGCAGCGGTGGCCCCTTCGTGAAATCCACGCCGTCGAGCACCGTCGCGGGGCGTGACACGACGGGACGGAAGGGTTCCTCGATCATCGATTCGCCCAGGAGCTGCCGCGCCTCCTTCACGAACAGCCCGGGGATCTCCGCATCGGCCCGCGCCACCTGCGTGCGTCCGTGCCCGAGGATGGCGATGTCACGCATGAGGGCGAGATTGGGCTTGTCTCCGACCACCACGGTCGAGACGGTGACGCCCGCCGCGGCGAGTTCCGCGACCACGGCCTCGATCGCGCCCGGCGCGGGCGGCGGCTCCGGCGCATCCGGCACGACGACCGCGATGCCGTCGCGCCGCAGCGCCTCGGCCCGGCCCTTGATGATCTCGGCCAGGATCGCCTGGCCGTCGTCGGAAGTCGAAGCCGTCGACGGGGGCTGCGCGGTGATGCCATCGGACAGGAGGATCACGTGCTTGATCTGCGCGGTGGAGTTCGCGAGCAGCCGCCGCGCTTCTGCAAGCGCCGGGTAGAGGCTGGTCTGCCCCTTCGCCGTCATGGACGCGATGAGATCTTCCGCCCGCCGCCTGGTACCGACAGGGGCGAGCGGCACGACCTCGTGCGGCTTGGAGTCGAATGCGACCACGGCGAGACGGTGGCGCGGCTCGAGCAGGTCCAGGGTCGACAGCGCGGCGGTCTTGGCGAGTTCCAGCTTGCGGCCGCGCATGCTGTGCGACCGGTCGATGAGCAGCACGAGGTCCACCTCGCTCTTCTTCCGCTTGCCCTCGAAACGCACGGGCAGGAGCCGTTCCATCGCACTGCCGGCATAGCCTTCGTGACCGTACGTGCTGTCGCCCGAAGAAAACAGGAGCCCGCCGCCGTCGTCGCGCACGAACGCTTCGATTGCTGCAGCCGTACGGGCGTCGATGTTCTGCACCAGCAGATCGCTCAGGATCAGCGCGTCGAAGCCGCGCAGCGCCTGCGGATCCTGGACGAAGGGCTCCGGCCCCATGGACGCGACCTCGATGTGATGCGCACGCAGCGCGTCGGCCAGGAAGTGCGCACGCTCGGTCGCGCCTTCCACATACAGCACGCGGGGCGCGGGGCGGACCGTCACTCCGGCCGACGCCCGGTCGTTGTCCGCGAACGCATCGCCCTCGGCGCGCACCGCCGCCGAGACGGTCTGCTCGCCGGGCGCCGGAAACCGCACGTCGAACCCGAACCGGTTGGTGGCCGGGTTGCAGCTCGACGCTCATGGCATCGATGCGCCGGCCCGGAACGGCGAGCTGCAGTTTCGCGCGTGCGGCGTGCGATGCATGGACGTTCACCTGCACGGTGACCGGCTCGTGCACACGCGGTGCGAGCGGCACCTCCACGGTGTCGATCCACGCATCGGACGCGACCGCCGCCGGAGCAGGCATGGCAAAGACGCGAACACCCTCTTCCTGCAGCCGCGGCAGCGCGCGCCACAGATCGCCATGCGTCTGACGTCCGTCCGAAACCAGCACCAACCGGCGCTCGAGCCCGGGCGCGAACGCGTAGGTCGCCGCGCGCAGGGCCGCCTCCACGTTCGTGCTGCCCTGTCCCAGCGCCGCCTTGCTGCGCGAACGCTCTTCGGGCGAGACCGCGATCGCGCCGATGTCGTCGACCGAATCGACCACGCGCGCGCGGTCGGCGAACACGACATGGCGCGCCTGGGCGGGGCGGTGCTGCGCCTGGGCGGTCCTGATCCATTCGACCGTGCGCTTCAGGTGACCGGGCGCCACGCTGCGCGAGACATCCAGCACGTAGACGACCGAGATTCCCCGCACGCGTTCGAGCCACTGCGGCCCCGCGGCCGCGATCACCACGAGAACGAGCACCACACTCCGAAGCACGGTCGCGCCGAGAAGGCGCCGCCGCAGATGCCGGGCCCTGTCGAGGTAGGCGAGTGCCCACAGGACCGGTACGAGCGGCAGACACCACAGCACGGCGGGATGATCGAAGCTCATGCCGGCCTCACCGCGTGATCCGGCGCGTGTGGAGGAACCAGTCCAGGACGAGCACCCCGATGACGAACAGCAGCAGCACCTGCCATGGCTCCCGCGCCCCCGCGCCACCCGGCTCCACCTGCCGGTCGGTTTCGCGAAACCGGGTGCGGTTCACATCGGAGAACGACTCGTCCGTGGACGACACGACGACAGGGAGCCGGGCTTCACCGCTGCGGGCGATATAGATGTCGGGCCGGAGCGCATCGAACAGCGTGGCCCCGGGGACCGGACGCGCGGTCACGGGCTGACCGCTGCCGTCGGTGATGCGGGCATTGCTCAGGGGAACACTCACGGCTCCGAGCGATCCGGACATGGGCGCGGACGCGTCCGTGAGCCGCGCGACGGCGTGACCCAGAAAGACCGGCAGCGCCGGCTCGAAGACGAGCGTCGACTCGGCCGGCAGGAATCCGGCCGCGATCCATGGCGCCCGGGCGCGACCCGCGACGACGAGCGCACCTTCCCTTCCACCGGCGAACGCGAGCGTGCCTTCGGGCAGCCGGTTCCAGGCGAGCGCACGGCGAATCTCCAGACCGTTCCATGGCACATCGTCGGACAGGGGATCGCCCGGAAGCTTGCCCTCGGCCCGGATGCGCCCCGTGCGGACATCCGCAGCGGGCAGCCATGGCACGGGGGGCGGGCGGAACAGCAGCGCGGGGACTTCGGGGGGCTCATGCGGGGCGGAACCTTCGTACACCAGCAGATCCGCATCGCCGCCACCGCGGCCGCCGCGCGCGGCCGCCGAGACGACGCGAACGCCGGGCAGCGAACGCAGCGAATCGGCGAGTGCATCGTCGCGCACCCCCACGAGCAGGATCCGTCTCGGGCGATGTTCCGGGACGACGGCGTAGGCGACATCGTCCAGTGCGAGCGCGTCGCCTTCCGTGCGGACGTCGGCCGCGAGCGGCCCGGCGCCGAAGGCGGACACGTCGAAGGTGGCATCGATGCGCTCGCCCGCGGCGATCCGCAGCGACTGGCGGACCGTCGTGCCTTCCGCACCGCGCAGGCTCACCCGGACATTCTTCTCCGCCACGGAGCCGTTGAAGACCTGCACGAGGGCATCGACCCGCAGGGGATCCACCGGCGAAGCTCCCACGGCCACGCGCATCACCGCCACGTTGTCGGCAGGCTCGTAGACCGAGTGCACGACCGCGCCGGCGGGAAGGTCGAACCGGTCCACGCCATCGCTCACCACATGCACGCGCAGGCTCGCCATGGCGGGAAGAGCAGGCACGGCGCCGGACCGGACGGGTGAAGGACGCAGGCTCAGCACGCGAGCCTCGCGTCCCGCCCGGCGAGAAACGTTCCCGAGGGCAGCGTGCCTCCAGTGTCGAGCACCAGCACCGGGCCCGGTGCATCGCGGATCACGTCCAGCGCCGCGTCCACCGCGTGGGCCCAGCGCGTTCGGCCGTCCCGGGTGCGGGTCCCCATGGTGGGGCTCACGTCGAGCAGCAGCACGATGCGCTCCGTGCCCGCGGCCGCGCCTTGCAGGCCGGGACGGAACAGGAGCGCGGTGAGGGTGGCGCCTGCGGCCAGGGAGAGCAGCAGGCCGAGCCACCACCGCCACGGCGAGCGCAGCACACCCGCGCGGCGTGCTGCCGCCTGCCACAGCAGCGTCGACGACGTGGTCCGCGCGTTCGCAGGCGGACGCAACCGGTGCATCGCGACGATCGCCGCGGCCACGCCCGCCAGGAGCAGCCAGCCGAGGACGGGAGTCGCGATCAGCATGTCCAAGGCCGGCCCGCCTCAGCGCTCGCGCGCGCTCGCCGCGGAGTCGCGCTCCCGCCGGTGCCGGGCGAGCGTGTAGCGCTTGCCCGCCTCGCGATACGCCGCGGAACCGAAGGACGAAGCGCGTTGCGCCGATTCGACATCCCTGCGGGATGCGGCCGTGTCGGCACCCATGGCGGCAGTGGCGGCTTGCGCGCGTGTCGCTGTGTAGAAGTCCTCTTCGGCTGCGGAGCTGGCTGGAGCGGAGTCGTCGCCGTCCTTCGATTCCGGCTTGACCTCCACGGCGCGCAGCGCGACCTCCAACCGCTTCGTCTTCTCGCCCAGGACGGACTCGCTCTCGGGAACGGGCGTGGGCACGCCGTCCGGGCTGTCGCCTTCGCCGCTGCCCGATGTGCTGGACTGGATGCGCCGGCCCATCGCGCCGCCCACCGCCGCGCGGCCCGCGCCGTCGGCCGATTCCGCTGCCGTGCACCGAATCGCGCCCGCCGCTGCTGGTGCGCGAGACGGCGCGCAACGCAGTGTTCAGGACCTCCTCCGCCGCGCTCTGTTCGCGGTGCGCGCTCTGCTGCGCGTCCTCGCGGTCGGCCGTCATGGCGCGGTCGAACTGGGCGGTGGGCCGGTCTTCGTTCGAGGGAGCGCGCTGCGGCGCCTCGCCGCGCTCGTTGCGCTGGATCTCCGCCAGGCGGGCGAGGATCTCCTGGGCGAGGGTGTCGGACATCTGGCCGTCGTCCTCGGCGCGGATGGGCGCGGCAGCATCGTCCTTCGCCGGCATCTTGCGGGCCGCCATGAGCGCACGGGCCGCTGCGCGCGCGTCGCGGGCCGCCAGGGCATCCGCGAGAGACTGCGCGATCCCGGGATCGGTGACCTGCGTCGCGAGCCGGTTCACCTGGGACCAGAGCGAATCCTCGCGGCGGCCGCGCTCCGCCGTCTCACCGTCCTGCGCGGGCGAACGGGCGGGCGCGTCCTTCGCCTTCGCGGTCGCCGGTGCCACGTCGCGAACCTGCGGCTCGCCGGAACCGGCAGGCGCGATCGGCCACCACGCAACCGCCGCCGCCACCGAGGCGCCGAGAGCAACGCTTGCCCACGCAGCAGGCGATTGACGCAGCGGAAACAGGCGAGGAATCGACAGCTGCACGGTCCGCGCACCGGCAGCCGCGACGTGCCGCGCAACGGCCGCATCGGCAGGACCCCGTCTGCAGAACCACAGCGCGCTCAGCAGTTCGTCGTTCAGTCCGGCTCGGCGGTCCGTGTCGCCGGCAGCCTGCTCCGGCGTCGGACGCCGGCCGAGCCACACCGCGAACCCGAGGGCGGCAACGCACGCAAGCGCGAGGAGCGCCGCATCGATGTTCGCCAGCACGGCCGGCGCCACGAGCGTCCGATGCGCCGCGAGATGTCCGGCCCACAGTACGATGACCGTCGCGAGCAACCACGGCGTCCGGCGTACCGCCCGTTGCCCAGCGCGCATCCGCGAACGCGCCGCGCCCAGCCAGGCGACAGATCTTCCGCACCCGCTGTCATGCGATGTGCGCTCGAGGACCACGGTCCCGTGCCCGGACATGCCGGGCACGGTCGTTGTGGGCGTGGCATCCGCCCCCGTATGATCGGACCACTTTCACCGAGCAAGGATCGGGACGCCCGCCATGACCGCCCCGCGCAGGATTTCCACGGCGATTCGCCGTCTTCTCGGCGCACTGGCCGCTGCGCTCGCCGCCTGTTCCGTGCATGCCGCCGAACGGCCGAACGTCGTGCTCGTGATCGCGGACGACCTGGGATGGCGCGACGTGGGGTTTCACGGTGCGCAGGTGAAGACGCCGAACCTCGACCGGCTCGCGTCCGGCGGCGCGGTTCTCAATGCGATGTACGTCCAGCCCTACTCCAGCCAGACGCGCGCCGCGTTGCTCACGGGCCGCTACCCCATGCGCTACGGGCTGCAGTCCCTGTCCATCGGACGCAATGCCGCGTACGGCCTGCCGAAGGAAGAGCGCACCGTGGCGCAAGCCCTTCGCGACAAGGGCTACCGGACCGCCTTCGTCGGCGACTGGCGCCTGGGCCACGCGCAGCCGGAGTTCTGGCCGACGCGGCGAGGCTTCGAGACCTTCTACGGATCTCTCGCAGGGTCGTCCGAATCCGTGGTGCGCAAGGGCGCGAAGACCGACTGGCGGCGCGGAGAGAAGCCCGCGGTCGACGCCGGATACGTCACCGACCTCGTGGCGGCGGAGACGGTCGCGGTGATCCGCAAGCACGACGCCTCGGCGCCCCTGTTCGTGGTGGCGTCCTTCAACGCCCCGGCGCACTACGAGGACGTGCCACGCGAGCTGCGCGAATCGCTCAAGACCGTGGAAGACGACACGCGCCGCAGCTACCTGGCCGCCGTCGCGGGCTTCGACCGCGCCCTGGGCGCCATCCTGGCGGAACTGGAACGCAGACAGATGAGCGGCAGCACGCTGGTCGTCGTGCTGAGCGACAACGGGGGCGCGGTGCCGCTGCGTTTCGCCACGGGCGATGCGGACGTGCGCCGGCCGGCCGCCGACAACGGCACGTATCGCGAAGGCAAGGGGTCGCTCTACGAAGGCGGCGTGAGAGCCGTCGCCGTGGCGTCCTGGCCAGGACGCATCCCGCCGGGGACCGTCGTGACCGAGCCGCTCCACGCCACCGATCTGGGTGCGACCGTCATGGCGCTGGGCGACGGGCAGCCCGACGCGCAGCGGCCGCTCGACGGCGCGGACGTCTGGCCCGTCATCGCGCAACGCAAGCAGACGCCGCACAAGGAACTGCTGCTGCACGTGGACGATTTCCAGGGGGCGATCCGCATCGGCGAGTGGAAGCTGATCGTGCGCGCCACCCTGCCCACCCGCACGGAGCTGTACGACATCGCGAACGATCCGGAAGAAGCGGAGAACGCCGTGGCGACCTATCCCGACCGCGCCAAGGCGATGCTGGACCGGCTCAATGCCTTCGCTTACGACATGGCCCCGTCGCTGTATTTCGAGGCCCTGGGGGCAGCGGCCAGTCCCGCGCTGTGGCGCGCCAATCCTCCGCGCCGGGACTGACGCCGCGATCATTTCGCCGCGTCGTACTGATCCAGGTATTCGCGCGCGCTGTCGGCGAGCAGCTTCACCTTGACGCCCGACTTCTCCAGCGCGGCCGTCCGGGTCTGCACGGAACTGCGGCCCGCAAGCTGCCAGCGGTCGAACTCCTCCACGGTCAATGTGTGCTGGGGGTCGCCGCGCGACGCCGCGGCCTGCCGCGCGGCGGCCGCGGCCTCGTCGTGCACGCGCCCGAGCCACGCGGACGTTGCGCTGCCTGCGTTCGCATTGAACACGGCCTTGAGATCGTCCGGCAACCCGCGGTACATGTCCGGGTTCATCACGAGCGCCCCCACCGAAGCCACGATGCCCGGCCGGGACTCGCCCCCGCTCACGTGCATCGTGGCGGCGCGGTCGACCCCTCGCAGCGCTGCGCGTTCCCAGGAGAGCAGCGCGCCTTCGACTTCGCCCTTCTGCAGCGCCTCCGCCATGCGCGCTTCGTCCATGGCCACGACCACGGCCCCGGCGGATCTCAGCACGTCGCCTTCGGCGTCCGTGCGCGCCGCGATCCGCCGCCCGGTCAACGCCGCCGGCGAATCCGGCCTCGCCCAGTGAAGAACGGCAGGGTCGGTCGCATGGATGCCGAGCAGGCGCACGCCATCGAACGCGCGGTCCTCCAGGTCGTTCACGCGCACGAACTCGGACAGCGCGCGGCTCGCGCCTTCGGCCCGTCGCACCGAGAACGGAAACTCGAACACGCCAAGAGCCGCCATGCGGCCGGCCGCGGGCGAGACGGGAACCCACGCCAGGTCCACGGTGCCTTCCTGCACCTGCGCGAGCAGGGCTTCCGGCGACTGGGCGGCGGACGACGCAGGATTCAGGTGCATGCGCAGGCGTGCGCCGGACGCTTCCTCGAGCGCCTGGGTCCACGGGCAGGAGGAATCGCGCGTGCAGCGCGGAGTTCTCCGGCAGGCCGTGATGCACGTGCAGAGTGACGCCATGAGCACGGGCGGGGATGGAAGCGCCGCTGCCGACCAGCGCGATGCCGGCCAGCAGCGCGCGCCTCACGGCATCCGGTGCGCGCGCCACGCTCACTCCTCCGACTGTACGGTCATGAGAAAGGTGAAGATCTTCCAGAGCGTGTCGTCGGGCAGCACGCCTTTCCACACGGGCATGCCCTTGTCCATGCGGCCGTTGCTCACGGTCGTGTAGAACATCGCGATGGCGTCGTCGCCATAGCGAAGATTGAGCCGCCGCAGATCGCGCGGCCGTTCGCCCTGTTCGGCCCAGGGGCCGTGACAGTGCGAGCAGAACTGGTTGAACAGGCTGCCGCCCTCGACCGCCACCTGGGCGTTGCCGGCATACGGATTGACCGGCCGCGGGGCATCTTCACCGGTCGCGTTCAGGGACGCCATTGCGAGCGATGCGGCGATCGCCACGCCGAGCGCCGGCTGCTTGTGGAACTTCACGTCGAAGTACTCCTCGTCTTGCTGACGCGGAACCGGCGGTGCCCCGACGGCACCGCCTGCCCGCGCTCTTGCGGATGTCGACCCGGTGCGGTGGAGCGCACGCTCCACCGCGCCGGAGCACTGCGAAAGGCTCTTACAGGCCGAACACCATGAGCATGCCGCCTTCAGGGCTCACGTCCATCATCTTCTGGCCGATCTTGCCGAAGAAGGAAGGCGGTCCCTTGAGCCGGCCGGCCACGATGGCGACGTACTGCTTGCCGTCGATGGTGTAGGTCATGGGGCTCTGCGTGATGCCCGTTCCCATGCGGAACTGCCACAGCACCTCGCCCGTCTTGGCATTCACCGCGCGCAGCACGCCATCCAGGTTGCCGTAGAACACCAGCCCGCCCGCCGTGGTCATGGCACCGCCGGCCCACATGTTGGGCTCCTCGATGCTCCAGACCTGCTTCTTCGCGACCGGATCCCAGGCCATGAACTCTGCCAGGTGCGAGCCCGTGGCGCCCGGCATGCCGAGGTTGAACTCGGAGGCGAGATAGAACTTGCCTGGCGAGTACTCCTCTTCGCGGTTGGCGATGTCCATGCACATGTTGAACGCGGGCAGATACACGTACCCGGTCTGCTTTGCTGTAGGACATGGGCGACCAGTTCTTGCCGCCGATCAGGTTCGGGCAGACGTTGCGGGCCCACTTGCCGAGCTGCGGACGCTTCTCGTTGTTCGCCGCCTCCACCGGACGGCCCGATTCCAGGTCCACGTGGGTGGCCCAGTTCACGGTCACGAACGGCTCGGCCGACACGACCTTGCCGGTCTCCCGGTTCAGCACGTAGAAGAAGCCGTTGCGGTCGGCGTGCATCAGGGCGGGCACCTTCTTGCCGCCGATGTCGAGATCGGTCAGCACGCCCTCGTTGATGCCGTCGTAGTCCCACGCGTCGTGCGGCGTGTACTGATAGCCCCACTTGATCGCGCCCGTGTCGGCATCGAACGCGAGCTGCGATGCGGTCCACTGGTTGGAGTACGGGCCGTAGTCGCTCGAATCGGTGCCGCGTGTCTGCGCGCCCCACGGGCCCGCATTGCTCGTGGACCAATAGACCGTGTTGCGTCCCGCGTCGTAGGAACCCACGCCCCAGGTGGAGCCGCCACCGGTCTTCCACGAGTCACCCTTCCACGACTCGTGGCCGGGCTCGCCCGGGCCGGGGATGGTGTAGGTCTTCCACACCTGCTCGCCGGTGGACTGCTTGTAGGCGGTGACGAAGCCGCGGATGCCGTACTCGCCGCCCGCGATGCCGGTGATCACGAGGTCCTTCACGATCAACGGTGCGGAGGTGATGGCGTGGCCACGCTTGTAGTCGGCCACGGTGACGGTCCACAGGCGCTTGCCGGTCTTGGCGTCCAGCGCCTCGAGCTTGGCATCGAGCCGGCCGTAGAACACCTTGCCGTTGGCCACCGCCACACCGCGGTTGTCCAGGCCGCAGCAGACGGTCGACATGTAGTCGGCGGGCATTTCCGGCTGGTAGGTCCACTTGCGCGCGCCGGTCTTGGCATCCAGCGCGAACACGTAGCGCGGACCGGTGGAACTGGTCACGTACATCGTGCCGTCGACCACGACCGGCGTGGATTCCTGGCTCTCGAGCGTGCCCATCGAGTGGGCCCAGAGGACCTTCAGATTCTTGACGTTGCCGGTGTTGATCTGGTTGAGGGAACTGAAGCGCGTGTTCGACGCATCGGCGCCGTACTGGCTCCATTCATTGCCCGCCTGGGCCAGGGCCGTGCCCGCCGCTGCCGCCGTGATGGCGGCAACACCGGCACACAGCAGACCTCGCTGCATGCTTCTCATGACCTACCTCCCGAATCGATATGTAATGTGCACTGCCCTTCAGCCATTCGTCGCATCGCGGCATGCCTGCCGCGCGCACCACGCCTGGATTGAAGACTGTCGCCGCACCGGCCCCCGCTATTCCTGCGGGAGTCCGCGAACGGAGCCTGACGTACATCGACATCGACCCGTGTGATCCGGGCTGCAAGCCGGTCACGCGAACCGGGGCGTCACCGAGGCGCCCCGCGCGTGCCACTGCCAACTTCCGCGGCGCGACGCGCGCCGCTCACTCGCGGTATCGCGCCTCTCATCGATTCCGCGCTGCCGCCTCATGTTGTTCCTGCCGTGACTGTCTCCCTCCTTCCATCACCCGGCCGAGCGGGGAATCGTTTGCCCGGATAACACAAATTTGCATACAATTTAGCCGGTGAGCAAAGCCTTGTCCAGAACCCGAACACCGCGGCGCGAGGCCGCTGCCGCCCCCGCGGAAAACGCGTCCCCGGCCGGAGCGCGCGACCCCGGCACCGCCCTCTACGAGTGGGTGGTGAGCGAGCTGCGCGAACGCATCTACCGCTACGAAATGAGTCCGGGCGACTGGATCGACGAGCAGCGGCTCGCCCAGGAACTGGGCGTGAGCCGCACCCCGCTGCGGGAAGGGCTCAAGCTGCTCGCCGCGGAAGGGCTCGTCACCGTCAAGCCGCGCCGCGGCTGCTACGTCACCAAGCTCACCGACGAGGATGTCGACCAGATCTTCGAACTCATGGCCCGTCTGGAAGGCTGGTGCGCGCAGCAGGCCGCATCCCGGCTGACCGACGCGGACATGCGCAGGCTGGAAGATATGCACGCATCGCTGGAAAAGCACGCTGCAGCGCACGATGCGGGGCGCTACCACGAGAAGAACGTGGAGTTCCACGCCGAGATCCAGCGTTTGTCCGGCAACCGCTGGCTGGCGGATGTGGTGGCGGACCTGCGCATCGTCATGCGGCTCGCCCGTGTGCAGACGCTGCGCTACCCGGGCCGCTTCGAGACCTCCATCGAGGAGCACCGCGCGCTCATGGATGCGCTGCACGAACGCAACCCCCGCCGCGCCGAGACCACCATGCGCACCCATCTCATGAATCAGCTCGACGTGCTGCACCGCCTGGGCGGGCGGTCCCGGGGGAAGGCCTGACCAATGCGCGCGATCGTGACGGGAGCTGCCTGGGCGCAGCTCCGACCCGAGGAGGCATCCGCACCATGCAAGTGACGTCCGACGGCGTGAAGCTGTACGTGGAAGATTCCGGCACGGGCATTCCGGTCGTGTTCGTGCACGAACTGGCGGGCGATACCCGATGCTGGGAACAGCAGGTCCGGTTCCTGGGCCGCCGCTACCGCTGCGTCACGTACAACGCCCGCGGTTACCCTCCCTCCGAAGTGCCGGAGGACCCGGACGCCTACAGCCAGCGCCAGGCCGTGGACGACATCGCCAACGTGATGCGCGGCTGCGGCATCGACCGGGCGCACGTCGTCGGCCTTTCCATGGGCGGTTACGCCACGCTCAACTTCGGCATCGCCCATCCGGAGATGGCCCGCTCGCTGGTGATCGCCGGAGCGGGGCACGGCTCGGACCCCGACAAGCGCGAGGCATTCTTCCAGGATTGCATGGACCTCTCCGAACGCATCCAGCGCCTGGGCATGGCGGAGGGCATCCGGCACTACGCCAACAGCGCCGTGCGCGCCCGCTACCGCGAAAAGGACCCGCGCGGGTTCGAGGAGTTCAACCGCTACTTCGGCGAGCACTCGCCGCTGGGCACGGCACTCACGATCCGGGGGTGCCAGATGAAGCGGCCCACGGTCTACGAACTGGGGCCGGCGATGGCGAAGCTGCCCATGCCCGTGCTGGTCATCTCCGGCGACGACGACGCCCCTTGCCTGGAGCCCGCGCTCTTCATGAAGCGCACCATTCCCGATGCGCAGGCTGTGGGTCGTGCCGCGCACGAGTCATCCCATCAACCTCGAAGAGCCGGACGCCTTCAACCGCGCCCTGCTCGACTTCTTCACCGCCGTGGACGGCAGGAGCGCACAGCCATGAATCTCGAACTCTCGGGCAAGCGGGTCCTCATCACCGGCGGTTCGCGCGGCATCGGCTTTTCCTGCGCGCAGGCGTTCCTGCGTGAAGGCTGCAGCGTCCAGCTCGTGGCCGCGTCGGCCGTCAATGTCGACAAGGCCGTCTCCACGCTCCGGGGCCTGGGGCTCGGGCAGGTGTCCGGCGTCGTCGCGGACCTCTCGCGTCCGGAAGGCATCGAGACGGTCCGTCCGCTGGCAGGCGGCGTGGACATCCTGGTGAACAACGCGGGTGCCATCCCGGGCGGCGGGCTGGATCTCGTCGACGCGAAGCGCTGGCGCGACAGCTGGGAACTGAAGGTCTTCGGTTACGTCGATCTCACGCGCATGACGCTCTTGCCCATGATGGAGCGGGGCCACGGCGTGATCGTCAACGTGATCGGCATCGCCGGCGCGGCGCCGCGCAACGACTACCTCTGCGGTTCCACCGCGAACGCGGGGCTCATCGCGTTCACCAAGGCGGCCGGAGCCCACAGTTCCCGCAAAGGGGTGCGCGTCGTGGGCGTCAATCCCGGTCCGACCGAGACGGACCGGCTCATCCAGCTCTACCGCACCCGCGCGCAGGCGAGCCTCAACGATCCCGAGCGCTGGCGCGAGCTGCTGGCCGATCTGCCCTTCGGGCGGCCGGCACTGGCGGAAGAAATGGCGGACATCGTCGTGTACCTCGCCTCGGCCCGGGCCTCGTACCTGAGCGGAGTGGTGATCGACGCCGACGGCGGCGCGATGTACCGCTGATCGATCGCCGTGTTCGCCGACCTGCCGATCGCCGACCAGCTCGAGGCGCTCTTCGACGAGTTCTCGACGCCCGGGCCCCTCATGACGGGTTCCGGCGACGTGGTCCTGGGCGAGGCGGTTCTGCGGTCGCACCGCCTGACGGTCGTCGCGTTCGACTACGCGAAGCAGCACGGCTCCATCGGCCGGGTGGAAGCGCGCCAGATCACCGATGCCGTGTGGTACGCAGTCCAGACGCGGCTTCCCCTGGTGTTCGTCGTCAACACGAGCGGCATGCGGGTCACCGACGGCATGCACACGGTGGCCGCCCTGCGCTCCCTGCTGCGTGCCCTGCTCGATGCGCGACTCGGCGGGCTGCGCATGTTCGCCCTCGTGACCCGGCACGCATTCGGCGGCGCCAGCATGATTTCCGCCCTGTGCGAGAAGCGCATCGTGAACGCGGACTCGCTCATCGCCATGTCCGGGCCCAAGCTCATCGAGAGCATCGCCGGCAAGGCATCGTTCGATGCCTCCCACCGCGCGGCCGTGAGATCTCTCATCGGCGGCGCCGCGCGGGCCGAGGCGGACGAAGGCACGCTGCTTTGCGAGGACTCCGAAGACGCGTACCGCCGCGCGCTGCTGCAATGCCTCGCGGAGCGGACGAACCCGCTGCGCTCCGCGGACATCGCGGGCGACACGCTCGACTCCCTCTGGCAGCGGCTCGGCCCGCGCATTCAGCCCCCGCCCACGCTGGTCTCGCCCGGCGCTTTCGACGCGCCTGTGGCGCGCGTGCTCCGGGCGGTCCTCCCGGCGGGCTGCATTGCCATGCGCAGCGGCCAGACCGTCTTCGCGTTCGATGCGCATTGCCGCGACGGCGATGCCCTGACCGGATGGCGTGGCCTGGGCGCGCGCAGCAGTCCGGCGAACGATCTTCCGGGTGCTCGAACGCTCGTCGCGGGGTTCGTGGACGGCCACCCCGCGACCGCTCCGGGCGCCGCCGCGCTGGCGAAGGGTCTGAAGCTCATCGCGGAAGGGAACGGGCCGCGCACCCTGACGATCCTCGCGGACACGGAAAACCACTCGGCCGATCCCGACGACGAGCGGGTCTTCCTCAGCCGCTACATGGCCATGCTGGCCCTGGTGCTGCGTTCGTTCCACCGTGCCGGATACCAGGTGCACCTCATCGTCACCGGAGTATCCGGCGGCGGCATCTTCGCCGCGCTCGCCGCGGGCGCCTCGCGCGTAAGCATGCTGCCCGGCGCCCGCATCCAGGTCCTGTCGCCCGCTGCCCTCGCCGCCATCGGCAAGGCGTCCGACCCCGCTACGGAGACGCTGGCGGCGGCGCTCGCCGCCGGTGCGGTCGACGCCTCCTTCGATTGCTGACCCGGACCATGTCCCCGCCCGTCAACTTCTACGAACGCGCCCTCTCACCCTGGCTGTCCGGGCCGGACACTCCGCTGCTGGAAACGCCGGATGGCCGCACGCTCACCTACGGCGAGATGGATCGCCTGACCGGGCGTTTCGCCTCGGCACTCGCGGCACTGGGGTGCGAGCCGGGCAGCTGGGTTGCCGTGTGCGCCGAGAAGTCGCAGGAGTCGCTCGCGCTGTACCTCGCCTGCCTGCGCGCGGGACTCGTCTATCTGCCGCTCAACACCGCGTACCAGCCGGCCGAGCTGGGTTACTTCCTGGAGGATGCGGCGCCGCGCGTGCTCGTGTGCACGCCCCGGCACGCCATGGAGATGCGCGAGGTCGCGTACCGTGCCGGAGTGCGGCATGTCTTCACGCTGGACGAATCCGGGGCCGGTACCTGGGCGGACGCCGCGCGCGAGGCTTCGCCGGAGTTCACTGCCGTTCCGCGAGGCGACAACGACCTCAATGCGGTGCTGTACACCTCGGGAACCACGGGCCGGCCCAAGGGCGCGACCATCAGCCGGCGGGCGATCGAGCACGCGGCACTGACGCTTGGTCGGATCTGGGGTTTCACGCGGGACGATGTCCTGCTGCACGCCTTGCCCATCTTCCACGGCCACGGTCTGTTCGTGGCGTGCAATGTCGCGCTGGCCGCGGGGGCCCGGATGATCTTCCAGCCCCGGTTCCAGCTCGACGCGCTGCTCGACGCCCTGCCCCGCGCCACGGTGCTGATGGGCGTGCCGACGTTCTACCACCGCATCGTCGCCGACGGGCGCTTCACCCGCGAGACGTTCGCGCACCTGCGCCTGGTGACCTGCGGGTCCGCCCCGCTCACGCCGGAGAACCAGGAACGCTTCCGCGACCGCTTCGGCGTCGACATCGTCCAGCGCTACGGCACGACCGAGACCATGATCCTCACCTCCAACCCGCTCGACGGCGAACGCCGCGCGGGTTCGGTGGGCCGCGCGCTTCCCGATGTGGAGTTGCGCATCGCCGACCGCGACGACCGCCCGCTGCCCGACGGCGAGATCGGCATGATCCAGGTCCGCGGACCGGGGCTCTTCTCGGGGTACTGGCGCATGCCCGGCAAGACGGCGGAGGACTTCACCGCAGACGGCTATTTCCGCACCGGGGATCTGGGCACGCGCGACACCGACGGTTACGTGGCGATCACCGGCCGCGCCAAGGACCTCATCATCTCCGGCGGCTACAACGTGTATCCCGCCGAAGTGGAGACTGTGCTCAACGCCTGCCCGGGCGTGGCCGAGTCCGCCGTGATCGGCATCCCCCACGCCGATTTCGGCGAAGCCGTCACCGCCGTGGTCATCCGCGCACCGAACGGCCCGGCCGTGGACGGACCGTCTCTCGTCGCACGTGCGAAGGAGCTGCTCGCCAACTACAAGGTGCCCAAGCACGTGGTGTTCGTCGACGAGTTCCCGCGCAATGCCCTGGGAAAGATCCAGAAGAACCTGCTGCGGGAACGGTACGGCAAGGCGGGCGCGCTGCCCGGGCAGTAGGCGCTCGAAGAAGCGAGGACATGCGCCGGGCCGTACTGTGGCAACGGGGGTGCTCACGTTGCCAGCAGGCAGACCTCTCCCACCGTTCGCTGTTCGGTTCGATGCTCAAAGGCACGGCCCGCGAAGATAGCGATATCGATCTTCTGGTTGAGTTCGAACCGGACGCTCGCACGACATTGCTGGACATGGCCAGAATCGAGATCGAGCTGTCCGAACTGCTGGGCGGCAGAAAGGTGGACCTTCGAACCGCACAGGACCTCAGCCGTCATTTCAGGGATGAAGTGGTGCGAACCGCGGAACCCCAGTATGTCGCCTGATGACCGCTGAAGGGTGAAGCACAAGGTCGAGGCGGCTGAACATACACTGGCCGCACTCGGAACCACTGGCCAGGACCCGACCTGACATCGCCGGCGTTCGGCTCCGGGCCGGAACGCTTCCGCGCGGTCTCGTCCCTCCGAATTCATGCCGCGGCCGCCGGACGTCCTCATTGACCTGTGGGGGCCCAGAGCGCAAGATTACCTAACATGTTAAGCAATTCACGGCTCTCGTCCCCGGCGTCATCGCCGGTCAGCGCGCGGGCTGGTCTGCAACGTCGATCCGCCGGCGCACGGCGGACAAACGGCAACGGAGGAGCAGCGTGCAGGTTTCCGGATGGCTGCGCAGCGCGTCTGACGGTGCGCAACGGCGGCTCGAACTGACGTCCGACCCGGCTTCCCTCGACCGGGACGGCTGGGCGGGCCTGCTGGGCGGCGACCGGCCTGCCGTGCCGACCCGCGGCACCGTGTATGGCGTCGCGCTCAACTCCGCCGATGAACTCGCGGCTTTGGGAGAGGCGCTGGAACAGCCCCCATACAAGGCCGCGCCCAAGGCACCCGTCCTGTACATCAAGCCGGCCAACACCTGGGTGGGCGCGTTCGACGAGTTCCGGATGCCCGAGGGGGTGGACGCCATGGAAATCTGCGCTGCCGTGGCCGTCGTCCTCGGGACCGACGCAACCCGCGTGAAGCGCGAGAATGCCTGGGCGTGCGTGTCCGGCATCACACTCGTCGCCGATCTTTCCGTCCCCACGGCGTCCTTCTTCCGTCCCCCCGTCCGGTTCAAGTGCCTGGACGGGTCGTGCGCGATCGGCCCGTGGGTTGTGGATGCCGGCAGTGTCCCGCCGCTCGAAACGCTCGTCCTCGAAGTCGTGGTGGACGGCGAGACTGCGCAGCGGGTTCCGATGAACCGCTGGGTACGCGATGCCGCGCACCTGATCGCCGACATCTCCGCCTTCCGCGACGCTGCGCGAAGGCGACGTGCTCATGCTGGGCTGTGGACCGGACCGGCCTCGCGTCAGCGCCGGTCAACGGGTGCAGGTGCGCTGCGCCGGCATCGGCATGCTGTCGCCGCGGATCGTCCGCGAGGACGCCGTGGAGCGGAGTGCGAGGCCATGAAGCGCGCTCGCGTTGCCTATCGCGGCGCCGTTCACTGGGCGTTTCCGGAGGGAGAAGCCTTGCGCCTCGCCGACGGCACGTTGGCCGCCGAAACCGAGGTGGTGTGGCTCCCGCCACTCGCGCCCACCGCGCGCCCGCGAACCGTCCTGGCGCTGGGGCTCAACTATGCCGATCACGCCAAGGAACTCGCCTTCAAGGCGCCCGACGAGCCGCTCATCTTCATGAAGAGCGAGTCCGCCCTCGTCGGCCACCGCGGCGTATCCCGCCGGCCCGCGGACGTCACGTACATGCACTACGAGTGCGAACTGGCCGTGGTCATCGGCCGCCAGGCGCGGCGCGTGGCCCGCGCGGATGCCTACGACTTCGTCGCGGGATACACCGTGGCGAACGACTACGCGTTCCGGGACTATCTCGAGAACTACTACCGGCCCAACCTGCGCGTGAAGAATCGCGACGGCTGCACGCCGCTGGGTCCGTGGCTGGTGGATGCCGGGCACATCCCGGATCCCATGAACCTGACGCTGCGGACGTTCGTGAACGGCAAGTGCACGCAGACCGGCACGACGCGCGACATGGTCTTCGACATCCCGTTCCTGATCGAGTACGTGACGCGCTTCATGACGCTCTCTCCGGGCGACATCATCCTCACCGGCACCCCGAAGGCCTCGCCGACACCCGGCCCGGGGACGAGGTCGTCACGGAGATCGAGCACGTGGGCCGCCTCGTCAACACCGTCATCGCCGACACCGGCGATGCGCACTCTCCAGGATCGGCCGCATGACGACCCTCTTGCACCTCATCGACGGCAAGCCCGTTGACAGCCCCGAGCGCTTCCGGACCGTGAACCCCGCCACGCAGGACGTGCTGGCGGAAGTCGCCGCCGGAGGCGACCGCGAGATCGACCTGGCGGTCGCAGCGGCCAAGGCCGCGTTCCCGAAATGGGCCGCGACGCCGCAGGCCACGCGCGCGAAGCTCATGCGCAACCTGGGCGAACTCATCACGAAGCACGTCCCGGAAATCTCCGACACCGAGACCCGCGACACGGGACAGGTCATCGGCCAGACGAAGAAGGCGCTGGTGCCGCGCGCCGCCGACAACTTCCACTTCTTCGCCGAAGTGTGCACGCGCATGGACGGGCACACGTATCCCGTCGATGGCGCGATGCTCAACTACACGCTGTTCCAGCCGGTGGGGGTGTGCGCGCTGATCTCGCCGTGGAACGTGCCGTTCATGACTGCCACCTGGAAGACCGCGCCATGCCTCGCCCTGGGCAACACGGCGGTGCTGAAGATGTCGGAGCTCTCGCCGCTCACGGCTTCGCGCCTGGGCGAACTGGCGCTGGAAGCGGGGATTCCCCCGGGCGTGCTGAACATCGTGCACGGCTACGGGCGCACGGCGGGCGAAGCCCTGGTGAAGCATCCGGACGTGCGCGCCATCTCGTTCACCGGCAGCACGGCCACGGGCAACCGCATCATCCGCGAGGCCGGGCTCAAGAAGTTCTCCATGGAACTGGGCGGCAAGTCGCCGTTCATCGTCTTCGAGGACGCGGACCTCGAACGTGCCATGGACGCCGCCGTGTTCATGATCTTCTCCAACAACGGCGAGCGCTGCACGGCGGGCTCGCGGATCCTCGTGCAGCGGTCGATCTACCGCGCGTTCTGCGAGACCTTCGCCCAGCGCGCGTCGCGGCTTGCCGTCGGCGATCCGCTCGACGAGAAGACCATCATCGGCCCCATGATCACGCCCGAGCACCTGGCCAAGGTACGTGGTTACATCGAGCTGGGCACCCGGGAAGGCGCGGCACTGCTCACGGGCGGGCTCGAGCCCCCCGAATTGCCGGACAGCCTGCGCGGCGGCAACTTCGTGCGCGCCACCGTCTTCGCCGACGTGGACAACCGCATGAAGATCGCGCAGGACGAAATCTTCGGTCCCGTGGCCTGCCTCATCCCCTTCGACGATGAAGCCGATGCAGTGCGCCTGGCCAACGACATCCGCTACGGCCTGTCGTCCTACGTCTGGACCGAGAATCTCGGCCGCGCCCACCGTGTCGCGGCAGGCATCGAGGCCGGCATGGTGTTCGTCAACAGCCAGAACGTGCGCGATCTGCGTCAGCCCTTTGGCGGAATCAAGGCCTCGGGCACGGGACGGGAAGGCGGCACGTGGAGCTTCGAAGTGTTCACCGAACCCAAGAACGTCTGCGTCGCGATCGGCCGCCACCCGATTCCGCGGTGGGGCGTCTGAGGGCGGGCCACCCCGATGCGCGTGGATCGCAGTGCAACGGAAAGCGCTGCCGGGCGAGGCGGCACGCGGCCGCGCCCGGCGAACGGACGTCCATAGGGAGACCACCATGGGAAAACTCGCCCTCGCCGCCAAGATCACGCACGTGCCGTCGATGTACCTCTCCGAGTTGCCCGGCCCGCACCACGGTTGCCGTCAGGCCGCCATCGACGGCCACCACGAGATCGGCCGTCGCTGCCGGGCGCTGGGCGTGGACACCATCGTGGTGTTCGACACGCACTGGCTCGTCAACGCCGGTTACCACGTGAACTGCAGCCCGCGGTTCGCCGGCAACTACACCAGCAACGAACTGCCGCACTTCATCAAGAACCTCGATTACGACTTTCCCGGCAACCGCGCGCTGGGCGAGATCATCGCCGCCACGGCTACCGAACGCGGCGTTCCCACGCGCGCGCATCACGACACCTCGCTGGACCTCGAGTACGGAACGCTCGTGCCCATGCGGTACATGAATGCCGACCGGCACTTCAAGGTGGTGTCCATTGCCGCGTGGTGCAACTGGCACACGCTGGAAGACAGCCGCCGCTTCGGCGCTGCCGTGCGCGAGGCCATCGAGAAGCGCTACGACGGCACGGCCGCGATCTTCGCGAGTGGCTCGCTGTCGCACCGCTTCAACGACAACGGCAGTCCCGAGTCGTCCATCCACGAGATCAGCGACGAGTTCTTCCGCCAGGTGGACATCCGCGTGCTGCAGCTCTGGGAGCAGGGCGACTTCGCCACCTTCACGAAGATGCTGCCAGAGTACGCGCAGCGGTGCGTGGGCGAGGGCCACATGCACGACACGGCAATGCTCCTGGGCGCGCTCGGCTGGGACCGCTACCGCGAGCCCGTCGAGATGATCACGCCCTACTTCGCAAGTTCCGGAACCGGCCAGC
This sequence comes from Betaproteobacteria bacterium, assembly GCA_016713305.1. Taxonomy (NCBI): domain Bacteria; kingdom Pseudomonadati; phylum Pseudomonadota; class Betaproteobacteria; species Betaproteobacteria bacterium. Next base: position 54,397 of record JADJPK010000031.1, read on the forward strand.
TCAATGCCGTGTTTCCGGTCGTGCCCCTGGAGTAATGCGATGCCCCACCTCGTCTTCGAATACACCGCCAACCTGGAAGCCGACGGCCGCCTGCAGGAGCTGGTGAACGGCGCCGCGGCCGTGCTGGTCGCGCAGCAGGAAGACGGCAAGCCCGTCTACCCCATCGGTGGCGTGCGGGTGCGCGCGATCCGCCTGGACACCTGGTGCATGGCCGATGGCGCGGACGACTACGCATTCGTCCACGGAGCGCTCAAGGTGGGCAGCGGTCGCGGCGAGGCGGTGCTCAAGCGAACGGGCGACGCCCTGTTCGATCTCATGAAGGCGCACTTCGCCGAACTGTACGAACGCCGCCTGCTCGCGCTGTCGCTGGAGATCGGCGAGTTCAGCGAGGCGGGCACCTGGAAGCACAACAACGTCCACGCGAAATTCCGCAAACCGGTCTGACCATGACGACGTCGATCACGCTTTCCGAATCCACGATCCGCGAACTGGCCACGCGGCTGGACGACGCCGAGCGCAGCCGCAGGCAGCTGCCGCATTTCTCGAAGGAGTTTCCGGGAATGACCATGGCCGACGGCTACGCGATCCAGCGCGCGTGGGTGGCCGCCAAGCTCGCTCGCGGACGCGTGATGCGCGGCCACAAGATCGGGCTCACGTCGCGCGCCATGCAGATGGCCTCGCAGATCGACGAGCCGGACTACGGCGCGCTGCTGGACGACATGTTCTTCGAGTCCGGCGGCGACATTCCGCTGGAGCGATTCATCGTGCCGCGCGTGGAGGTGGAACTCGCCTTCGTGCTGAAGCGCCGGCTGCAGGGGCCGGGCGTCACGCTCTTCCAGGTGCTGGAAGCCACGGAGTACGTCACGCCCGCCATCGAGATCATCGATGCGCGCATCGAGCAGTTCGACAGCGCCACCAAGGCGCCGCGCAAGGTGTTCGACACCATCTCCGACAACGCCGCCAACGCCGGCATCGTGCTGGGCGGACGTCCCGTGCGGCCCGACGCGCTGGATCTGCGGTGGGCCGGGGCGCTGCTTCACAAGAACGCGGTGATCGAGGAAACCGGGCTGGCCGCTGCCGTGTTGAACCACCCGGCCAACGGCATCGCGTGGCTCGCCAACCGGCTGGCGCCGCACGAGGAGTTCCTCGATGCCGGCGAGATCGTCCTGGCCGGATCGTTCACCCGCCCCACCGGTGGCGCGCGCGGCGACTGCTTCCACGCAGATTACGGCCCGCTGGGCTCCATCTCCTTCCGCTTTGTCTGACGCGGGGCCGCCGGGCATCCACCGCTACAATCGCGCGGTGCACCGGAACTCGGCCCGCGTTCCCGGGTCTGGACGTTCGGCACGACCGCCGCGTGCGCCCGATCATTCACCCAGGAGGATTCCCCCCATGCTGCGATTCATTCTGGCTGCTGCCCTCGCCGTCACTCTCACCGGCTGCGAGACCACCCGCACGGCCGTGAACGAAGCCAAGCAGGCCATCGCCCGCAAGTCCCTCGTCGAGGTGGCCGCCGAAGACGGCCAGTTCAGCAAGCTCGTCACCGCCATCAAGACCTCGGGCCTGGACCAGACGCTGGGCGCCAACGGCTCCTACACGCTGTTCGCCCCGACCGACGAGGCATTCGCCAAGCTGCCCGAAGGCACGCTGGGCAAGCTGCTGCAGGACAAGGAACAGCTCACCGAGATCCTGAAGCTGCACGTGCTGCCGAGCGAGATGACGTCCGATCGCATCGCCTCCGGCTCGTTCAAGTCGCTCCAGGGCCAGAATCTGGAGATCGCCAAGGACGGCAAGACCGTCACCGTCAACGGAGCCAAGGTCCAGCGGGCGGACATCTTCGGCCGCAACGGGGTGATCCACGCGATCGACACGGTGCTGATGCCCAAGAAGTGACGCCGTGATCCGCGCCGGGCGAAGAGTCCGGCGCGGATCGCGCGAGGCGGATCAGGACGGCACCTCGCCCGTCTCCTCGACCTGCGCATCGTCCAGCACGACCAGCAGATCCTCCAGTTCGCGGGCCAGCGCCGCCAGACGCGCGGCGCCCACCGTGTGCTCGAGTTCCGCGTACACCCGCTCGATGTCCGGCAGCGCGGCCTCGACCAGTGCCGCGCCCTGCGGCGTCAGGACGATATCCATGCGCCGCTGATCCGCGGCGGACCGGCTGCGCGACACCAACCCGCCCTGCTCCATGCGATCGAGCACGCCGGTGATGCTGGGGCCCGGCATGCAGCATTCGTCCGCCAGCGCCGTGGCCGTCATGGCGCCGTGCTCGGCCAGGGCCCTCAGGATGCGCCACTGCTGATCGGTGAGTCCGCGTTCCTTCAGCACGCCCCGGAATCGGCGCATCATGGATTCGCGCGCTCGCAGCAGGAGCAGGGGCAGATTGCGACGGGCGACTCGCTTTCGGTTCGGAGGCACGATGAGAAGGCGCGTGATGGCGTGGCGACGGTTCGAGTCTAGCCCAACCCCCGGGGCGAGAGCCGGTCCGCCTCTGCTCGCTCCCGCATATTTGTGCCCCCGCGGTTTGGCGGTAAAGTGCAAGACCGACGCAGCGCCGCATCGCATGGCCTGCGCATTTCCCCTGGATACCCGAGATCGATGGCCGAACGTTCGTTCAAGCAGGAAGTCCGCAAGCTGCGCCTGAAGGCCGGCGAAGAATTCCGCGGCGAAGGCATTCTTGCCGTCACCAAGGCGCTGCTGCAGTCTGGCGTGTCGTATGTGGCCGGCTACCAGGGTGCGCCGGTGTCGCATCTGATGGACGTGCTGGCGGACGCCAACGACATTCTCGAAGAACTTGGCGTGCACTTCGAGCACAGCGCGTCCGAGGCCGCCGCGACGGCCGCGCTGGCTGCTTCGGTCATCTACCCGCTGCGGGGCGCCGTGACCTTCAAGTCGGTCGTTGGCACCAACGTGGCGTCGGACGCCCTGTCCAACCTGGCCTCCGGCGGCGTGAAGGGCGGCGCGCTGATCATCGTGGGCGAAGACTACGGCGAGGGCTCCAGCATCATGCAGGAGCGCACCCACGCCTTCGCGATGAAGTCGCAGATCTGGCTGCTCGACCCCCGGCCCAACCTGCCGTCCATCGTGCACGCCGTGGAGAAGGGGTTCGAGCTTTCCGAGGCGACGAACACGCCGGTGATGCTGGAACTGCGCATCCGCGCCTGCCACGTGCACGGCCGCTTCACCGCGTCCGACAACGTGCGCCCCTCGTTCACGCTCGCGGACGCCATCGAGCATCCGGCGCGCGACGTGAACCGCATCGTGCTGCCGCCGGCGAGCTATCTCCACGAGAAGGAAAAGATCGAGAAGCGCTGGCCCGCGGCCGTGAACTTCATCCGCGAGCATGGGCTCAACGAGTTCTTCGGGCCGGAGTCGGCCGATGTGGGCATCCTCGTCCAGGGCGGCATGTACAACGGCGTGATCCGCGCGCTGGAACGCCTGGGCCTCGCGAACGCCTACGGCGACACCGACGTGCCGCTGTACGTGATGAACGTCACGTATCCCGTGGTGGACGCGGAGATCGTCCGCTTCTGCGACGGCAAGCGCGCCGTGCTGATGGTGGAGGAAGGCCAGCCGGACTTTCTCGAGCAGAATCTGCACGCCGTTCTGCGCAAGGCCGGCGTGACGACGGACGTGCACGGCAAGGACGTGCTGCCCATGGCCGGCGAGTACACGGGGGCGGTGATGGAATCCGGCGTGCGACGCTTTCTGGAGCTGGCTGCCCCGGCGATGCTGCACGCGGCATCCATCAAGCCCGCCCCTGCACCGGCGCCCGCCGTGGCGCCCGCGGAACTCGCGGCGCAGGTGCATCCGCGTCCGCCCTCGTTCTGCACCGGTTGCCCCGAGCGGCCGGTCTTCGCCGCGATGAAGCTGGTGGAGCGCGAGCTGGGGCCGCATCACGTGAGCTGCGACATCGGCTGCCACCTCTTCTCCATCCTGCCGCCGTTCAACATCGGCGCCTCGACGATGGGCTACGGCCTCGGCTGGGCAGGTGCCTCGGCGCTCAACACCAAGGCCACGGCCAGGCGCACCATCAGCATGATGGGCGACGGCGGCTTCTGGCACAACGGACTCACGAGCGGCGTCGGCAACGCCGTCTTCAACAAGACGGACAACGTGCTGCTTGTGGTGGACAACAGCTACACGGCGGCCACGGGCGGACAGGACGTGCTCTCCTCCAAGGCGGAGAATCCCGATCGCGCCACACGCAACCCCATCGAGAACGCCGTGCGCGGCGTGGGCGTGCAGTGGGTCAGGACAGTCACGCACACCTACAGCGTGGCGCAGATGCGAGACACACTGCGCGAAGCGCTCACCACCAAGACAGCGGGACCCAAGGTGGTCATCGCCCAGAGCGAATGCATGCTGAACCGCCAGCGGCGCGAGAAGCCGCTGATGCGCAAGGCCATGAAGGCCGGCAACCGCATGGTGCGCGAGCGTTTCGGTGTGGACCCCGATACCTGCACCGGCGACCACTCCTGCATCCGCCTGTCCGGCTGCCCTTCCCTGACCATCAAGCCCAATCCCGATCCGCTGCGGCGGGATCCCGTCGCGGCGGTGCTCGACAGCTGCGTGGGCTGCGGCCTGTGCGGGGAGGTATCGCACGCCGCCGTGCTGTGCCCGTCGTTCTACCGCGCGGAGATCGTGAACAACCCCACGGGCTGGGACCGCTTCAAGGCGCGGGTCCGCGGCGCCGTGATCGGCTGGCTGCAGAACCGCATCGACCGCCGTCTGAGCGGACTCGCGGCATGACGGCCGCGCCGGGACGTTCCCTGCGCATCGCGATCCTGGCGATGGGCGGCGAAGGCGGCGGCGTGCTCGCCGACTGGCTGGTGGACATGGCCGAGCACGCGGGATGGCACGCGCAGACGACCTCCGTGCCGGGCGTGGCGCAGCGCACCGGCGCGACGATCTACTACGTCGAGATCCTGCCCGATCCCGAACCGGGCCGGCTTCCGGTGCTCGCACTCATGCCCTTCCCCGGCGACGTGGACGTGGTGATTGCCTCGGAACTCATGGAAGCCGGGCGCGCGGTGCAGCGCGGGCTGGTGACGCCCGACCGCACGACCTTCATCGCGTCTTCGCATCGCGTCTACTCCATGACCGAGAAGACCGCCATGGGCGACGGCCGCGTGGACGCAGGCAAGCTGCTCGACGCCTGCAAGGCGAGCGCGAAGACCTGGATCTGCGGCGACTTCGCCGAAGCGGCGGAGCGCGCGGGGAGCGTGGTGAGTTCTGCGCTGCTCGGCGCTCTGGCGGGCAGTAAGGCGTTGCCGTGGCCCGTGGAGGCGTTCCGCGACGCCATCCGCCGCGGCGGCGTGGGCGTGGACACGAGCCTCGCCGCGTTCGACGCCGGCCTCACGCTGGCGGCCGCCCCCGTGGCACCTGCAGTCGGAATTCCGGAAGGTCCGAAGCCGGGCCCGAGGCTGCAGGCGCTCGCACAACGGATCGCCCATGGGTTCCCGCAGGAGGTCCGCCCGACGCTGGAGGCCGGCATCGTGCGCCTGGCGGACTACCAGGACATCGACTACGCCATGGAGTACCTCGACCGCCTTGCGGCCCTGGCCAAGCAGTTGTCCGCCTCGAATTCGCTGGATCCTCGCCTGTTCGAGACGACCGCCCGGCATCTCGCGTTGTGGATGACCTACGAGGACACCATCCGGGTGGCGGACCTGAAGACCCGCCGCAGCCGCTTCGCACGCGTGAGCCGGGAAGTCCGCCTGCGGGACGATCAGTTGCTGGACGTGAGCGAGTTCATGCACCCCCGCGTGGAGGAAGTCGCCGACACGCTGCCGGCCGGTCTCGGCCGCTGGCTCCTGCGCACCTCCTGGGCCCGGTCGCTGACGGGCCGCGTCTTCGGCCGCGGGCGCGTCGTGCGCACCAGTTCGCTGCGCGGCTATCTGCAGCTGTATGCCGTTGCCGCGCTGCGCCCCATGCGCCGCCGCACGCTGCGTTTCGTGGAGGAAACGCGGCGCATCGACGCCTGGCTCACCCGCATTGCGGAAGTCGCGGCCAGGGATCTCGACCTCGCCATCGCCCTCGCCGAATGCCAGCGGCTGGTCAAAGGCTACGGCGACACGCACGCGCGCGGCCTGGCCAACTTCGAGACCGTGATGTCCGCGGCGCACCGTCTGCAGGGCCGGCCCGGTGCAGGCGCGGCCGTGCGCGAGCTGCTGGAGGCAGCGCTGGCCGACGAACGGGGCGACAAGCTCGGCGAGGCCAAGGCCCGGCTCGCCGCCTGACGGACACCGCGGGCACCGGGTTTGCCCCAGGGCGGGCGTACCGGACACCGGACCCGCTCCCCTTCGAGGCCGGACCCGCGAACTCCCGTGCGGGGCGGATGTCTGGACGAGAACAGGAGTCCTCGCGGCCATGGCTACCACAGAACAGGAAATTGCCCGCTTCATCTACCTGGAAGCCCGCCTGCTCGACGAAGCACGCTTCGACGAATGGCTGGCGATGTTCACCGACGACGGCCATTACTGGATGCCGCTGTCGCCCCGGCAGACGGACCCCGAGCACGAGGAATACCTGATCTACGAGGACGTGGAGCTGCTGCGCTCCCGGATCGACCGGCTGCGCAGTCCGCCCGCGTTCTCCCAGCAGGCGATCGTGCACGGCCATCACCTGCTGCAGGTGCCCCAGCCGGAACAGCTGTCCACCGGTGGAGACGAGGTCGTCACGCGCACCCCCTTCGCCTATACCGAATCCCGCGGCGAGACCCTGCACCGGTACTGCGGCACGACCCTGCACACACTCAAAGTGGTGGATGGCCGGCTGCGGATCCGGTTGAAGCGCGTGGATCTGCTCAACTCGGACAGCGCCCTGCCCGCCTTCCATCTCATCATGTAACGCTGCCCAGCGCGCGGGCGATCAGGCGATAATCGGCCGTTCCCCGGACCCCACCGGGGAAGACGGTCGAACGCCCGGGTGCCGCCACTGCGGCGCCCCGGCAAGGCCCTGGACGGCCTTCCCCTCTGGTTCCTTGCTAAGCGGGCGTTCCTCCGACACCGATTCTACGAACCGGAGAGCGGCCGGAAGCCCTTTCCACGCACTGGAGCAGACGATGGCCGCAGCGAAGACGCCTTTCCACTGGGACGACCCCCTCCTTCTCGATCGGCAGCTGACCGAGGACGAGCGCATGGTGCGCGACTCCGCCCGCGCCTACTGCCAGGAAAAGCTCGCGCCCCGAGTGCTGGAGGCCTTCCGCCACGAACAGGCCGACGCATCGATCTTCCGCGAGATGGGCGAGATGGGCATGCTGGGCTCGACCATCCCCGAAACCTACGGCGGCGCCGGGCTCAACTACGTCTGCTACGGCCTCATCGCCCGCGAGATCGAACGGGTGGATTCGGGCTACCGCTCGATGATGAGCGTGCAGTCGTCGCTGGTGATGGTGCCCATCAACGAATTCGGCACCGAAGCGCAGAAGCGCAAGTACCTGCCCAAGCTCGCGACCGGCGAGTGGATCGGCTGCTTCGGCCTGACCGAGCCCAACCACGGCTCCGACCCCGGCTCCATGGTCACCCGCGCCAAGTCCACGGACGGCGGCTACCTGCTGACCGGCAGCAAGATGTGGATCAGCAACTCGCCCATCGCCGACGTGTTCGTCGTGTGGGCCAAGACCGACGACGGGCGCATCCGCGGCTTCGTGCTCGAGAAAGGCATGAAGGGCCTGAGCGCCCCAGCCATCCACGGCAAGTTCGGCCTGCGCGCCTCGATCACCGGCGAGATCGTGATGGACGAGGTGTTCGTGCCCGGAAGAGAACGCCTTCCCGGACGTGCGCGGCCTCAAGGGCCCGTTCACCTGCCTGAACTCCGCCCGCTACGGCATCGCCTGGGGCGCGCTGGGCGCGGCCGAGGCCTGCTGGCACGCGGCTCGCCAGTACACCCTGGACCGCAAGCAGTTCGGCCGACCGCTCGCGGCCAACCAGCTCATCCAGCGCAAGCTGGCCGACATGCAGACCGAGATCACGCTCGGCCTGCAGGGCTGCCTGCGCCTGGGCCGCATGAAGGACGAGCACATCGATTCCGTCGAGATCACCTCGATCATGAAGCGCAACTCGTGCGGCAAGTCGCTCGAGATCGCGCGGACGGCGCGCGACATGCTGGGCGGCAACGGCATCTCGGACGAATACGGCGTGATCCGCCACATGCTCAACCTCGAAGTGGTGAACACCTACGAAGGCACGCACGACATCCACGCGCTGATCCTCGGGCGCGCGCAGACCGGCATCCAGGCCTTCGCCTGAGACCGGCCCGCACGCCGACACGACGAACACACAAGACACGGGAGAGAGAAGGATGGTTCGAGCCAAGAAGCTGCTGGGCGCCCTGGCCGCGTTGTTCGCCACCGCGCCGCTGACCGCCGCCGCGGATGTGACGCTGACGGCCTCTGCCTGGGTGCCCCCCACGCACGCCATGACGACCACGCAGGCGTGGTGGTGCGGCGAGGTCGCCAAGGCGACGTCCAACCGGGTGAAGTGCAACATCCTTCCCAAGCCCGTCGCGGCGCCGCCGGCCACCTTCGATGCCGTGCGCGACGGCCTCGCCGACGTGTCCTTCGGCGTGCACGGCTATACGCCGGGCCGCTTCGTGCTGTCGCAGATGGTGGAACTGCCCTTCGGTGGCGCCAACGGCGAGATCAATTCCGTGGCGTACCAGCACGTGTACGACAAGTACCTCGCCCGACTCAACGAGCACAAGGGCGTGAAGGTGCTGGCCGTGTTCACGCACGGCGCCGGCGACATCTTCAACACCAAGCGGCCCATCCAGTCCGTCGCGGACCTGCAGGGGCTCAAGTTCCGCGTCGGCGGCGGCATCGTGAACGAGATCGGCAAGGCGCTGGGCACCACGGTGATCCTGAAGCCCGCGCCGGAGTCGTACGAACTGCTCTCCACCGGCGTGATGGACGGCGTGTTCTTCCCCGCCGAATCCATCGAGTCGTTCAAGCTGGAGAAGATCGTCAAGCACGCCACGACCTTTCCCGGCGGCCTGTACAACACGAGCTTCGCGTTCGTGATGAACGAGGACGCGTGGCGGCGCATTCCCAAGGCAGACCAGGACATCATCGCGAAGCTGACCGGCGAACCGCTCGCGCGGGCCTTCGGGCAGGCGTGGGACCGCACGGACAAGTCCGCGCACGCGCTCATGCAGACCACCGGCGTGAAGATGATGCCCGCGCCCAAGGCCTTCATGGACGAGATCCGCGCCAAGACCGCTCCGCTGGAGCAGAAGTGGATCGCGGACGCCAAGGCGAAGGGCCTCGCCAATGCCGAGCAGGTGCTGAAGGAATTCCGCGCCGAAGTCGCCAAACCCTGAGGCCCCCGGCTCTCCACAAACCCCACCCTCCGGCACACCGGCCGACCACGTGAAGACGTTCGAGCGCATCCTCGGCGTCGTCGCGGCCCTCGCGCTGTTCGCGATGATGGCGCTCACGGCGGCCGACGTGATCGCCCGCAAGGCGTTCTCGTCGTCCGTGCCCGGGGGCGTGGAGATCACCGAGCTGCTCATGCTCGCCGTGATCTTCGTCGGCATGCCGCTCGCGTCGCTCAAGGGCGAGCACATCATCTTCGACCTGCTGGATCCGATCCTGCCCGCACGGATCAAGACCTGGCAACACCGCATCGCGAACGCCCTCTGCGTCGCGGTGCTCGTCGGCTCGTCGTGGCTGGTCTACGGCCGCGCTGGACGCGCTGCCGAGTATGGCGATTCCACCGCCCAGCTCGGCCTGCCGCTCTACGGCTTCCAGTACGCCACGGCCGCGATGCTGCTGCTGGCGGCCGTGATGCACCTCTACCTGATGGTCCGCGCGACGCCCTCGTCCGACACCTTCCACCTGCCGCCCGTGGGAGGCGAGGATGTTTGAGTCGGCCGTGGGTTTTGCCGCGATGTTCGCCCTGGCGCTGCTGCGCGTGCCCATCGCCTTCAGCATGGCGATCGTGGGGGTGGTGGGCATCGGGCTGATGCGCTCCTGGCCGGCGGCGTTCTCGTCCACCGCCACCGAGATCCTCGACATCGCCAAGTACACGCTGTCCGTGCTGCCGCTGTTCGTGCTGATGGGCAACTTCGTCACGCGTGCCGGCATGTCGCAGGAGCTGTACCGAACGGCCTACCGTTTCGTCGGACACCGGCGCGGCGGGCTGGCCATCTCCATCATCCTCGCCTGCGCCGGCTTCGGCGCCATCTGCGGATCCTCCATCGCCACCACGGCCACCATGGCGAAGGTCGCCATGCCGGAGATGCGGCGGTTCAACTACCGCGAATCCTTCGCCGCCGGCGCCATCGCGGCGGGCGGCACGCTGGGCATCCTGATCCCGCCGTCGGTGATCATGGTGATCTACGGGATCATGACCGAGCAGAGCATCGGCGCGCTGTTCGCCGCGGGCATCGTGCCGGGGGTGCTCGCCACCGGTCTGTACATCACGGCCGCCATGATCGTCACCGCCCGCAACCCGGAACTCGGCCCGCCCGGAGAGAAGTCGACCTGGGGCGAACGGTTGAAGGGTCTGCGCGACATCTGGGCGGTGGCCGTGCTCTTTGCCATCGTGCTGGGCGGCCTGTACGGCGGCTGGTTTACCCCCACCGAGGCGGCGGGCGTGGGAGCGGCCGGCGGATTCGTCATCGCCCTGTTGCGAGGACGCATGAGCTTCGCGGTGATGGAGCACGTGCTGGTGGATTCCGCGCGCACCACCGCCATGCTCTTCACCATCGTGATCGGCGCATCGCTGTTCGCCAACTTCATCAACTTCACGACGCTGCCGTCGGATCTCGATGCCTTCGTGAAGCAGTTCGCCGTGAGCCCCACGCTGGTGATCCTGGCCATCTGCTTCGTCTACATCGTGCTGGGCACGGCCATGGAATCGCTGTCCATGATCCTGCTCACCGTGCCCATCTTCTTCCCGCTCGTGCAGGGGATGGGCTTCGACCCCATCTGGTTCGGCATTCTGGTGGTGTGCGTGGTCGAGATCGGCATGATCACGCCACCGGTGGGCATGAACATCTTCGTGCTGCGCAGCGTGGTGCCGGACGTGCCCACGCATGCCGTCTGGCGCGGCGTGCTGCCTTTTGTCGCGGCGGATGTCGTGCGGCTCACGCTGCTGGTGGCCTTCCCCGCCATCAGCGTGTGGCTGCCGCGCACGCTGGGACTGTGATTCTTCGAACCTCGAACGGGAGAGAGCAGATGAAAAGCAATCGAGTGCTGGTGCCGGTGGCCGCCGCCGTCGCGATGATCCTCACGAGCGGATGGGCCGCCGCCGTGGAACCGGAACAGGTCCTGAGCCGCGCCGCCAAGCGCATCCCCTCGCCGCCGTGGTCGGCAGGCGACGAGCAGGGCATGGCCAACCAGATCGGCGCCGGCACCTGGATGCGCTGCGCCTGGCATCTTTCGCAACCCAAGGCGCGCTCGTACGAGCTTTCGTACCTGCGCTCCAACACCATGCCCAAGTCGCCCTTCAGCGGCCCGTACAACCAGAAGTACAAACCCACCGGCGGCATCCCGTTCAGCGCCCACGCGTTCAACGGCGAAGAACTCGACGCCGGCGCGGAGCCGGCCGCCCAGGCCACGCAGATGGATGCCATCGGCCACTTCGCCTTTCTGCCCGAACCGTGGAAGATGCAGCCGCCCTTCCCCTCCGACACCGCCACCTACTACGGCGGATTCAAGCAGTCCGAGGTGAAGCCCACGCCCGACTCGCCGCTGCTCAAGCTGGGCATCGAGAAGGCCCCGCCGCTCATCACCTCCGCCATCCTGCTCGACGCCAAGACCCACGTCGGCGGCGGCAAGCCGCTAGAGGCCGGCCGCGGCGTGACGGCCAAGGACATCGAAGACATGCTGGCCGTGCAAGGCCTGAGCGGCCGCGGCATCCTGCCCGGCGACGTCGTCTACATCCGCACCGGCTGGGGCGACAATTGGCAGGATCCGGACGTCGACAAGGTCTACTACTTCAAGGCGCCCGGCCTCGCCTACGACGCCGCGAAGTACCTGGGCGACAAGCGCATCGTCGCCATCGGCCTGGACACACCCTTCATCGACCCCGTGCCCGAAGGCATGATGCAAGGCAAGGCCTTGCCCGCCGAAGGCACCCCGCCCGGCCTGCCCTTCGTCGTCCACCACCACATGCTCACCCAGATGGGCATCCACCACATCGAACACGCCAACCTCGCGGCCATCGCCAACGACAAAGTGTGGACGTCCTGCACGATGATCCTGCCGCTGCGGGAGAAGGGCGGTGCGGGTTCGGCGGTCAGGCCGGTGGCGATTGGGGTGCCGGGGCAGTGAGGAAGTTGAGGCACGCCGGGTGTGAATAGTTCACATTCGGCGGTGGTGGGGCGGGGGCATACTGTGGTTGAGGGGAGTGCGGGTTAGCGGCATCCGAACGGGCGGGGGCTTGGGATGCGTGGACGAGGGATTGATTCGGGAGGGCTTCGAAGCGTTCTTACATGTCATTCGACGGAAAGAATTTTGTCGAATGGGTGAGACTTGTCGTTGGGCGGCCTGAGGGACGCGCACACGCAGTAATCGCTGAAAGCGCAGGTCAGCTCAGACGAGTGGAGGGATAAGTGTTCAAGCAAAGCCGCGCTCATCGCTGTTCTCCTGGTTTCCGCTTGCGCGACGGGCTCAGCCGTGGTCACCGGCACGAAGCGGCCAGCGATCGCGCCTTCTGCCGTTCAGCTTTATTCGACACCACCGGCTGAGTACGACGTCGTTGGTATAGTCGAAGCCTCCTCAGACGCGGGGCTGACCGAACAAGGGTCCATGGACTACGCTGTAGAAGAGCTTAAGAAGCAGGCTGCCGCCATTGGCGCAAACGGTCTCCCAATAACCTCAGTCGGTGAACGCAGACTTGCTCCGGCCATCGTGGCGGAGGCGATTTGTGTCAGGAAGCAGGATGCGCCCAACGGTCCGGTTGCAGCGGACCGTTGGGCACCATGCACGAGGTCGCTACCCACTCTCACCCATGAACGAAAAGCTACTCAAGGGTACCTTGAGTACGCCAGTACCGAGGAGGCATTTGCAGTTCTCTTCGTAAAGAAGCATATCTCTCGGGCCAAGGGGCATTGGGTCGACATTGTCGACTGCGAACGCTACGAGATGTCTTCCGACAATCTGCATTTCCGATTCGTCGATGGCGGTCTGTTCAAGAGAAGGATTCAACCGCAGTATCCGCCCAGGTCCGACTACACCTTCAATGGCGAATTCAAAGAGAGAGACTACTACTTGATGACGCGCGCCATGATGGGAGACCGACACAAAGACATTGAGCAGCAAAGTCCAAGAACATTCCTCAGTCCAGTTCAAGATAACTGGTGAGTTATCCCAAGGTTCGTGGCGCGGACAACTACTTTCGAGAAGACGCGAGATAAAGGCCCTTGGCAAAGAACCTTAGGGACCGGACTAATCCTCTGTGGGATAAGGCAATGCAGTATGTCGACGAGCAAGAGTTCGTTTGCTGAGATTAGACAGCTGTCCATCGTTTAGCATGGTGCCCACCTTCCGTCAACCGGGCGCCCGGCAAGCGGCGCTTGCCGGTACCCTCCGCGCTCGCGCTCGGTCGCCGGTCACGTTGAGGCTGTAGAAAAACCCCGTTCTCCCCTTGATCGCCGATCTGGGCCTCGGCATCATCGTCGCAACAGCGTTGCTGCGGAGAAGTCGCCGATGCCGAACTTCCGATCCGTCGACAGGAACCTCAAGTTCATCGCCGTCGACTTCGACGCGCAGATCCTCCCCGGCACCTTCGAGCACGCCGTCAGTGTGCTGGTAGATCAGGAACTCGACCTCACGCCGTTCATCGAGACCTACCGCAACGACGCCACCGGCGCGCCCGCCTATCACCCCTCGGTTCTCCTCAAAGTCATCCTGTTCGGCTACAGCCGCGGCCTGATCAGCTCCCGCGCCATCGCGGCGGCCTGCCGGCAGCACGTGCAGTTCATCGCCCTGAGCGCAGACAGCCAGCCGGACTTTTCCACCCTCGCAGGCTTCGTCAGCCGGCACGCTGAGGCGATCCAGTCGCTCTTCACCCAGGTGCTGGTCATCTGCAACCGCGAAGGCCTCATCGGCCACGAGATGTTCGCCATCGACGGGGTCAAGCTCCCGAGCAATGCGGCCAAGTCCCGCAGCGGGCTGCGCGAGGACTTCGCCCGCGAGGCGCAGAAGGTGGAACACGCGGTGGAGAAGATGTTGGCCGAGCACCACCGACAGGACGCCGCGAAGGTGGAGCCGGAGCAGGAGCAGAGGAAGCGCGAGGTCGAGAAGATCGAGCGGCTTCGAACGCATGCGAAGCAGATCCGGACATGGCTGGAGAAGCACCCCAGGGACCGCCTCGGCGCGAGCGGGAAGCCGGTGCTGAGCAACCGCACCGACAACGAGTCGGCGAAGATGTCCACGGACAAGGGCGTCGTGCAGGGCTACTGCGGTGTCGCCGCCGTGGATGAGAAGCACCAGATCATCGTCGCCGCCCAGGCGCACGGGACGGGCTCGGAACAGGCACTGCTGCCGGGAATGGTGGAAGACCTGAAACCTGTTCTGACGCCCGAGAGCGTGATCGTGGCCGATGCGGGTTACCACAGCGAAGCCAACCTCGCCCACCTGGAGTCCGAGAAGGTCGAGGCCTACATCGCCGACCGTGGTTACCGGGACCGGGACGAGCGCTACGCCGGACAGGAGAGGCACAAGGCGAAGGAAGACGCGCTCTGGGACAAGAGTCCGAAGGACCGGAAGCCGAAGCAGTTCCCGCCCTCGGCCTTCACGGTTTGCGATGACCTGAGTCACTGCATCCGTGCCCTGCCGGGAAGCGCCTCTACCGGAGCGGCGGCAACTGCAACCTCGGCGGCCGCGGGCGATCGAGTTCAAGGGGACACAGACGGCGTGCGGGAGCTGCAAGCTGAGACAGCGCTGCCTGCGCAAACCGACAAGACACTCTCCGTCAGGTCGCGCTATTCCTCGGCAAGCATGAGCCCGCGCCGGAGCGACCCATCGAGCGCATGCGCCGAAAGATCGACACCGACCAAGGCCGAAGAATGATCACCCGCCGCTTCGCGACGGTCGAACCGGTGTTTGGGAACCTGCGGCACAACAAGGGGCTTGACCGATTCACGCTGCGAAGCAGGAAGAAGGTGGAGGGGCAGTGGCGGTTGTACTGCCTGGTTCACAACATCGAGAAGCTGATGAAGGCGAGGCAGGCGAGATGAAGGGCGATGTGGAAACGATGATCGAGAGAAGCGCGGCAGTAGTCGCGATCGCCGCGTGCGACAGTCGCAAACATCATGGAAAACGGTGTCCACGTATGATCGATACCGTCCGGCCGCGCAGACGGCTTTTTCTACAGCCTCGTTATGCGGCATCCCACATGGTATCGCTACCGTCCATCAACTAGTTCAAGTGCCCAGACCGGTGATGGACCAGGCTTGGTTGAAATGATGGAAGTCCGTCGGCGGAAGCTCTCGTCCGCCGTATGGATTCCACTGCGCTCCGTGGACCGGGTGGAGAGGTCGGAAGAATGGGGCACCTGGGTTATCAGAGCGAGTTCTATGGAGTGGGGACTTGGCAGTTCCTCTTTCTCAGCGAGCGGCAGCTGAAGTGCTGGGCTGGATGGATGTTGGGATATCGCATTCCCATGCTGGGGTAGTTCAAGACGGTCGTTACATTCCTGCCGATGTATACGAAGACCGGGGCGTGTCCGGATTGCATCTAGTCCTTGAGCAGCGAGGTAATAAGAAGCGATCCGCAGGAATGGCACCTTCATCAGGACCTTGTAGTAACGACCCTCGGGCTGAAGCGGGAAGGTGACAACTGAGTGCGCCCGGACGAGGATATCTCCAGTGGTGCGGCTCTACCGCAAAGCTGGTCAATCGCCTCGCCTAATCGAGATCGCGCTAGCCACTTGCGCGACTACCTGAATGCTCGAGGAGATGGCCCTCTATGTAACATCTTATCGCGATCTCACACCTTGATCGAAAGAGATGCTTCGCACATCAACTGGCCGTCGGAGCCTTATCGCAAAGAGGAGGGGCTGGACCGATGGGAGGGGCGTATCACAGCGATCGCGCCCGGTGGGATGCCATACGGAGCCAAGACCGCTGTTTTCCATGTTGCTCGCACGGATGTCGATGCAGACGAGGATGTACCGAGTTTCGACTTTCCAAAGGATGAGGACGTGACATCCGAATCTTGGGAGATCGAACACAAGGGAGAGAAGCTTTACCGCATCCAGGGCGAACTCTGGCGCAACGAATGGATTGAGCCAACCCCCACTAGTCCCATTATTCGAGGTGACAGAGGCGATCCAGGCGTGGCTTTTGTCGTCGATGCTTCCGGTGCACGGAAAAGCGAGCACGCTAGTGAGGAAGCAGATGGCTTTGGTTTCGACCCGACGTGATGCAAGCCCTTGCTCATCGGCGGGGCGGGTCGCTGAGCTGGTACACCCGCGATACGGGGAAGATAGAGGGGGCGCCAGGTTACGGCGTTACCTTCGGCGTCAACGCGATCGGACTTGTGAACGTATACGCCAAAGACATTGCGCTACTCCCGGAGTGGCTGCAGCGGGTATGGGCTGGGTACAACGTCGGACCAGATGGGAAAGTTTCAGACAATTGATTGCTTCTCAAATGCGCGCGGAGCCAGCAGATACGCAGGCCCCTGGCAGTTCCGGCGAAGGACTACCAACTGAACCACGCCGGGCAGAGCGGTTTGGGATATGGCTGCTGCGCGAGCATGAGACCCACTCAGACTTGCTTGCGCGAACCCATCGGTTTCGGGCGATAGACCAGGCCGGCCTGTATGCCCTGGCGAAGGACGTCGCAAGACTAACTGCCGATTCGTTCGATACAGACGCAATGCAAACGATCGTGAAGCCACCGTCTGGGAAGAAGTGGGGTTCGTTGAAGCGCTTGAGAATCTCGTGGCGACGTGCATACCGCCCGCTGAGGCGGCAACAATCATGGCGCCACTCTTTGGCGTCTACGACCTGCGCGTCGCCGATGCGCACCTTCCTAGTCGGGACACAGGTGAGGCGGTGCTTCGTATGGGAATTGACCCGAGCAGTCCTTTCGTCATACAAGGGTTCCAACTCCTACACCAATGTGTTGATGCAGTTTACCGGGTGATCCACCACCCAGCCACTGCTGCACCCGCCAAGCCCTCTATCTGAGCCATTAGGGTGCATCCGGGGGGGGGCAGTCTACCAGGAGGGCGATGGACAACACAGGCAAAAAAACCCCGCATGCACCTGACCGGCTACAGCGGGCTTCGCCCGCCTCCAGAATGCTGATGTGGTATTGTTCGATCACAACGATGACGGACCGTCGGAATCGAGTGGAGTGGGACGTAAGGTTTAAGGGAGGGAGTGTATCGGTAACCCAATAATCCCCAGTTGCGGTAATCGAATTCTCCCCACCCATCGATGCCAAGGAGGCACAGATGGAAGTGGAAGGACGTATTGAAGAAGGTTTGGCCTCGGGGTGCTCTGCGCCTGTCGAGAGTGGCCGCGTTACCGTGTCCGCGGGCAGTAGGGACGGGGAGAACGCGGTGTTGGGGAGTCATCAGTGGGAAGCGATTCGTGAGCGCCGCGCCAGCGGCCAGAGCGTCTCGGCGATTGCCCGGGAGTTCGGGGTGGATCGCAAGACGGTACGTCGGTGTTTGCATCAGGAGCAGTGGCAGCCGTACCGTCGGGAGCCGTCGATGTCGACGATGCTCGAGCCGCACCGGGACTGGCTGACCGAGCGTGCTCCACAGGTGCACTACTCGGCGCGGATCCTGTGGCAGGAATTGCGTCAGGATCGCGGCTTTACAGGCAGCTACGAGACGGTGAAGCTGGCGGTACGGCCGTTGCGGGCAGCGGCGAGCGTGGCAGGGTTGACCCAGCGACGCTTCGAGACGGCTCCGGGCGAACAGGCCCAGGTCGACTGGGGTCAGGCGCGAGTGAGCCTCGGAGGCATCAGGACGACGGTACACGTGTTCGTGATGACGCTGGGCTACAGCCGCAGAGCCTACGCCGAGGGCTATGCCGACGAACGCATGGGGGCGCTGCTGGCGGCTCACGAGCACGCGTTCGCCCATTTCGGCGGTTGCTGCGAGACGCTGCTCTACGACCGCATGCGCACCGTGGCCTTGGGTGAAGAACTCGATGGCAGCGGACACACTCGGGTGCGGTTCAACACGACCTTCTCGGCGTTCGCGGCGCACTGGGGTTTCACCCCGAGGGTGTGTCGCCCGTACCGGGCCAGAACCAAGGGCAAGGTCGAATCGGGCGTGAAGTACCTCAAGCGCAACTTCCTGCCCGGTCGGCGCTTCCGCGACCTGGAGGATTTCAACGCCCAACTGGCCACCTGGCAGGCCGAGATTGCCGACGTGCGCGACCATGGCACGACCCACCAGCGCCCGATCGAGCGCTTCGCCGAGGAAGCCCGTGCGCTGATTCCGACTGGCGCACAGGCCAGTTTCCTGCAGGCGATGGTTCGTACCCGGGTCGTGGCCGAAGACTGGCTCGTCTCGGTCGATGCCAACCGCTACTCCGTGCCCTTCGCCCTCATCGGTCAGAGTGTGGAGGTCGTGCGCGAGGGCGGCGTGTTCGTCATCCGCCATCGCGGCCGGATCGTCGCCACCCATCCGGTCCTGGCCGGCCGGGGGCAACTGAGCGTGTCTCCCGAACACGGACCCGGGGCGGTGCTGCGCAATGCCCGTAGTCGCTACAGCACCGCCGTCCCCGGCAGAGCGCTGCATCACGACGATCCAGCGTGCGAGGTCGAGATCCGCGATCTGGCGGTCTACGAGCATCTGCTCCCCCACCCGACGCAGGAGCACGCATGATGGCCAGGACCGCGATCCGATCGGCTGCCCCTGCAGCCATGACCACCCCGGCCCAGCTCGAACGTCTCGGCGAGCACCTGCGCAAGCTGCGTCTGCTCAAGAGCGGCGAACGCCTGGAGGCGCTGCTGCAGCATGCCGCCAGTCACGAACTGCCCTACGCCGATTTCCTCGAACAGGTCCTCGGCGAGGAGGTTGCCGCCAAGACCTCCAAGAACATCGCCATGCGTACCGCCATGGCCCGCTTCCCCTTCGTCAAACCCCTGGAGACCTTCGAGTTCGCCTACCAGCCGTCCCTCGATCGCAAGCAGGTCCTGGAACTGGCCAGCTGTCACTTCATCGAGCACGGCGACAACGTTATCGTCCTCGGCCCTCCAGGCGTGGGCAAGACCCACCTCGCGGTGTCTCTCGGCCTCAAGGCCATCGAGGCCGGATATCGCGTGCTGTTCACCAGCGCCGCTCATCTCATCGCCACCCTCACCAAGGCGCTGGCCGAAGGCCGATTGGAGGAGAAGCTCAAGCTGTTCACCACGCCCCGACTGCTCATCATCGACGAGATCGGCTACCTGCCCATCGACCGTCAGGGCGCGAACCTGTTCTTCCAGCTCATCAGTCGGCGTTACGAACGCGGTCCCATGATCCTCACCAGCAACCAGAGCTTCGGGGCCTGGGGTGAGGTCTTCGGTGATCGCGTCATCGCCACCGCCATCCTCGACCGGCTCTTGCACCATGCCGTGACTCTGAACATCCGCGGCAACTCTTACCGACTGAAGGAGAAACTCAAGGCCGGTCTGATCCGTTCTCACGATTCCGAATCCCAACCGGGTGGGGAGATTTGAATTACCACACTGGGGAATTCTGGGTTACCGTTGACAACCGAGGCCCAGACCGGCGATCAAGGGGGAGAACGGGGGGTTTTCTACAGCCTCAACGTTCCGGGCTGAGGGGTGCCGGCGCGCGCAGCCTGACGGGCAGCAACTTATTGGGCGCTCCCCTCGAGCCCGTTGTTAGGCCGCGTCAGGCATCGATTCGTGAACAGGCAGCCCTTCGCCTGGACCGGGGGGCAAGACGCGGACTTCGCACACCGGCTGCTTCTGCGCATTCCAACCATGTAGTACGGCGGATACAGTGAGGAGGGCGGTGCCCCATTGAACGTACTCCCCGACCTCAGGTATGCGAATAAACGCTACTGATCCGTTCACGAGGTAGGTGCCGGTCTTCGCGTTCCGAATTAAGGCAGATTCCATGATTACCCTTCGTTGGCTGTGCTAATAGAGAGGTGGCTTGCGCGCCTAGTACCTTATCAGCGGCACGCGAGCGCCGCCACCTATGCGTGGATTCCGCGCTGAATTCATCAGTAGCTTTGCGGATGTTGTCTGCGTGGAAGACGGGTTCAGCCGACGGCGGCGCAAGTTACGAGGTCTGACGAGGTGCGTCAGCGGCGGGCCAGCAGGAACCAGCAAAGCACGACGACGCATCCTGGCGCGTCCGCTGCCCAAACAGTTAGATACCACTTTCATGCAGGACTCCGAGTAGCTGCAATGAGCCAGCCAAGACGATTACAGCTAGTGCTCCGTAGCTCACCAGGTTCGCCATTAGTATGGACCGCCGAACCAAAGCCGCGTCAACGCGCTTCAGCATCCGCTTCCCGACCTGATACTCAGCAAACCATGAGGCGAAGAAGAATGGCACCATCAGCGTCAGGATTGCAGAGGGAATCATCCAATGACTTGCCCCTTCGTACGGAAGGAGCCAAGCCGCCTGCCAAGTGACTGCGAGGAACTTGGCCCAAGGCGTGTGAAGGCCATGAGCACCGTCACCTCCGGACCATACCTCCAGACCGAGTAGAGCGGCCCAGGTTAGTGGCATGCCGACCAACGTAGACAGAACGTTTCCGACACAAGTCACGACAGTAGCGCGACCGAATGATATTGGCAGGCTTCGCGTCACTACCATGGACTCGACCAATACCACGGGCGCTAGCGCCACAAGCATCCAGGGCAGCGTGATGAAGATCATCGGCAGACCAACGTTTGCCGATGCCGGCATAGGGATGGTCGCTAGTGCAGCAAACAGCGCAATCGAAACGTGCCTCGAACTGAAGCGCATCGAAATCTGACGGTGGCACCGATGAGTTTCAGGCGACGACGACGGCGGGCAAAGCGCGCCGTTGGCGGGCACCTGGAAACGCGGGTTGGCTATCGCTGCGTTGGTCGCCATCCTTCAATCGTCGTCGAAGTCCTGAGGACTCGAGTAGTCCTCTAATGAGGATATGGCCGTATCCCCATGTCACCTCTCACCATAATCAGGCCAGGCGTTTTCGGCGTAATCAGGCCAGCGGGATGTGGAGGGACGGGCATCTCGCGAAGGGTTAAGGATGGCCAGCTTTGGACGAGGACGCAACTGTGCGGGACTTCGGTAATGCCTTGGGTGCGCGGTAGGACTGGCCGTCGAGCACCAGGCAGTAGGCGTTGTGGCGCAGGCGGTCCAACGTGGCCGAGGCCAGAAGGCGGTTGGCGGGGAAGGCCTGGTCCCATTCGGGGAAGTCGAGGTTGCTGGTGACGATCGTTGCGGCGGTTTCATAGCGCTCGGCGATCAGATCGTGCAGATCCTCGTCAGCGGGGGGGCGCAGGGGTTTGAGACCGAAGTCGTCGATGATCAGAAGGGGCACGCGAGCGAGCTGAGCGAGCTTGCGTTCGAAGCCACCGGTGGCGCGAGCGGCATTGAGGCTCTGAGTCAGACCGGTGCAGGTGGTGAAAATCACATCCACGCCCTGCCGGACGGCACAGTGGCCCAGCGCCTGGGCCAGATGACTCTTGCCCGTACCACAGGGGCCCACGCACGGTCAGATCGTGTGACCTTCTCTCCACGCCTTACACCCCACGTTCGCGGCAAGCGGACAAGCCAGCGGAGCTGGCGCAGGTACGCTTGACCAAAAGGTTAGAACTCATTGGCCGAACCTCCGAAATGCGTTGAGCGAGCCGCCACCGACACGTAACGGCAAAAGTAACGCAAGACCAAGGCGCGCCGCCAAGTAGCCGACGAAAACGACCATCAGCCAGACCCAGGACGATCTGAGGACAAGCAAGCCAAACAACACGAACAAAACAGACACAATGGCGGCGATCGGCGACAGCCAAGGATTTGCAACAAGCCGCACGCCGCAAAGCGAGCAAGGCACGTACTCGCGGAGATGCAGCAATGCCCGCCCCACCAGCGGGATTCCGTGTCCGTCGCATGCCGGGCAAGTGAGCATGAGTTCTAACGTCGCAGCTGGCGGGCCGCCCGGCGCCGAAGTAGGCGGGGAACCGGCAATCAAAGCTTGCCTGCGGTCCCCTCGTGCGTAGGGTTGGGCCACATTAGTCGGATATCCACGTGTGCCTCCACCTGCGATGGACGTAACAATGGGCGACGCCAGACGATTCCAATGTCCCGAAGATCGCGGCAGAGTTGGGGCAAGACATTACCTCCAATTCGCCCGGCTGCATTGGGCCATCGAGCGCCTTGAACCGCCTGTACACGCCAGACTCACCAGCCTCAACGTAAAGCCGATGCCGCTCTCCGGGAAACCTACCCAGAGTCTTGAACTGCCAGCGGTTGCCACGCGCTAGGGCGACAACTACAAGTCTGCCTGACCCACGGAGCGCAGTAAGGCCAAGCAGACTGTCCTTCTTTCCATCTCCGTCAAAGTCTCCACTGGCGACGCCGAGACAGCCACTCTTCCTTTCTTTGAGATACCACTCGATGTCCTTTTCCAGAACAACGGGGTAGGGTCTTGCAATCCAGCGCTTAACCGACCTATTCGAAGTTCGCGCGGAGCTCTCCCTGAGTCGGTGTCCTTCGGAGCTCGTACGCGGCTGTCACCGCGAGAAGTGCCGTTATAGCGACCACTGGTGAGCTCGATGCGGAGAGGGCGGGACATGGGCGGATTCTGGTTGAGGGAATGTGTTACTGCAAGACCGGACCCCATCGTGCGCCACGGGGCCCCTCTCTTCGTGTCCTGGAAGACTGAGCCACCTCTCGTTGTGCCTACTCGTTTCGATCCCTGGTGTCTCGCGCACCAATGAGAAAAATCAACATTCCCAATATAAATCCCAGCAACAGGTACCCCGAATCGGCCAACCAATCGATCCAAACAAACGCGTTCGCCACTAGAACCCCAAGTAGGGCCACAAGGCGACCCCGAACTTGGGGACGCGAAACAACGCTCAGAAACATCTGCAGTTGAACGTATAGGTTTCGCAACCATCCTCTCCTGTGGAAAACCCAGCGCCCGCGCCTGGATAGTCGGGGCCGGGTCTTGAAGTCCAGCACTTAACCGGCCTATCGAAAGTTCGCGCGGAATTCTCCATAAGTCGGTGTCCTTCGGAGCACGTACGCGGCTGTCACGGCGAAAAGTGCCGTTATAGAGACCACTGGCGAGCTCGATGCGGAGAGAGCGAGACATGGACGGATGCTGCGTCGGGGCATGTGCTAGTGCGAAACCGGACCCCATCCTCGGCGCAGACTCAGTCTGAGCGTACGTGCGTGTACGCAGTGCACGGCGCTCTTTGCTTAGTAGTAGACAGTGCCGTTCCGTCGTTTGAAAAACTGGTAACTGGGCTGCCATCCTGTACGGTTCGATTTCGCACTCGCATCCACGCAGAAGCATATGTCACCATTGTCCTTGACATGGTACGCCTCTGCCGAAAAGGTCAGCTCGATGCCATCGACGATTCTTGAAAACGAAAGCGTCTCTGCGGGATCAAGAAGCCGGTCATAAGCCATCGATTCGAATTCCTTGCCGACGACCGTCACCTCACGTCTCAAGAGCTGGCAGACCGGGTCCTCACGACACCTTTTCTCCACATTGTTCCAGTACCAGTTCGAAAAACGCTCTAGAAGGCGCCTGAGCATTGGTTCTGTCCTGGATGCACGTTACTTCGTCAACAACCTGGCCGTGACTTCACATACATACCGCCTGCTAAGGAACGTGATTGTCCAGATCAGCAGTACGATGCTGAGGAGTACGAAGAACGGGGTCGGGTCAGGCCCAGATCGGTGATCTAGCGGTGGAAGGGGGTTTTTCTACAGCCGCAACGTTCGAGGTGAGGCGGGGCCGACGGCGATGCGCCAAGCCCGACGGGCGGATGATGCGCAAGCCCGGGTGGCGAGCTTGGCGCATTGCCGTTGGGCTTCGCCTCGACCGAGGGGTTAGGCCGCGCCGGCGGCGAACTTCACAGCCAGTGCTTGATGGCGTACCAAGCAGCACCAATGATGAAGACAAGAAGGAGCGGATACACCAGGCACCCGCACCCGTTGCCGCCGCCCGGGATGGGTTTGCCGTTCTCGTCGAGTGGAGGGGGGCCATCATAGGCGGGAAGTTGGGGTTGACTCGGGTCGTAGACTTGCACGAGTTACACCTTGCGAATGAAGTCGCTGATTGCAGCGATGCTTCCATGCCCGAAAAAGTACATGCCCGCGACGGCAAATGTGATGCATAGGCGCCGCAAGTTTGTTCCAAGCGAGCGACGGTTCTCTACGAACGCCTGCTGAGATAGGTAGGCAAGTCCTTGGGCAACTACTCCGGACAAGGCGCCGAGAACGAGGAGCACGAGTGCAGTACGAAGGAACGACATAACAAGCGCTGCCTGCGCCTGATCCTTGGACCAAACTTGACCAAAGAACGCCAAGAGGGCGATCACCGCGCCGCCGTTCAGTAGAACGATCCCTCGTAGGGCATCTTGGGCAAATGCAATCTGGGCGGTTCCACGGACTTGTGCAACGGTTTCTTCTTCGGGCGGCATTTGCGGGGCCTAACGTGAAGGTGACCGACACGTTGCGGCAAGGGGCACGGTGCACGATTTCCAACGGCGCCGTGCGGCCCCTTGCCGCAACGTGTTGGAGGCGACCGACCTGTTAGCTCGCACCGCTATTGCGTCCACAGGAGACTCTTTTCCGCGTCCGGAAGATTCGAATTCACTGAAGCAGGAATGTGCGGGGATTCTTTCGCTAAGGAATCGATCCGCTGTCGGATTGCCTCCAGCCTAGTTAGATCCTCCTGCGCTTGCGCCAACCAAAGCTCAAGTTCTCGGCCTATGGCGTTGTACTTGGAGCCAGCAGCCCTGTGCTTTTCAGCCTTCTCGTTATAGCCAAGGAACGATTGAAGGCCGGAGAGAATCGCCGCTGCAATGCTCATTGCACTGACAGCGATCTTCCACCAGAGGTCTGGACTCGACTGAAGGGTGGCAAACACGGACGTTCCCACAATCGTCGCAAAGACGACAGTCGGCAGCCCGAACACGAAGTTCAGGCTCGAAAAGCGCTGCGCGGCTTTGTAGTGGCCGTATGCCACGTTTGAGGCACGTTGGTACCAGCGAAGGGCGACAGTTCGAGATGACATGATGTGTGCGGGCTAACAAGGCTGTGGAAAAAGCCGCCGACGCGGCCAGACGGTATCGATCATACGTTGACCGCATTTCCGGCGACTTCGGCGACCGTCCGCGTGCATGTCGCGATAACTGTCTCCATACCACCCCTCATCTCGCCTGCCTCGCCCGCATCAGCTTCTCGATGTTGTGCACCAGGCAGTACAACCGCCACTGCGCTTCCACCTTCTTCCGGCTTCGCAACGTGAACCGGTCGAGCCCCTTGTTGTGCCGGAGGTTGGCGAATACCGGCTCCACCATCGCGAAGCGGCGGGTGATCATCCGTCGGCCTCGCTCCGTGTCGATCTTCCGGCGCATCCGGTCAATGGGACGCTCGGGTGCGAGGGTGCGCTGGCCGATGAACACCGCGATCGATCTCGGGGAATGCTGAGTCGGCTCTCGCAGGCAGCGCTGTCTCATCGGGCAGTTTGCACAGCTGTCCTGCGCGGCCTTGAACTTGATCGCCCGCCGGCCGCCGATGTTGCAGTTGCCGCCGCTGTGGTGGAGCTTCTTCCCGGCAGGGCACACAGCGTGGGAGTAGTCCTTGGCCACCGCGAAGGCGCTCACGGGAAATCGGCCCTTCTTGGGCACCTTCGGCCTCTTGTCCCAGAGCGCATCTTCCTTCGCCTTGTGCCTCTCCTGTCCGGCGTAGCGCTCGTCGCGCTCCCGGTAGCCGCGGTCCGAGATGAAGGCGTCTACCTTCTCGGACTCCAGGTGGGCGAAGTTGGCTTCGCTGTGGTAACCCGCATCGGCCACGATCACGCTCTCGGGCGTCAGAACAGGCTTCAGGTCTTCCACCATCCCCGGCAGCAGTGCCTGCTCCGAGCCTGTCCCGTGGGCTTGGGCGGCGACGATGATCTGGTGCTTCTCGTCCACCGCCGCCACGCCGCAGTAGCCCTGCACGACGCCCTTGTCCGTGGCCATCTTCGCCGACTCGTTGTCGGTGCGGTTGCTCAGCACCGGCTTGCCGCTCGCGCCGATGCGCTCCGTGGGATTCTTCTCCAGCCAGGTCCGGATCTGCCTGGCGTGCTCCCGCATCCGCTCAATCTCCTGCCTCTCACGTGCCCGCTGTTCCTGCTCCGGTTCGACCTTCGCGGCGTCCTGCCTCCGGTGCTCCGCGAGCATCTTCTCCACGGACTGTTCGACCTTCTGCGCTTCCCGTTCGAAGTCCTCCCGAAGACCGCTGCGGGACTTGGCCGCATTGCTCGGGAGCTTGACCCCGTCGATGGCGAACATCTCGTGGCCGATGAGGCCTTCGCGGTTGCAGATGACCAGCACCTGGGTGAAGAGCGACTGGATCGCCTCAGCGTGGCGGCTGACGAAGCCGGCGAGGGTGGAGAAGTCCGGCTGGCTGTCCGCGCTCAGGGCGATGAACTGCACGTGCTGGCGGCAGGCCGCCGCGATGGCGCGGGAGCTAATCAGTCCGCGGCTGTAGCCGAACAGGATGACTTTGAGGAGAACCGAGGGGTGATAGGCGGGCGTGCCGGTGGCGTCGTTGCGGTAGGTCTCGATGAACGGCGTGAGGTCGAGTTCCTGATCTACCAGCACACTGACGGCGTGCTCGAACGTGCCGGGGAGGATCTGCGCATCGAGGTCGACGGCGATGAACTTGAGGTTCCTGTCGACGGATCGGAAGTTCGGCATCGGCGACTTCTCCGCAGCAACGCTGTTGCGACGATGATGCCGAGGCCCAGATCGGCGATCAAGGGGAGAACGGGGGTTTTTCTGCAGCCTCAACGTAGAGCTGACCGGCACTGCGCGGCTCTATCGCGCAATGTCCAGCAACCTAAGGGAGCGCGGTCGAGCGCCATGTTAGGCATTGCTCGGGGTATCCTTGACTCGTCCTCTAAGGAATTTTCCCGAAGCCCCCTTTAGCTCGCTTCTGTCAATTAGTTTGCCTTTGAACTGAAAATCCTGATCAATACGAACTATGAGCAACTGCTCAAACTTTCCTTGGCGTTTGACGAGTACACGGTCGTTGGTTTTCTCTGGCGAGATGGTCTTCACCTCCAACAAGCTTTCCGTTAATTGTGCCGTCAGAACCCGCTTCATGTGTTCCATGACGGCGAAGGCCAAACTTGATCTCTGCGTAGATTTCCCCGAGTTCTCCCCATATCTGCAAGTACCTACCCGTGTTCTCGAAGTGGCGTGTAGCACAATCAACCAGATCGCAAAAAATCTCTGCTTGCTGTAGGGCGCTAAAAGGAAATCCATCTCGGCTCTTAAGGGGGGCGACTGGCTCACCCGGGAGGAACGTTTCTTCTGGTGCATCTTCAAGCTGAGAATCGACCCACTGTCTGTCTATGTATTCCCATTCCCAAGGCGCAGCGCCGGAGCCAGCAGCATCGGCTATTTCCTGTGCGCTGTAGCCGCGCTCATTCATTTCGTGAAGAAAATCCCAGTCGCTCATGCCAATCTTTGCCTAACGAGGCTGTAGAAAAGGCCGCCGATGCGGCCAGACGGTATCAATCATATGTGGAGCGGGATTCGGCGACTTTGATGCCCATCGAGGTCGACTTTCACATCGCCTCCGCGCGGCGATGAACTTGAGGTTCCTGTCGACGGGTCGGAAGTTCGGCATCGACGACTTCTCCGCGGCAACGCTGTGGCGATGATGATGCCGACGCCCGGATCGGCGATCAAGGGCAAATAGAGGCTTTTCTACAGCATCAACGGTCTGCATGACCGGGCGCCGTCGGGCGAAGCGCGACGGCGCCCGGTCGGTGCAGACGTTAGAGCACGATTTGCTTCCGAGGACAAGGTTCCGTGTCTACACAGCCAACGTGCGGAACTCTTCAAGGCAGTCGATAAGCGTCCGAATTTCTGCGGGCACTTCATCAGGCCGCATCGATGCGACTATGGCAGTTCCGGATAAGGTGACCTTGTATTTGTCTTGAACGTGCTGGTTCAGGAGAGAAAGCAGTTCCTTACCCGGAAGCACGTTCTTTCGCTGAACCCACTGACTCCAGATCTCCTCGAACTCGTCTAGCAAGCGCTGGGTTATCGTCGCCGGATCCAATGCCGGGCTCTTGCTCTTCTCGAATGGAGAGCGCTTCGCTTGGAACTGGGCACTTATCCTATGCTTCAGGGGTTCAGATAGCGCAACCAGGATCTGCTGAATGTCTTCGTCGCAAGCAACTTTCTGCTCACTTCTCTTGTTGTGCTCCTCGATCTGGCGATGCAGCGCGCGCTCGATGGCTGACGCCTCAAGAAGGTAGTTCTCAAGTTCTTTTCTCTCGTGAATATGCGCGAACATCGAGAACTTGGAAAGCTCGGCTTTGGTGGTGGAAACCTCCCGCTCAGAGCGGTAGTCGCGGTCAAAAATGACAGCCTTCAGGAGTTTCCCACCCAGGGTCAGCTCCATGCCCGTGGCTAGGTCACTGACCTTTTGTGGGTTGTACCCCTCCACGGGAATGACGGCGAAGTCCGCTCGATTGGCGACGGCTTGCCTTCCAAGTTTACGGGCGAAGGCCCGAGAATCTGGAAATCCTTCCCTTCCACGAACAAGCGCGCCTCGCCTTCGCGAGCTGTGTCAGGGTGGGGTTAAGGTTAGAACCCAGTGCACCGAACACACTCTGGAGCTGTGCAGGGTCTTTAATGCGCTTCGCTGACTGGCTCTTCTTGTTTATGACGAGGAGGTCGCCTGGATCTGCCTCCGAAATGATTTCAGTCGAGTGCGTCGCGAGAATAACGTCGGACGGAATGCCCTTCAGCAAGCCGACTAGCTGCCGTTGAAGGTCTGAGTGCAGGTAGATGTCGGGCTCGTCAATGATAAGCAAGGACGCGCTCTTGCATCGGACTATGAAGGTCAGAAGCTGACACCAAACCTGGAACCCAAACCCTGCCCAATAAATCTCTCGGGGGAAACGCTCCTCCGGACAGAACATTGTCAGCAGGGGCTTACTCCCGCCAGTCTCCACTTCCGGATGCTCGATGTCCATTCCCGGCCAGGTCGACTTCACAAGGGCCCTGAACTCATCGAAGTCTTCCGGGTAGTGATACCAGATGTTCCGAAAGTTGCGCGCGGCACGATGAGTGAGCAATGCTCGACGGGCCGCCTCCATCTGAAAGAGAGGCTCGTCGTGCTCGACCGGTCCAAGGACGGGTACAAACCCGACAGTCACTCTAAACTCTTTCCTAAAATCCCCGGGGCCCCGGACGGTCGGCCTGATGTCTTGCAGACCAAGTAGCAGAGGTTCTGCTCCGGAAAGACGAGTTGGAGGCGGCTTCCACCAGATAGCCTAAACTCCAACTACAGCTGGCTGGCTATCGTCATAGTCGGAGAAGATGTTCTCTGTTGAAACAGGTAGATCATCCAACGGTATCTGATAGCCCCACGTCTGCTCGTGCGGCAGACTAATAAATTCCGGTTTTCGAGACGAGGCCTTTCGAATCCCTTCGGACAGGATGCGGAACGCCCCGAGAATCGTTGACTTCCCGGAATTGTTTGGGCCTACAAGAACGTTGAAGGCTCTTAGTGAAACAGAGTACTGGCGAAGAGCCCTTGTGGGGGCGCAACAAAAAAAGTTTATCTGCTGAAGGTCCGGCGCACCTCGCAACGAACCGCGCTATCCGGGCTTGTACCGCTGTGCAGCGTCTGCGGAGGGCGGCCACCGTCGACCGAAACATGACGCGCCACCACCCCCCCCCTCTGTGACGCAAGACACGCGTCCACCAGACGTACAAAGTGCCACGGCCCCGCCCATCGACCACATGCATCGATCAGCACAGCATTCCAGCCCACATGCCCTAGCCGTCCCCGCCGTGAACGCCTTGACCGGCGGCCATCACGCCCCGAATCGGCTCAGACGCAACGGCTCCTGACCGGATGGGCCGGATGCGGTAGGTCCAGTGAGACATGAGGCCCTGTGGCCTGCAACCCGCAGCAGGCAGGTCCGCCCAAGATCGACGCGTTTCTAACGCATCCTGCTACTGCTGGCAATCCGCCCAACATTGCCAGGGGTGGGCGCTCAGGAAGGATTCCCGGGACTCCGCCGGTTCACGTGATGGGTTGAACCCCACGTCCAAGCGGTGCGCACCAAGAACAAGGTCGGCGATGAAGACGCAGCCCAGCAGCAAGCTCTGGGAGCGCTCATCCCGGCAAGCGGGACCGCGCGCTCAGGTCACCCGCACCAGCTTCTGGAAACAACGGAGCTCGTGATCGGGCTTCTTGCCGAACAGGATCGCCCAGTAGGTATTGGCGACTTCGGCGACGTAGATATCGCCGCGCGAGTCCACGGCAATGCCGTGCGGTGCGATGAATTGACCGAGTCCCTCGCCCAGCGGCCTCGTGCCCAGGTAGGCCAGAACCTCGCCCTGCGCTGACACGACCGTCACGCGCGGGCCCAGGTTGGGTACATCCCTGGTCAGTGTGGCAACGGTCTCCGGGCCCAGCTCGCCAATGAACGCGAGCGGTGACTTGCCCCTGGCCACGAACAATCCGCAAGGCCGCGCCAGGTTGTTCCACTGCCCCTGATAGGCGCCGTTGCCGTCAAAAACCTGCACGCGGTGGTTCTCGCGGTCCGCCACGTACACCCAGCCGTCGTCGTCACACGCGATGTTGTGGACCAGGTTGAACTCGCCCGGGGCCGTCCCGGGCGCGCCCCACGAGAGCAGCAGCTTCCCGTCGGGAGAGTACTTGTGCACCTTCGCGTTCTGATAGCCATCCGAAACGTAGATATCGCCTCGGGGAGAAAGCGCCGTATGCGTGCAGCGGTTGAACGGATCCCCGCTGAAGCGCGCCGCCGGCACCTTGGGCGTGCCGATGGTCATCAGCAGCTTGCCGTCCGGCGTGCACTTGCGCACGGTGTGCCCGTGATCGTCGGTGAGATAGAGCAGATCGTCGGGACCGATGCTGGCGCCGTGGGGATTGGTGAAGCCGATGTCTTGCCCCCACGAGCGCAGGTAGCGGCCATCGCGATCGAACACGATCACCGGATGCGGCCCACGCGTGAAGACGTAGACGTTGTCCTTGCTGTCCACGCAGACGGCGGCGGCATCGCCGTACGTCACACCGGGTGGCAGCTCTCCCCACGTCTCGAGCACCCGATAGCGATGCCGGCCCTGGCCCAGTATCGCCGGTTCCTCGGCGCCGGTGCTGCGCGATGCCAGCAGGGCTGCGGCGCCCCCAAGAGTGGCGCGACCGAGCGCGAAAGCACTGCCCACAGCCAGACCACCCAGGTATCGCCTACGCGACAACGAACATAGCGGGCACATGGACCTCTCCTCCTCGATTGATGGTTCCAGTCACCCGGCTCGTGCCGTCTACCCGACGCGCCTGGCCGGAAAATCCGGCGTGGGCGTACGGGGGAGCCTGACCACTTCCGCGTTGTAGACCCGCGTGATCACAGTCGAACCGGCTCCCGGCGAACCGTTTGATCTTACGCCGGGAGGGAACCGCTGGCGCGGATGCATCGCAATGCCGGCCCGACCACGAAGCCGCCGATGCCCGGGAGAATCTCAGCCTTCCAACGAAATCCGCTTGACGCCTGGCAGAGCAACCTCCGCCCCACCGTCGCCCAGGACGAGCAACCGCACCGGATGCCGGAACTGCGCGCGATGGGAGTCGAGCACGGAAATGCAGTGCTTCAGGTGATCAGCGGAGGACGCCTCCGCCACGATCAACGTGGCGCGACGGGGACGAAATCGGGCGAGGTGCTGGGGTAGATCGGGCGTGATCCGCAAGGTGCCGGCGTCCCAGGGGTCGCGTTCGTCCCGGCGCCGCCACCACAGGCAGTCGTGCATCTTCACGCGCAAGCGCAGAGCGAGCCGCTGCGCGCTCGTGCCGCACGCCTGCAACAGGCGCGTACCGTCGAGTTCACAAGCGAAGTCCTGCGCCAGGGCGTGAAGGGTTGGCGCGTGGCCCGTGAACACCGCGACGGAGAACCGCTGGTCCACGCGAGGCGCGGACCACGGTGCCCATATCGGCGCGTGACCGGGCCCGGCGCCGTCGAAGCACCACTGGCGTAACTCTGCTCGTGCCCTGGCTGCCGCCTGACCGCCCGCGATTGCGTGCACCGGAACGTCCGGCGACGGCGGATTCAGCACATGGCCATCGAATCGCGTGGTCAGCGTGAGGCCGACGCGCACCGTGGCGATGACTGCGAACGGCACGGCGACGGCGGCGATGGCAAGGAGGGTGGGCGTCATGACGCCAGCGCTCCTTGCGCGTGGTAGGTGGGAGTGGGCGGCGCGATCCGAAAAGAAAGAATGTGAGCGGCCCTGTTACGCGCGGCGAGAGATCCGCACGCCGGCCAGCAGCGCGAGCCCGCCGAGCAGCATCGCCCAGGTGCCGGGTTCCGGCACCGGAGCCGTGGCGCCGGTCCCGAGCGTGTTGAAGCTGTCGTCGAAGTGCTCGAACGGTTGCGATCCC
Organism: Betaproteobacteria bacterium; assembly: GCA_016713305.1. Classification (NCBI taxonomy): domain Bacteria; kingdom Pseudomonadati; phylum Pseudomonadota; class Betaproteobacteria; species Betaproteobacteria bacterium. Next base: position 86,978 of record JADJPK010000031.1, read on the forward strand.
ACGGGGCCGGCTGCGAAGCGCTCGACCAGCACCTCGATGGTCGCGGGCAGCGGATCGCCCTGCGGGTCCGGCGTGCCGTCGGCGTTCAATATGGTCACGTGCCCGTCCGCCGCCAGCCCGGGATCGGAAGGCGTGGCCTGGGCGAACCAGCCCACGGAGGACGACAGGACGTCCAGCGGGCTGTGGACGAGATGGTCGAAGGCGATGTCGACCGTCTGGTTGAGCGCCACGCCTGCCTGCACCACGTAGGTGTACTGCCAGAGGTCCTGGCCGTTCTGGTCGGCGATGTCGGTGGCGCTGTAGAGCACCGTGACGGCCGCACCGGAACCGGCCGCCGCAACGGAAAGCGCACAGCCGGCAAGGGCCTGCGCGATGAGTCTGGTTTTCATGGTTGGTCTCCTGGGCCTGTGCGGCCTCGACGTTCTTGGTTGACGAAATCGCGCACCACTCCGCCGCTGGCGGGATGTTGCGCCCACTCATTGAAACTGATCAATAGCCGGGCCTGCCTCAACGCAACCACCTCAGCAGTCGCAGCGCCTGCCGGAAATCCTTTCGCCAGTCGACGGCCGAGTTGCCGGACAAGAGACTGTTCAGACGGACGCCGACCGACGCCGGCGTTTCGTCTTCCGCGGCCGCTCGAGTCGCGCTCGTGCCAAGCGACGTCGAGGGCCGGGCGACCTGCGGGACCAGCGGACGGGCAGCGGTTTCCGGGACCGCGGTGGCCTGCCCGGCAGCGACCATGGCGGCCGGATCGGGCGCTGCCGCCATCTGCATCGTCGTCTCCGGCGCGGCCAAGGGTGCCGGCGGCGCGGGCGGCGTCGGGAATGGGCCGAGGATGGTCTGCGCGCCTAGGATCAGCGTGGCGCCCGCTCCGACCGTCACCTGGCCGTTCTGCACGACAGGGGCGGAGAAGCGCAGGGTCCCGGAGGTCACCTCCACCGTGCCCGTGTTGGTGAGCGTCGAATTGAGGATCTCGAACGTCCCCGTTCCGGCGCTCTTCCGGATCACGCCGGTGTTGCCGATGGTGAGCGTGCCCGGTGCGCTGGTGAAGTGCTGCCAAGCCGTATCGCCGCGGATGTCGAACGTGCCGGACACGTTCAGCGTGGCGGCGCCTTCCAGGTCGAGCAGGTCCCCGGTGCTTTCCTCGACGAGCGTACCGCGCACGTCCAGCGTGCGGGTACCCAGGAACTTGCGGCTGCCGCCGGCGAGGGTGAGGTCCGCACCGGTGTCGATGCGCGTGGTGCCCCCGCCCGTCATGAAACCGGCCGTCCAGCGGCTGCCGGTGCCGGTGATCGTGAAGAGGCCGGTGCCGGTCAACGTTCCCAGCGGGCCCAGATTCAACCGTTCTGCCGTCACGGTGGTCCCGTTGACCGACAGCGTGCCGCCCAGGGAACCGCTCAGGTTTCGCAACGACAGCGTGCCGGCGCCCGTGGCCTTGGCGCCGTCGTTCCACGTCTGCGTGCCGTACAGGAACGCGATGTCGGTACCGCTGTCCGCCCGGAACTCGCCGATGCTGACGCCGCCGTCACCCCCGAACGCAAGCTGCCCGGCCTTCGCGTGCACGAGGCCGGTGTTGTTCAGGGCCGTGTGCAGGAACTCGAACTGGCCGGTGCCCGCGCTCTTGAGAAGGCTGCCGGTGTTGTTCACGACCAGCGTGCCGGGACCGCTCGAGTAGTCCTGCCACGCCGTGTCGACGCGGATGTCCATGGTGCCGGCGATGTTCAGCGTGGCCGCGCCCTCCAGATCGAGCAGATCGCCCGAACTGGATTCCACGAGCGTGCCTTGCACGTCGATCGTGCGGTTGCCGAGGTACTTTCTTGCGGGGCCGCTGACGGTCAGCACCGCGCCCGCCTCGATGCGGGTCGTGCCGCCTCCGGTCATGAATCCGCCCGTCCATTCGCTCTCGGTGCCGGTCAACGCGACCGTGCCGGTGCCGGTCAGCGTGGCGAGCACACGCAGATCGAGACGGGGCACGTCGATGCGTGCAGCCGCCACGTCGAGCGTGGCGGCGAGGGATCCGGTCAGGTTGCGCAAGGCGATGATCCCGTCGCCCGTGACCGTCACGCCCTCGTTCCACACGTGCGTCCCGTACAGGAAGGCGATCTCGGTACCGGTCTCCGTGACGTACTCGCCGTCGCTGCTGCTTGCTCCGCCCAAACCAATCGTGCCGGACTGCACCTCCACCCGGCCCGACTGGTTGAGCGTGGTGTGAAGAAATTCGAACTGCCCGGCGCCCGCGCTCTTGCGGATGACCCCGGCGTCCGCGACGGTCAATGCCAGACTGCCGCTGGCGCTCGAGTAGTCCTGCCAGGCCGTGTCACCGCGGATGTCGAGGAGGCCCGAGAGGTTCAACGTTGCCGCACCCTCCAGGTCCAGCAGATCGCCCGTGCTCGATTCCACCAGTGTGCCCTGCAGATCGAGGATGCGCGCACCCAGGTACTTGCGGTTGCCGCCGCTCAGGGTGAGATCCGCGTCGGCGAGAATCCGCGTCGTGCCGCCCCCGGTCATGAAGCCGGAGGTCCACGTGCTGCCCGTTCCGGTGAGCGTTACTGTTGCGTTCCCCGTCAGCGTGCCGCCCGCCAGGTCGATGTGCGCCAGCTCGATGCCCGCATTCACAGTCAGCTCCGCGCCGCTCAGCAGGAGCCGCCCCGCGCCGGAGACGGCCGTGCCTTCGTTCCACCCGACGTCGCCAGAAGCCAGCTGGAGGACCGCACCCGAAGCGAGATCGATGCCGCCCGAGTTCGCGCCTCCGCGCACGAGCAAGAGCGTTCCCGCATCGAGATCCATCGTGCCCCGGTTGTCGAAGACCCACTCGAGTCGCGATACCGTGGCGGAGGTCTTGCGGTACGTGCCCAGGTTCACGAACCTGGCCGGATCGCCGGCGAACCAGTCGCGCACGATCGTGTTGAACGCGTTGTCGTCGACGAACGTGCCGTGGTTGGTGAAGGTCGCGGGCCCAGTGTAGAAGTCGTTGTTGTTGGCGCCGGTGGCGCCGCGCCAGGTCGTGGTGCCGTACGCGTGGACCGAGCGTCCACCGGTGAGGGCCTTGTCGCCCGCGCCGGAGATCGCGAGATCGCCGCGGAAATGAATCGTGCCGGTGCCGTCCATGTTGCCGTCCGACCACGTGGCCGCTCCTGCGACATCCACCACGCCGGATCCTTCGAGGAAGGCGTAGTTGGCCGTCTGCAAATAGGTTCCGACTTCGAGCGTGCCGTTGGCGGTGAGGGTGCCCCCGATGAGGGACAGTTGACCGGCGAACACGGTCGTCCCCGTATGGATCACGTTGGTGGTCGTATTGAAGGTGCCCGCCACTTCCAGGCGGCCGGTGCCGCTGACCGGCGTCCCCTCCAGCCTGTGTTCGCCGCCGCTCAGGCACAGCGTCGCGCCGGCATCGATGTCGATCGCGCCCTCGCCCGTCGTGCCACCGCCGGACTGCAGACTCAGGATGCCGCCCTCCACCTCGATGCGGCCGGTGTTGCGGAATGCGATCTGCAGCGTGGAGGTGCTGCCGCCCAACTTCCTGTACGTGCCGCTGTTGTTGAAGACCAGCGGCTCGCCCGCATACCAGTCGCGCACGATCGTGTCGAACGCGTTGTCGTCGATCCACGTGCCGGCGTTGTTGATCGTCCCGGGCCCGGTGTAGAAGTCGTTGGTATTGGCGACGGTGGCGCCGCGCCACGTCGTCGTCCCGAAAGTCTCGATGATCCGCCCGCCGCTCACGGCCTTGTCGCCCGCGCCGGAGATCGCGAGATCGCCGCGGAAGCGGATCGTGCCGGTGCCCTGCATGTTGCCGTCGGACCACGTGGCCGCGCCCGCGACGTCCACCACGCCGGTGCCGTCGAGAAAGGCGTAGTTGGCCGACTGGGCGTAGCTCGCGGCGTTCAGCACGCCGTTGGCGAACAGCGTTCCACCGACGAGCGACAACTGCCCGGCCAGCGTGGTCGTGCCCGTGTGGATCACGCTCGTGGTCGTGTTGAACGTGCCCGCGACCTGCAGCGTGCCGGGTCCGGTCACCACCGCATCTTCCAGATGGAACTCGCCGCCGCCGAAACGCAGCATGGCACCGGCCGCGATGTCGATCGCGCCCTCTGCGCCGGACACGCCACCGCTGTCGAGGCTCAGCACGCCAGCCTCGACGCGAATCGTGCCGCGGGTGTCGAACTTCATCTGCAGCGTGCTGGTCCCCGCGCCGGTCTTGCGATAGGTGCCGGTGTTGTCGAACGTCGCCGCATCGCCCGCGTACCAGTCGCGGACGATGGTCGTCGCCACGTTGGCGTCGATCCACGTGCCCGCGTTGTGGATCGTGGCGGGGCCGGTGAAGAAGTCGTTGGTGTTGGCGGTAGTCGCGCCCGCCCAGGTAGTCGTACCCAGCGTGTTGACGACACGCCCGCCCGCGAGCACCTTCGAGGCTGCACCCGAGATCGAGAGATCCCCCAGGAACGAGAGCGTGCCCGTCCCGGTCACCGCGCCGCCGGTCCACGTGGAGTCTGCCGCGACATTGATCGATCCCGACCCGGTCAGCGTGCCGCCGGAGAGGGCGAGCGACTGCACGTCCAGCGAGCCGTCCACCGTCAGCGTGCCTCCGGCGAGTTCCAGCAAGCCATCCACGTTGCCGCCCGTGGGCGCATTGAATGCGCCGCCAGTGATCCGCAAACCGTCGTCGAGCCGGAGTTCACCCGCAACCGTCAACGCGCCGCCGGTCACCAAGAGCCTCGCTTCGCCGGTCAGCGTGGCGACCGTCACGGTGCCCGTGCGGAAGGTGATCCCGGCGCCTTCCGGCAGCCCTCCCACGAAGACATCGTCGTCCGCCGTGGGCACCGTGCCTTCGCTCCAGTTCGCGGCCACGTCCCAGAAGCCGCCGGCGGGGCCGATCCATTCGGTCGAGTAGTTCTGCACCGTGAACGCCGTCTCGACGGCGGCGGTTCCCAGCGGGTTCCCGGCACGATCGGTGATCGCGCCCGCCTCCAGCACGAAGCGATAGCTCCCCACGGCAGGCAACGGCGCCCAGGTCAACTGGACCTCCCGCCCCTGCTGACGGAACTGCACTTGCGGGTCAGGCACCGCGTTACCGTCCGGGCCGATCAGGCGGACGGTGGCGCCGTTCACGCTGGCCGCATCGAGCGCTTCGGAAAACAGCAGCGTGATGGACCGCAGGCTGCGGCTCTTCTCGTCGCCTTCTTCGATGCTGCTCTCGACGAGCGTGGGACCGAGGGTGTCCGGGACCAGGGTCACCGTGACCGGCGGCGCAAGGCCGACGTTTCCACCGGTGTCCGTGGCGCGGACCTGCAGCGTCACCGTGGTGCGCCCGCCGTTGGCGGCCAGGGTAGGCAACTGTGCGGACAGTTCGAACGGGAAACCCGTGTCGGTACGGACCGCCAGGCCGTTCAGCAGCAATTCCACGGAGGCGACCTGCTGGTCGTCCGTGACCGTCACAGGCAGTTGCACGGTGCTGCCTTCCTGCACCTGGATGCCGTCGGCGAGCGGATCGACGTCCAGCGCGGCGCCGTCGGCAGACAGGACCGGCGCGAGCCCTTGCATGTCCGAACCGAGGTAGCTCACGATCTGCAGATCGGAGCGGCCCGCCGCGATGAAGGCCAGTCCGCCACCGATGGCGATGTCCGCAGGCGCGTCGCCAAGCGCAAAGCGCGCGATGCGCGTCTGCGTGTCCGAGAGGTCGCGCACGTTCATCACATCGACGGCCTGGATGAGACCGCTGGGCCCGGCGATGCGCCCGCCGGAAATCAGCAGTCCGGACCCGTTGGCGGCGAGCGTTCCCGTGACCACCGTGGGATCGTCCGCCCCGCTGATCAGGACCATGGCGGAGGGATTCGACACGTCGACGGTCGAGAACCCCTGGCTGCGGGCATCCGGCGCCGCGCCGACGTAGGCGACCCCGCCCCCCACGAACAGCGATGCGGGCGAGCCGGGAATGGAGATCGAACCGCGCCGGTCGAACGTGCCATCGCCGATGTCGTAGGCCGTCAGCGCGCGCGTGGCGTCGAGCGTGAAGAGCGTGTCTCCTTCGCGTTCCAGCGCGGCAATCCGCGACGAGGTCACCACTGCGGCCACCTTCTCGCCCGTGAGCAGGTCGTAGGCGCGCAGTTCGGTCCCTACGGCCGCGTAGATCACACCCTGATGCACTTCCACCTGGCTCGCGTTGATCGCGTGCGTCTCCAGCAGCCGCGGCGCCGAGATGTCCGAGATGTCCACGCGATGCAGACCGCCGGAACCCGACGCGATGGCCGCCACGCCCAGCGCGGCGTCGATGCTCACATCCACCGCATCGCCGGGCAGATCGATCTGTCCCACGAGAGTCGCAACGTTGTCCGGCGAGACGGTCGCGATGGCGAGTCCGTGCGTTCCCGTCGCCACGAACACGGTCTGCCCGGTGCCGCCGTCGAGCGGACCCGCAAGTTCCACCGCCTTGGCCTCGCCGGGCAGTGCCAGCGACCCGATGACACCCGTCCGCGCCACGCGCCCGTCCAGCGGATCCAGCCCCAGCGCGAGTTCGCGGAAGTCGTCGATGCCGTCGCGGTCGCTGTCGGTATTGCCGGGTGCGAGACCGAGGATCGACTCGATTTCGTCCGTCAGTCCATCGCCGTCGGTGTCCGTGCCTTGGCTGCCACGGAACACGAGCGAACCGGTGATGTCCTTCTGCCCGCCGGAGGCAGGCGTGGTGCCCTGGCCCCGGGCCACGAGGCCGGTCGCGGGATCGAATATCAGGACCGTGTAGCGGCCGTCGGCCGGGCCGAAGAATTCGAAGCCGCCGTCGTCCTCGCTCACCAGCCGCACCACGCCCGCGCCGTCCGCCCCGGTCTGCAGCATGACGTGGTCCGATCCCCAGTCCACGAGTTCGCCGGCCGCGATGCCGGTGCCGGAGACGGTGAGGCGGAGCAGCGGATGCAGCGGATCGTTCGTCGTCAGCTCGAAGACGCCTCGCTCCAGCCCCGCCTTGGACGCCGTGTAGCGAAGGCCGATGTCGAGGCTTGCGCCGGCCGCGAGCTGCAAGGGCGTCGTGGCCAGATTGGCGGGCAGCCCCGTCAGCGAGAACTGGCCGCCGCCTTCGATCGTGCGCAGACCGGTGATCGTCAGCGGCGTCGCGCCGCGGTTCTCCAGCACGTAGGCCTGCGCCTGTTCGAGCACCGAACCGACCGCGAGGCCGCCCGCCGCGTTGTTCCGAGCTTCCAGCGCCGCATGGCCCGACGAGGTCTGTGCCGAACCGGAGAGCCGGTACTCCACCGTGCCGGCCGGTCCGTCCGTCTCGACGATCAGGCGCGCATCGAGATCGACGGGCGCGAGGGGATCGAAGGACAGCGTGAACGTCTGTCTCTCGCCGAACGCGATGACATTGCCTCCGGCGAACCCGGACAACCGGACCGCGCCGTCGCCATCGACGACACGGACCGATTTCACGACGAGGCCCTGGCTGCCGAAGTTGAGCAGATCGAACGACCGGGTCGTGGCCGATCCGCCCGGGCCATCCGCGATCAGCGCGCCGAGATCGATCTCGCCGAACACGGCAGCACCATCCTGCGTGTCCTGCAGCAGCGGAACAGGCACCTCCGCGACAGGCGTCGGAACCGGCAGCGGAATGTCGTCCGGGAGGTTGTCCTGCAGCTGACCGCCGGTCGCCTTGTAGCGGGTGACCAGCAGACTCAGCGCAGCATTCGCGTCGGCCGTCGTGTACTCGAGGTTGAGCGCCATGCGCAGCGTCGCTGCAGTGCTGTTCGTGAAGGTCTTGGTGCCGTCCGGATCGGTCCCCTGCGCCATGATGTCACCGGGGAAGATTCCGTTGGCGTGCACCAGCCCGAGCGTGTGCCCCGCTTCGTGGGCGATGTTCTCGGCCAGGGCATTCACCAGTTCGTCGTGCGAGGGTGTATCGAGGAGGTTGCCGGGCGACTCGTTGACCAGCGCCTCGTAGACCGCGAACGCGTCGTGGTGCAGATAGCCGGGATGCCCTGCCCCCTCGTTGTTGATGTACGAATCCATCAGGAACATCCGCTGCGCGCTGCTCAGCCCGTTGTTCGTCTGGAAGACGTTCGCCACCAGGGGGGCGATCTCCAGGTCCAGCGGCGCCGCGCCGAGCGTCTGCGCCGCCGACGGATTGAACGGACGTGCGTTGGTGGCCTTTGCGTACGCCGCGATGGTTCGCGCGCTGATTGCCGGAGACTGCGCACCCACGACCGAGATTCCGTCGAAGCCCGCGTAGTACCGTCCGACACGCGCGATCACGTCGTTGATGACCTGCTGCCGGCCCGCCACTGTCTCCAGCTCGGGCACGACGCTGTCGTCCAGCGGATTGAGCACCGGCGTCTTCTCGATGAAGATGGAGAGCAGCATCGTGTCGAGACTCGAGCGGTCGACCGCGACCTGGTACGGCGCCGTGCCGACGCCGTTCAAGGCGATGCTGGTGCGGTTCGGTGCGCCACCGGGCGAACCGGGCGTGACGATCTGCAGCGAGGCGCCTGCGGAATGCACCGCGGACGGGTCGAACGTGAGGGTGACCCCGCCGCCGGAGAACGACTCCTGGAAATCGGACGACCCCGACAGCGTGGCCGACACCGGCGCGGACGCGAATCCGGAGACGAACTGGATGTTCTTCGTGCGCGACACCGATCCGTCGGCGAGCGTGTCGGAGAACCGGATCGTCGTGTCCACCCGGTCGTCCGTCGCGTCGATGTACCGGCCCACGTGCGAGGTCTTCTCCTCCGTGGTCGAACGCGTGCTGCCGTTTTCGCCCTTGCCCGGTTCCACCAGGGTCTTGGCGATCTTGAAGGCGTTGGTGAAGAGCACGTTGGTGGCGAACGAGGCGATGCCCTTGCCGCCGGAGGGCGCGGTCACGTCGGCGAGCGGCAGGTTCTCGACGCCGAACTCGTAGGTGCGCGGGTCGCCCGCATTGAGCCGGATGCTGCCTCCCGTGATGGGCAGGAGGCTCCCTGCCGTCTCCTTGAGGTACGCGCCCGCATTGCCGTCCGGCTCGATGGTGATGACCAGGTACGGCTGCTGGTCCTCCGGCAGCAGGGGATCCCGCTCCGGCGCCTTGAAGGTCGCGAGCACGCGCGGGTCGGAGCCGTCGCCATCGCTGAAGTCCGTGTCGTCCGGCGGCAGGTTCATGCCGCCTTCGAAGTCGCCGGGGAGCAGCGCCGGAAGCAGCCCAGCGGACAAGCGGGAACCGCGCGGTGTCCAGCCGTGCCAGCCCGGCTTGGTGATGCCCTGCCCCGGATCGGTGGTGATGGTGAGTCCGTCGGCGGACACGGTGGCCGTGCCTTCGATCACCAGCCGGCCGGTCGTGTGGTCGAACGAGAGGAAGTTGACCTTCTCCCCCGGCGCCGCGCCGAACGTGTTGGGCATGGTGAGCTGCAGCGGCGTGTTGAACGCCGCCACCCCCGGCGCCTGGATGGTGATGTCGAAGGTGTGCTGCAGCACGCCCGGCGGCAGCATGTCCCGCACGAGTTCGGGCGGCACGGTGCTGATGCCCACCTGGCCCGCATCGATCACGTTGCCGTGCTCGTCCACCAGGCTCCCGGCCTCCACGACCAGCTGCAGTTGCGCGCGCTGCGCTTCGCTCAGATTGGGGGCCGCCGCGGCGTCCACGCCGATCACCGTGTCCTGCGTCGCGCTCACGTCCTGCAGGATCGATTCCGGCAGGCGTGGCAGGTAGACCTCGCGACGGTCGGCATTGGCCGCGCGCTCCTCGCGCGAACCCATCGTGCCCATCGCCGTGTTGACCGCACCGGCTTCCAGGACGAGATCCATCACCATCTCGGGCCAGAACGTTCCCGCCGGTGCATTGGTCGCGGTGCGCCCGTCGATGGCCAGCTTCACGGTGCCTGCCGGCACGTCGAGCAGTTCAAAGTTGCCCTGGGCGTCGGTGTACACGAACCGGTCTTCCCGTCCGAGGATCCACACTTTCGCGTGCGCGATCGGATTCAGGAACACGTCGTCGGCGGTATGGATCACGCCGTCCGGCCCGCGCCGCATGTCGTCGAAGGTCATGGGTTCGAGGTCCGCACCCGGATCGACCACCTTGCCGACGAGGCTCGTACGGATCACGACCGGCGTGCCATCCGTGCCGGTCACGGTGGTCGGCGGAATCGAGGCAGTGCTCGCCGTGGTGAACCGATACGTGAAGCCGCCGCCCGCCTGCCCGTTGCCGTCCGCATCGAGCAGCGAACCGTCGCTGGCCGCGCGGATCAGATCGCCGTTCACGTGCACGGTGATGACCGCCCCGCCCGGCATGGGCGCATCGAAGAAGAGCCACGCGAAGCTGGCGTCCTTCGACGGCACGATCGTGGCGGCGAGCTTCTGCCCGCCCGGGCCGGTCGCGTAGAAGCTCTCTGCAGTAAGCGTGGACACATCCACCGCGCGCGAGAAGGTGATCTGCGGCCGGAACGTCACGCCCACGTCGTCGATGCCGGTGTCCGGCGTGGCACGCGTGATCGTGGCGAGCGGCCGTGCGGCCAGCGTGACGGATCGTTCCACCACCGTGTCGTTGCCCGCGGCGTCGGTCGCGACGACTCGCAGGACGTGCTCTCCCGCCGCGAGGTCGCCCAGCACGAGCGGCTCGTCGAACGCACCCGTCGCGATGTCGAACGCGAGCGGACGCTCGGTCTGACCACCGAGCGCATAGCGCAGGCTCACGATCGCGGAGCCCGTGCCATCCGCCGATCCGGCCATGCGCGACGCGGCGCTCACGGCACTGCCTTCCGCGAGATCGTTCAGCGTGACGACGGGCGCGCGGGTATCGAGAACCCACGCGGTCTCGACCGTCCGCACATTGCCCGCGAGGTCGGTGGCGGTCACCGAGAAGACGTGCGCTCCGTCCGCCGAGCCGTCGAGCGCGAGGGCAGACGTCACACTGAAGCGGCCCAGTCCATCGAGGGCGAGCGGCTGCGCGGTTCCGTTGTCGATGCGCCACTGCGCACCGGCGACGCCGGACAGGTTGTCCAGCACCTGCCCGCCGAAGGTCGGGTTCGCCGCCACGACCGGCGCAACACCGGTGATCGCCACGGTCGGCCCCTGGGCATCCTCCACCGTCGCGAACCGCTCCAGCACCGCTTCTGCCACCTGACGTCCGAGCGCCTGCCCGATCTGATTGGTGAACTCGTAGTGGATGCCGCCGTAGACGCGGCTGCGCCCGGCTTCCTGCGCCGCTTCGGTGAAGCTGTCGAAATCGCGCGTCACCCCGGGCAGGGTCTCGCTGGTCGTGGAGAACGCCGTGTCATCGCCGAACGTGGCGGCGAGGATGGCCGCGGCGGCCGCGCTGAAGGTGGAGTGCCCCGACGGGTACTCGGGATGCGCTGGCGTGATGAGCAGCGACTGCCACGCGGCATCCGCTTCCGTGGCTGCGTTGCCGTCCGTGTCGGCTTCGCGGATGGCCGTCTCCGGCCGCCACAGTCCGTAGGCGTACTTGGCGTCCCAGCACGCGATGGCCGCGTCGGCGAGCGCCACGTTGAGTTGCGCGAACAGGCGCGCGTTGGCGGTGAGGCTCTGTCCTTCGGCGGCGGCGACCTGTGCCGCGATCGCGTTCCAGTGTCCGGGCGGCGTGAAGCTGCCTTTTCCATCGGCCCAGAAGTGGGCGATCTGCGTCTGGTCTTCCGTGCGCGTGCTGTTGTCGGCACGGCCCAGCGCCTTGATCTCGTTGACCGACGCCGCGTAGGCCGCGGAATCCAGCGCCGGCGGCGGCCCGGGGCGGAACTGCCCGGGCGTATCGAGCACGAACGGCGTGACGTCCTGCCACTCCGGGTGATCGGGCACGTCGAACATCGGGCCGGTGGGCCGCCACAGACCGGGCGTCTCGCTGCCCGTGTACTCGACGAACGCTCCAGCGCCGTCGTCCGCACGCGCGGCGAGGATCGCGTCGGCGACCGCGATACCCAGCGCGATCCCGGCGTCCTCGGCGGCGCCGTCCGGCACGTCGCCGAGCTGCGCGGTCAACGCCGCATCGAATACCGCCTTCTGCGCTGGATACACGTGCGTCAGGATCCGATGTGCCGCCGTGGCCAGCGCCGCGGTGACATCCGCACCCGCGGCGCTCAGGCGGACGAGAAACGCCGGCGAGCCTTCGATGGCCGCCAGCGCGTCGTACTGGGCGAGGCTCAGCATTGCCAAGGTACGCGTGGCGACGGGCGGATCGGTCACGTCGAGCTGGATCGCGCGCAACGCGATCGCGTTCCACGCGAGCACGGCATCGGCCGAGGTCTCGGCCACGCGCGTGAGCGTGCGCGTGAGGGTCTGCGTGTTCCCGGCGATGTCGGTGACCGTCACCGCGATCGCGTTTTCGCCGAGGGCCAGGGCGACGCCCGGCAGCACGAACGTGCCGTCCCCGCCCGCGCGCGTTCGCAGCGGGCCCGTGAACACCATGGCACCTGCTTCGACCGTTCCACGCAGGACCACGCTCGCAGCGGCGGCCACGCCGTCGTCTCCCCCCTTGGCGTCGGCCAGGGTGAGTCCGAACGCCGCTCCGGGAGCCACGGACGTGTCCAGTTCGAAGGCGACTTCCACGGCGGTCGCCGCATTCCCTGCCGCGTCCAGCGCCGTGAGCCGCAGCACGTGCGCGCCATCGGCGAGCTGTCCGCCTGCCACCGTGCCGAGCCGGGCGTGATCGAGGATGAAGCTTCCGTCCGCCGCCACCGCCTGGCTCACGTCCACCGCTGTGCCGCCGAAGCTGGCGAACAACCTCGCGGGTCCGCCGCGATCGGTCAACGTGCCGGCAATGGAGGCGTCGTTGGTGATGCCGTCGTCCGGGGACTCTCCTGTGTCAGTTTGCAGAGCCGCGACGATGACCGGCGCAACGCCATCAGGGGACTCGGTGAGGAACGCGGCCACGTTCGCCGTGGGCACGAGCACGCCTCCCACGCGGACTTGCGGAGGGAGCGTCGCCGCGACGATCCGGCTTCCCGTGACCGGCCCGCCCGCCAGGAACTCCTGGATGCGGCTCGCGCCGGGAAATGCGTCGTCGCCATCGTCGAAAGCGCCGCTGACCGGATCGACCCCGACGCGGATCACGGTGTCACTCACCGCGCCGGTCACCCGGACCCGATTGAGGTTGCCCGGACCGAACGTGTCCGCGTCGCTGCCCGTCCCGCCGAAGGCGCCATTCGTTCCCAGCGTCGTACCGATGTAAAGATCGGCGGCGGAGAGATCGCCACCCACCGTGAGCTGCTGCAGCGCGGAGGCGGCGAGCGTTCCGCCGAAGTCTCCCTGCGTCGCGATGGACGTGACCGCCGCGGCGAATGCGCCCAGCCATTCGTCGGACACGCTGCCAGCGCGCAGTGCGCCCGTCCTGCCCAGCACATTCCAGGTGCCGTCGAGGTCGCCGCTGATGGTCGCGTTGCTCAGCGTCAGTCCCGCGACCGCGCCGCGCAGGAGGAGCCCGCCGGAGAAATCGCCGGCGACCGTCAGTGTGCCTAGTGCGTCGGCGGTGACGTTGCCGCCGATCACTTCGGCCAACGTCAGATCCGCGATCGCGCCGGTGGCCTGCACACTCCCGGCCAGCATCCCGGCGCTTGCGGCCAGACGGCCCAGCGAGCCGCTCACGTCGATGGCGTCGATGACGAAGGCGCCGTCGCCGCCAGCGGCAGAGATGTCTACCCCGCTGTCGGCGGTCGTGCCGCGCAGCAGGAGGCGCAGACGGAGATTTCCGTCGTCGCCCTGCACTTGCTCCACCTCGCCTTCACCCGGTCCGGTCAGCAGCACTTCGACGACGGTGCCGTCCGTGTCGACCACGGACAACGGCGCACCGGGAGCCAGATCCGCGCTCAGCAGCACGCGGGGTTCGAGGGATTCGAACGAAAGGCGTCGGGAACGCCGCGGGTCCGGCGCCGTGGGCGCCTGCGGCCGATCGAACGCTTCGTGCAGGCAGCGGATCAGGGAACGCATCCGCGCGCCGACGGGCGCACGGGTGACGTGACGGAGAGGACGGTCGGACATGGTCTACCCCCGGAGCAGGAGGGCGGCGCGCGGCCGCCGGCAGTCGAAAGCACGAGTTGGGCGGATGGCGTTCAGCCACCCGCGCAGCGGTCAGGCGCGTGCGTGCTTGCGGCGTCGTCTTCGGCTGGGGTGCAGGTCTGCGCGGCGGCAGCGATACGGCGAATCAGGGCGCGGCATGAAGGTCTCCTGTCGGATGTGACAGTAAGTGATTGTTGTTTTCGATATGGCCGGTCCGAGCGATGCGGATCGGAGACTGCGCTTCATCCACCCGTAGGCGCCGCCACGTCTTGAGCCCTCGGATGGGAGCGGCTCGTTGCGTCGCGAGTTGATACGGGCCGCGCCGGCCGCTCATGCATTCCGCATCGCGCTCCGGCCAGGGGCAGGTGTGGTCGATTGTAGCCGAGCGTTCCGGACGGACGCATCGGGAAAATGAGTTGACGGAGGCAGCAGGGGTGGAAAGCCACGAACCCGCATCGATCGATGGCTGGGAGCGACGCGGCAGACCTCGGCACTGCAACCGCGCCTACGGCACAGGAACCCCCGTGCGCATGAATACCGGACCCTATCCCGGCCCTCCGAATCCGACAGAGGACGACGGCACACCGCGCCTGAAGCCAGCGCGCGTAGCGGCGTTGCCGCCGCGCCGGACCGAACCCCGGATCGGTCCTCTCAGGTCTGCCGCCGTGAGAGCGCGGCGCTCTTCCCCAGGAGAAGAAGGCCGCCGGCGATCAGCAATGCCCAGGTCTGGGGTTCGGGGACTGGCGGGGGGACTTCCGTCAACAGCACGCCGGAGTCGGACGTGTAGGCAAGGCCTGACGGCAGATCGAGGGTAATGGCGGACGTGTTGCTGAAGTCCACTTCGGCATGGCCCTGGGAATACAGTTGCAGCGTGTACGAGAGGCTGAAGGACCGGTGAGATGCGCTGATCTCGAACGGCAGCGCGTAGGTTTCGTCGAGGGAAGCGCTCTTGGCGGTGTCCCCGGCCTGCACGAGCACGGTGCCAGTGTTGAAGTCTGCCCGCGATGCGAGCAGACCTGTCGCCACGTCGTGCACGAACAGGCTGCCGCTCACATAGGCCTGTCCGTTGAAGGGGCCGCCGTGAGGGAACACGTCCACGTTGCCATGGACCTTGAAGTGCACCGTGCCCGTGACGGAGCCTGCGATGTCTCCGGTCACCGTGAATACATCGTCCGCATAGATGGAGGCCCGTGCGACATCCAGGCCGCTGGGTGAACCGTTGCTGGTGGTGACCGCGTGCGCCCGTCCCAGACCGGTCGCCCAGGAGAAGCTGGCGGAGACCGCGTTCGGAGCGTCGATCGACGTCGACGCGGCGGCAGGTCCGCGGTCGTTGTCCTCCACCTTGTCGGTCCCGTTCCCGGACCAGGCGTCGCTGAAGATCCGCACATCGCTCGCCTGCACGGTGGAGATCCCCCACAGCAGACACACGGCGGCGCAGGTGCCGCTCAATCGGCGGGTCCGGCTGCGCGACTTCTGTACGTGTTCAGCGATGGCGCCTCCCGGTTGCAGTGACAGGAACGCATTCATGACAGTCTCCTTTTGAACCGCTCCAAGCGGCTTTCGTGATAGCAAAGGTAAGCCCTCCCCTCTTACCGATCGGTTACCGATGGGAAAGATTCGGCGGTACGCAACCAACAAGTTCGTTGACCATTTTCGACGAACCAGCCCTCCTGATTCGGTAGAACCACGCGCATTCCGGACAATACGCGGCCGGTGATTCTTCGGGTCTTGGCAGCGAGAATGGCCTGACAGACCACAGACAACTGCCCGAGGGAGATCGGTCAGCAATTTCGTCCGACGTTCGGCACGCTGTCCACGCGCCCTCCACACGACTCGCAGCAGAATCCGCCGGACCTGTCACCGAATGGCCGGGCTGGTTGTTCGCGCCCGATTCTTCCGGCGCCCGCCCTCGCTGCCCGGCATACATGACCGCCAGGTCCGCTGAGCTACCATCGCGCATCCCGCCCGAGAAGCCGCGTCGAGCCCGAACCGAAGCGCATCCGGGCCGGGAAACGCCACGGAGAACAGCCCCCTTGCCCCGCTTCCTGCACACGGCCGACTGGCAGATCGGCCGGCGCTACAGCCAGTTTCCCGACGAGGACGCCGTGCCTCTGGCCGAGGCACGCCTGGCGGCCGTGGAGACGATCGCGAAGCTCGCGGCGGAACATGGCGTGGATGCCGTGCTCGTGGCCGGCGACGTGTTCGACGCGCAGACGGTCTCGGACCGCACCGTGCGCCGGCTCTTTGCCGCGCTGGCGGCGTACGCGGGACCCTGGGTGATGATCCCCGGCAACCACGATGCGGCACTCACGGAAAGCGTGTGGTCGCGCGCCCATCGGCTGGGCGCCGTACCGCCGAACGTGCATGCGGCGCTCAAGCCGGGCATCGTCGACTTCGAGGCACAAGGCTTCGCCGTGCTCGCCGCCCCGCTCACGCAACGGCACACGCACGACGATCTCACGGCGTGGTTCGATACCGCCGAAACACCCTCGGGCAGGGTTCGCGTTGGCCTCGCCCACGGCAGCGTGGAGGGCGTGCTGGCCGAGGACATCGACTCCCCCAACCCCATCGCGGCCGGCCGCGCCGTCTCCGCGCGTCTGGATTACCTCGCGCTGGGCGACTGGCACGGGTGCAAGCGCATCGACGAGCGCACGTGGTACAGCGGCACGCCCGAGCCCGATCGCTTCAAGGACAACGAGCCCGGGTTCGCCCTGCGGGTGGAGGTCGACGGTCCGGGCGCGATCCCGCGGATCACCCGCCTGGAAACGGCGCGGCACGCGTGGGGAAACTGGAGTCACGCGATCGGCGTCCCCAGCGACGTGGATGCGCTCTGCGCCCGCCTTTCCGGCGTCAGCGCCCGTGACGTGCTGGACATCCGCGTGGAGGGGCGCGTGGATCTGGATGCGCTCGCCCGTGTCAGCGAAGCGCTCGACCGTGCCGTGGCGGTCGCCCGCGCGCTGAACGCGGATCTCTCTCTGCTGCGTCTGCAGCCCACGCCGGAGGACATCGCCCGCCTGAACGCCGACGGCTACGTCGGGGACACCCTGGCCGAGCTGCGTTCGCTGCAGGAAGGAAGCGATGCGGCTGTCGACCCCGCCGTGGCCGACCGCGCACTGATGCTGCTGGCCGGCATGCTGCTGGAACGTCACGACGGCGCGGCGGACGCATGAGACTCGCGCGCATCCGCGTGGAACAGCTGCGGCAGTTCCGCGAACCCTTCGAACTCGCCGGTCTGGAGCCGGGGCTCAACGTGTTCGCCGGTCCCAACGAAGCGGGCAAGAGCACCCTGGTGCGTGCCCTGCGCGCGGCCTTCTTCGAGCGGTACCGTTCCAACAGCGTGGACGATCTGCGGCCGTGGGAGGACGCCGCCGCCTCGCCCTCCGTCGAGATCGACTTCGCGGCGGGCGGGACGGACTACCGGCTGCGCAAGACGTTCCTCCGGCGGCACCGCTGCGAGTTGTTCGCCGGTGCGCGCCGTCTGGAAGGCGAGGACGCCGAACGCGAGCTGGCGCAGCTGCTCGGCTACGACTACGCGCAGCGCGGCGCGAGCAAGGAGGAGCACTGGGGCATCCCGGGCCTGTTGTGGATCGAGCAGGGCGCCACCCATCGCATCCACGATCCCGTGAAGCACGCGACGGACTATCTGCGCAACGCGCTCGGCGAGTCGGTGAGCGAGATCGCGTCGAGCCAGGGGGACGACGTCATCGAGCGTGTGCGGCGCGAGCGGGCGAAGCTGCTGACCGCCACGGGGCAGCAGACCGGCGACTACCGCAAGGCCATCGATGCGTTCGACGCGGCCCGCGAGCGCCTTCAGGCACTGGACGACCGCACCGCGCAATATCGCCGGCAGGTGGACGAGCTGGAGGCTCTGCGTCTGGAAGACGCGGCGCAGGCGCGTGCGAAACCATGGGAGGCCGACGCGCGTGCCGCGGACGAGGCCCGGACGAAACTCGCCGAACTGAACACCTTGCGCGACCGCGTGGCGTCGAACGCCGCCCGGATCGACCCGCTGCAGAAGCACGCGATGCTCTTGCAGCAGAAGCTTGATTCGCACGAGGCAGCCCGTGCGGCTTCGAGGGACCGCGAGGAGGCTCTCGCCAGGGCGAAGCTCGAGGCCGAACGCGCCGAGGCGTCCGTGGCGCGCTGGACGGCCGAACAGGCGATCGCGCGAGCCGACGAACAGCGCGCCGCGGCAGTGCTCGCCGCGG
This sequence comes from Betaproteobacteria bacterium, assembly GCA_016713305.1. Taxonomy (NCBI): domain Bacteria; kingdom Pseudomonadati; phylum Pseudomonadota; class Betaproteobacteria; species Betaproteobacteria bacterium. The sequence goes on from JADJPK010000031.1 coordinate 105,136, forward strand.
TGCGCGATCTCGAGAGGCGTGGAGAACTCGCACGGCGAGTGCAGGATCTCACCCGGCGCATCGGCGAGACTGAGGACCGCCTGTCGCGTGCGCAAGCTCACCAGGCACGCGTCCTCGAATTGCGCCGGCTCGCGGCGGCGTCCTTCATCGAGCCCGAGTTCGTATCGACACTGCGCAACCGCCATGAGGCATTGCGGGATCTGCGCATGAAGCAGGCAGCGATGGCCACGCGGATCGTGTTCGATCTGCGGCCCGACGCGCGCCTGACGCTCGATGGCGAGACCCTCGCGGAGCGAGGCGAACGCCTCCTGACCGTACCCGCCCGGCTCGACATCGCGGACGTCGGCAGCATCGCCATCCAGCCCGGCGGCACCGATCTGGCCGAGCTCGCCCGAGACCTCGCCCGGTGCGAGGACGACATCGCAGCCGCGCTGCGGAGCATCGGGGCGGCTTCGCTCGAGGAAGTGGAAGAGCGCCGTACGAAGCACGAGGATGCGCGCCGGGACGCCACCCACACGGAGAAGCTGCTTCAAACCGAGGCGCCGCGTGGAATCGACGCACTCCGGACGGAATGCGAGGAGATGCGGGTTCAGCGTGAGACCGCAGAAGCGCAGTGGGCGAGCCTGCCGTCCGCGCCTGCGGAAGGATCTGACGCGCCCTCCCCGGCCGACGCGAAGATGCGCCACGACGCTGCGCTCCAGCGCCTGGCCGACGTCGAGAACCAGTTGGTGCGCGAGCAACATGCGCGGACTGCCGCGGCATCGCGTGCGGACGCGGCTGCACGGGAGCTGGCGCTCGCCCGCGCCCGGATCGAAGACCCGAAAAGGGCGGAAGAGGAACAGCAGGATTTTCGCGCGCTCGAATCGGCGAGAAGCGAACTCGCCACGCTCACCCGCGAGGTGTCCGCTCAGCAGGATGAACTCGCCCGCGCCCACCCGGACATCCTCGAACAGGACGTGGAACGATTCCGGCGCAGCGCGGAACTCGCGCAGCGGGCGTTTTCCGACCGCCAGGGGAGGATGCTGCTCCTGCAGGGCCAGCTCGAAAGCGCGGGCGCCGAAGGCATCGAAGAAGAGCGCGCGGGGCAGGCCGCGCTGGTCGAAGCCGCCACGCGCCGGTTGTCGGAGCTTCGACTGCAGGCGCAGGCCCTGGATCTGCTGCTGAAACTGCTGGAAGCGAAGCGCGCCGAACTCACGCGCCGTCTGCAATCTCCCCTCCGCCGCCACCTCGACCGCTACCTGCAACTGCTCTTTCCCGGCGCAACGCTGGAGCTGGGCGAGGACCTCGTGCCGCAGCGGATCACGCGCAAGGACGACAGCGGCGACACCTCAGGCGACGTGGAATCGCTGAGTTACGGCGCGCGGGAGCAAATGGGTGTCATCACGCGGCTCGCCTACGCCGATCTGCTGAAGGAAGCCGGACGCCCCACGCTCATCATCCTGGACGATGCACTGGTCCACAGCGACGACCAACGGCTGGCGCAGATGAAACGCGTGCTGTTCGACGCTGCGCACCGCCATCAGGTGCTGCTGTTCACCTGCCATCCGGAGGCGTGGCGGGATCTGGGGGTGGCGCCGAGGCGGATTGGGCGGGATGCCATGGCGGGGTGAGGGGCAGTCCCATCGATGTTGCTTATTTGCATTACTTGTTGACGATCGATGCAAATAGACAACATACTCGGCCATGCCTCGCCATCAGCCACCGCCCACCCAGGAACAGTCTGTCCTTCGGCTCGCGCGCACGCGCGGACTGCTTCAGACGCGCGACGTCGTGGCGTCGGGGATACCCACTATCGCCCTGACGCGTCTCGTCCGCAACGGTCAGCTAGTACGCGCGGGACGAGGGGTCTATGTCCTCCCCGGGCAACAGGGGAGTGCCCACCGCTCGCTTGCCGAAGTCGCTTTGCGCGCGCCTCGCGGGGTCGTTTGCCTCCTGTCCGCGCTGAGTTATCACGAGATCGGTACCCAGGCTCCTTTCGAAGTCTGGCTCGCGCTCCCCGCGGGTGTCGCCGCGCCACGGCTCGCCTCGCCCGCGATCCGGGTTGTGCGGATGTCGGGGGCCTCACTCACGCAGGGCGTTCAACATGTCGAGATCGATGGCGTGGAAGTGCCCGTGTTCGATCCGGCGAAGACAGTGGCTGATTGCTTCAAGTTCCGGAACAAGATCGGCCTGGATGTCGCACTGGAGGCACTGCGCGAGGCATGGCACGAACGCAAGGTGAGGGCTGATGCGCTCTGGAGCTATGCCAAACTGAACCGGGTCGCCAACGTCATGCGTCCGTATCTGGAAGCGCTGGCGTGAGTGCCGCGGCACGGGCCGCATCCGTACATTCGCGCCTGCTCGATGGTGCGCGCGAACGTCACGAGGACTTCAATCTCATCCTGGGACGCTACGCCGTCGAGCGCTTCCTGTATCGGATCTCCATCTCTTCCGCGCGAGATCAATTCGTTCTCAAGGGCGCGTTGCTCTTCGGCTTGTGGTTCGATGTGCCGCACCGGCCGACTCGCGACGCAGACTTCCTCGGGTTCGGCGCCATGGACGCCAACGCATTGACCGAGACGATTCGCGAGGTCTGCAGGATCCCGGTCGACGACGGCATGAGCTACGACCCTGCAAGCGTGACGACCAGCGAGATCCGCGTGGAAGCGAACTACGGTGGCCTTCGCGTCAGGCTGCGGGGTCAACTTGGCAAGGCGGATTCCGCGGTTCAACTGGACGTCGGCTACGGCGACACCGTGATTCCGGAGGCGCTCGAGGTGGAACTGCCCGGGCTCCTGCCCGATCCAGCCTGCCCCCCGTTTGCGTGTCTATCCGCGGGAAACGGTTGTCGCGGAGAAGCTCGAGGCGATCGTCAAGCTGGGAATGATCAACAGCCGCATGAAAGACTACTTCGATCTGCATGCGCTCCATCGAGAGAGCGCCACGGACGAACGCGATCTGGTGCGCGCCATTGCGGCCACTTTCCATCGACGAGGAACGCCGATCACCGACGAGATCCCCATAGGTTTGACGTTGGAGTTCGCGCGAGACCGTCAGAAGCAAGCCCAGTGGGCGGCGTTCGTGAACAAGAACCGTCTCGAGTCTCCGCCGCTCGAGGATGTGGTCAGGAACATCGCCGCATGGTTGCGACCAGTCTTGCGCGAGGCCAAGGGCGAGCAAGGCCCCAGATCATGAGCCAGTTCCTCATTCTCGAGTGCGAGCAATAGGCCGTGCGCGACGTGATCCGCAGCGCAGAGAGTTACGTGCATCCCCATCTCGTGACGCATGCTTCCACGCCTGTGTGTGAGAGCGGTCGGTCGCGTGGTCCGACACGCACGCCCCGTCTCTGAGGCTTCCAGGCGGGCCCGGGTAACCCCACACCGCGTGAGTAGTCCCGCTGACCGAAGATCCCGTCGAGCCATCGCACGTCATGGCAAGGATTCTGTTCGCCGGAAACGGCTGCCGACTTCGCTTCCCGCAACGGCCCTCGACGCGGCGGTCCTGACCCGCAGTCCCAACAGCATCGCCGACATGAACGGTGTGGACTGGACAGTGGGCGGGATCGAGATGGCGGTCGACGGACCCGTGACGGTCTGCGGCCGCATGGCGGGATTCACCTGCGGTTACACGAACGATCCTCCCGGGGCCACGCTCACCATCGCCCCGCCTGTCGCAGGCGGCACGGCATTCACCACCCAATACGTCGATGTGAATCCGTACCGGGCTTCCTACCTGATGGCGATGACGGGGACCTTCCAGCACATGGGCCTGGTTTCGGCTGGCCGGTTCGAAGTCACACCAGGCAGCAAGCTGAACGACACACGACCCAATTGCTTCAAGTTGCAGATGCTCGATGTGACGTGGCTGCACCACGGCGTGATCGAGGTGAACCTCGGCGGTGGCGCCGGCATGCTGGAACTACGCAACAGCACCTTGGGCAACATCGGAATTGCGCCATACCTGACCGTCGGCCACAAGCGCGCGTCCTGTCACGCGTAGGGTGCGTCTCAAGTTGCGACCGGACCGGCGGGAGGATCCGGATGGCCCATGGTTTCGAATGGCGGTTCCGCCCTTTCGGACTTGGCACTGGTCCCAGTTTGCAGAGGAACTTCTCTTGAATCCGTTACACATCGGAACATCGTCGAGAATGTTGGTGCGCGGTTCTCTGTCGATAGCAAGGGCGGCACCGCGGAGCCTGAGGAGCGTCACGCTCGCGGCATCGGCGGAGGGCTCGGAACGTACCAACACCGTGAGACGACTCGAATGAGAGTTACCAAGCGGTGGTATGGAATCGAGTCTCGACGTTCCGGGGCAGGTCTGCTCACCCGCGCCTCGTGGACCCATGGCGATCCACGGGGCGTCTTATTGCATGGCTCACGCAGTTTCAAGGTCCACCGCTCGCCTTCGAAAGCAAGTCGAAACAGCGGTTTGCGTTGATTTACTTTAACGACTCAACCTAAAACAAAGAGGTTTCTTGTTTTAGGTTGTCTCTCATGCGCCGCCCCCCACCCGGCCGCTATGTCACCGTCGCGAGAGCCGGAGAGTCGCTTCGTGCGTTCGCCCCGGTGCCGCTCCCGCCGGAGCCACCGGTCGTGTCGCCCCCCGGGCTGCGAAAGCGCTTCGATGCAGCGCTGGTTGCCCTCGGGCGGCTGGACACCGTCTCTGCACTGCCGCCCAACGGGGCCGATGAACGGCTCGACCCCGTAGCACCAGCGGTCACTGTCGATACGGGCCTCGAGATTCCGAGCGCGCACTCAACAGCGCACCCGGACCTTCATTCATGCCTCGGGACCCTCACCGACACCCCAAGGGATCCTCGTTCCCCGGGGTGTCGTCCTTTCAGCCCTTACAACTTCGCCAGCAGCCTCGACAGGTTCTTCAGCAGACTGCCTCCACCCGTCCCCGTCGAACCGGAGCCGAGCTGGTCGAGCCGCTGCGTGAGGTCCTTCGCCCACGCGGTGTCCTTCCACGCGGGCGTGGTGCTCGGCGTTGTCGGCGGCACGGTCGGTGCCGTCCCGCTGGTCCCCGGGTTCCAGGTCTCGTTCCAGTTCACGTTCGAACCGGCGGGCGGTGTCACCAGCGGCACCACGGCAGGCTGCGCGACTGCTGCGGCGGGAAGCGCCGGGATCTCCGGCCTGGCCTGTCCGGCCAGGAACTGCATGAACCGGTTCGAGTCCAGCGTGGTCACCTGACCGTTGCCATTGAGGTCCCCCACGATCGACGGGTCGATCGTGCGGTAGGCGGCGAAACCGCTGTCGACACCCTGGGCGACGTTCTGCAGCAACGTGAGATCCGCATTGCCGTAGGACCGGTTGGCATCGGCATCCATGAGGTACGCCGCCACGTGGAGGGCATCCTCGCCCATCGCCTCGACCGGGTCGCCGCCGTCGCCTGCCACGACGACATCGCGCAGATCGAGCACCTGCGCGGCGCCGTACGTGGCGCCGGCCGGCACACGGGACACGATGTCGATCGGCGAGACGGCACCGGCCGGCAGCGGCGCATCGAACTGCGCCTGAACGCGGATGCCGCCCGCCACGGCCGTGCGGCTCACGGTACCGGCGAACCCCGTGGCCAGGCGCACGTCCTGCACTTCCAGCATCGCCGCGTCGAACAGCAGCGTGAAGGCGATGCTCTCGACGCCCTGTCCCTCCGACACCCGCACGGGCAAATGCAATCCGCCCGCGATGTTGTTGGGGACCACCACGTCCTGTCCGGGGCCGCGCAGCACGTCCGGGAGGGACAGGGTGACCGCCGGTGCGGCCGGCACGCGGAACGCGGCGATGTAGTCATCGCCCACCGTGCCGTCGGCGTTGCCGTCCAGCACGTTGCCCGAGGCATCGCGCAGACCGCCCGTGCCGGCTCGCACGGTCAGCGTGTAGCTGTCCGCCGCCAGCGCACCGCCGGTCCGGACGAAGGACAGGCCCTTGCCGTCGGCGTCGAGCACGAGCGATCCCTTCACCGCACCCGAGGTCATGCCCGCCAGCGTGAGGTCCGCGGCGCCGAGACCCGCGCCGGTGGCGTCGTACAGATTCAATGCCGAGGCATCGAGCGCGCGATCGAAGCGCAGGTGCACGCCGCTCTCCGTGGCATCGATCTCCGTCACCCGCAGCGTCGCCGCGGGGGCCGTGCTGGCCGCTGCACCCGGCAAGGCAGGGATCTCGGCCTGGTTGAGCAGCGCGTTGCCAGACAGCAGGAACTGGCTCTCGCGCGAGATGATGGTGGCGTCGCCCGTGGCCAGCGCTCCTGAACGGTCGACGTCGCTGATCACGATGGGATCGACGTTCGGGTAGAAGCCGAAGCCGGTGTCGAGCCCGCCCACGATGCGGGAGACACGCTGCCCGTCGAGGCTGGTGTAGCGCTGGTCGCCGGTGCTGTCGCCGAAGTACGCCGCCACGTGCAGACCGTCGTCTCCCGTACCCGCCGCTCCATCGACCACCACGTTCGCAATGTCCAGCACCTGCGCGGCACCGTACTGCACGCCGGCCGGCACGGAAGCGCGCACCCGCAGAAGCTCCACGCTGCCCACCGCGATGGGCGAAGCGGCCGTGAGGGTGATGCGGTACTGGCCTGCCACGCCGTCGACGCGCACGCCGCTGCCTGCAGGCGCACCCTTGCCGAGTTCGAACGCACTCACGTCCAGCATGGCCGGGTTGTAGACGAGATCGAACGCGACGGAATTCACCGGCACGCTGGTCGACAGCGTGATCGGCAGGCCGCGTCCGGTGGCCGGAACGTCCGCCGACTGGCCGGAGGCGCGTGTCACATCGGCGATGGCCACCGTGGCGGCGTGTCCGATCACCGTGAACTCGCCGGCGAAATCATCGCCGGTCACGTTGTTCCAGTCGCCGTCCAGCGTGCGGCCCAGATCGTCACGGAAGGCGTTGTCGCGGCTCGCGAGCTGCACGGTGTAGCTTCCGGCGGCAAGTGCGCCACCGGTGGCGACGAAGTCCAGCCCCTGACGATCCGCATGCAACACCAGCGAACCGCGGATCGCGTTGCCCGAGGAATCGCGCAGCACCACATCGGGCGCCCCCTTGGGACTCAGCGCGGTGTCGAAGACGTTGATCGGCACCGTGTCGAACGTGCGGCTGAAGCGGACTTCGAAACCGCTGTCGTTGCCCGACAGATCCGTCACATAGAGGTGATCGTTGACCACGTCCACCGTGAGCGGATCGGCGCTCCACTGGCCGTCCTCGTCCTTGGCGCTCACGTGGATGGTGTGCGTGAGGTCGGGCCGCGCATAGACGTGGCTCGCACCGGTGGCAGACCCCGCGAGCGTCTGAGCCGGTGTGCCGTCGCCCCAGTCGATGGTCCATTCCGTGATCGTGTCGAGGCCCGGATCGGTGGCACCGAACGTAAGGGCGTAGGGCTGGCCGGACAGCGCCGTCGCCGCACCCTGGACCGTCAGCACGGGGGCGACGTTGCCGACATCGATGGTAAACACCGTGTCGACTTCCACGGCGCCGTCGCTCACCCGCACGGTGAACTGGTACGACGCATCGCCGTCCGTCGCCGTCCAGTGGAATTCGCCCGTCGCGGCATCGATGGTGGCACCGTGTGCGGCACCGACGAGCGAGAACGCGAGCACGTCGCCGTCCGGATCGGACGCCTCCACGGCCACGGTGATGGATTCGCCCTCCAGCGCATTGCGCTCGGCAGGCTGGGCCACGACTGGTGAGGCGTTGCCTCCGATCACCGCGATGGACACCGTGGCGTCCTCGGAGGAGAGCGAACCGTCGCTCACGCGGTAGGTGAACGCGTCGCCGCCCGAGAAGTTCGCCGCCGGCCGGTACTCGAACGAGCCGTCGCCGCGGTCCACCAGGGCGCCGTGCTCCGGCGGAGTCACGATGATCACCTCCAGCGGGTCTCCGTCAGGATCGCTGTCGTTGACCAGGAGATCGATCACCACGGCGCCGTTCTCGTCGACGTCGGCCTCGTCGTCCCCCGCCACCGGCGGGCGGTTGCCGGAGGCATCGAGCACGAAGCGCACGTCGTCGATCACGATGCGGCTGGCGGTGTCGCCGAAGCCGATCAGGTCGAAGAAAAGGCTCGCGACCGATTCAGGGGCCAGGCCCGTCAGATCGATCTCGACGTCGACCGCGCCGCTCGTATCCAGCAGACCGCCGTTGCGGTCGGTGAGACCGGACACGGTGACGCGGTCGGCGGCGAAGGCGTGGCCGTCGCTCTGCAGGTTGAAGAGCGAATCGGTGTTGGCGAGCGTCGCGGTACCGACCAGGGGATCGTCGTCGGCATTCAGCAGCGCCACTTCGAAGGCGTCCACCGGTCCGTTGCCGTTGGCCTGCAGGTCCACCTCGACCAGCGTGAAGCGCAGGGCCGTCGCGCGGTCCGGAATGATGAAGCTCTGCGCGAGCCCGGACAGGAAGCGGTCGTCCTCCGTGAGCACCCCGCGTCCGCCGGTCACGGCGGCATCGCCGGTACGGGTCCAGCCGAATTGCGAGGTGAGCGGGTCGGACACGGAGAAGGCCCCGTTGGTCAGGCCCACCGAGAGCGGGCCGGATCCGACAAGGAGCTGGCCCACCGTGGGGATGGCCACGTTCTGCACCGGCTGGCTCGGCTGCACGACGACCGGTGCCTGAGGTGTCGCGACCGGGGTTGGGGTCTCGTTCGCGGGCAGATCCGTCGAAGACGGCAGCCGGCGCACGCCGGTCCCGAGCGTTCCGGTCATGAGCGACACGGGAGTGACGCTCACCGGAATGTCGTCCAGACCCAGCGCGTGACCCATCTCGTGCGTCAGCACGGTGAGCAGGTCATAGCGGCCGAACGCCACCGAAGACGTCGAGGCGCGGTACTGACCCGCCGTGGTCACGGCCGTGAACTCGGCCGAATCGAGAGGCGTCGCGTCCACGAACCAGCCGTTGCCGGCGGCGTCGCGATCCACGCGGATCACGCCGCCGTCGAACACGGCCAGGGCGCTGCCGGTGAGATCGGTCACTTCCACCGTCACGGACGGCAGCGTCGCCAGCGCATCGGCCGTGCCTGCGGCCTGCAGCCACAGGGTGCGAGCCTCGTCCATCAGCGACTCGACCTGCGCCAGCGTCACACCCTCCACGGTCTCGGCGGTTGCGGCTGCCTCGCCCAGCAACGGGGTGCCGGCTGCCGTGTCGGTGAACTGGAGGTCGTCCAGCAGCATGATCTGGCTCACGCCACCCACCACGCCGGCGAAGGCGCCGCCGGCGTACTGGATCGCGCCGCCCACGAATTCGGGCGCCCAGTTCTCGATGAGATCGATGTCCAGCAGGTCCTGCAGGGACTGGCGGAATTCCTCCGTCACCCCCATTCCCTTGTGCTGGATCTTGATCGTCGACACGGTGCCGGCGAAGCCCACCGGGATCTCCACCGAGTAGTCCTTGCCCGAGAAGAGTCCGGCGTCGATCGCCTTCTCCACCGTGACCGAACCGGTCGAGTTGGTGAAGGTGATCTCCAGCTTGGAATCCGGCAGGAAGGCGAGCGGCGTGTACACGTTGAAGCGCAGGAACTGCTTGCCCTGCGGGATGTACATGCGGTTGTGCGTGATCGTGTCCAGGCTCGTGTTGTTGTTGAGGTATCCCAGCAGCGCGTCACGCATCGTGGACAGGCCGTCCGGAATCACGTTCTCGATGATCTTCTCGAGCGCGTCCCCGGCCCCCATCACCAGCGCGTAGTCGCTGGGCATGTTGGGCAGGAAGCTCACCGCCTGGTCGATGCCGAAATTGAGGTAGGCCTTGATGTTGTCCACGCCGATGGGCAGGCCGTTGGGACCCGGCGCGCCGGTGAGCGCGTCGTTGATGTTGGGGCCCGGCGCTCCGGTCTCGGAGAAGATCTGCGTGACGATCTTGTCGAGGAGCTGGATCGCGGCGTCTCCGGCCTTCCACACCGCATTGGCCGCCTTGAAGTACTTGGCGATCGCCACGTCCGATGCAGTGCCGAACTTGCTGATGAGCGTGTTCTGGATGAATCCCACGCTGGGCGGCTGGGGGAAGTGCAGCAGCTTCTGCCGCGCGGTGGCGAAGAGCTGATCGATATAGCCCTCGATGGCCCGCTTGGCGAAGGTCTTGAACAGTTCGGTGGGCGATGTCTCGACCACGAACAGGCCGCCGATGTCGATCTCGCCGAACACGGGCACGTTGATGGTGAAGCCCTTGCCGCCGTGCATGGACCAGCCGGGCAGCTCGTAGGAGATCGGGAAGCGCCCGTACTCGGCCGGAAGATCGTCGGCCCCGCTGATCTTCCACGCGAGGTAGTTGAGCAGGGACTGCCGGGTGCCGTACTCGAAGCTGCCGTTGAACACGGTATTCACGTCGGGGAATCCCAACGGCGCGTCGGTGACCTCGGTGTTGTCCGTGTTGAACGGCACGCTGCCGCCACTGCCCGGACGGTAGGCGATGCCGCCGCCGGTGGGGCTGAAGTACCAGCCCGTGCCGATGCCTTCCGTGAGGTCGCCGCCGTCCCACACACCGCTCACGATGGAGTCCGGGTCCACCTCGTACCACGGGATGTCGGTGAACTTGTAGTCCTTCATCGGCAGGCCCAGCGCTTCAGTGGCGAGCCCTTCGTCGCCGATGGAGCGCCAGATCGGGTTGCCTTCGAATTCCAGGATGCCGGTGTTGACCGTTCCCGCGTACCACTGCCACACGCGGCTGTGCGGGCCGCCCGCCCCCATGTTCAGGCCGAAGCCGAGGAAGTCCTCCTGACCGAAGCCGGCCAGGCCGTTCAGGTTGAGATCGATGTCGGCGCCGGGGATCGACCGGCCGTTGGGCGTCGCCGTGAAGTGGTTCACGAACGTGCCCGGCGTGGCGTCAGGATTCGCCGCCGTCTGGTAGTAGTTGTCGGCGAACGCGACGTTGGCCCACAACTGGACGTTGGGGTCCTTGAAGTCCGCATAGGCCACCGGCTTCAGCTGCACGCCGAGATTCTTTGCCGCGCCGGTGGTCGCGTTGGCAAGCCACTGCGAGAGCTTCCACGCCCAGATCGCGATCTGGATGCCAAGCGGCACGTTCCCGCCGGCGGCCGAGGCCACCGACGCGACCGCCGAGACGGCCGTCAGGGCAATCTGCGAGTACTCGACCAGTTGCGTGAGCGGAATGTCGAGGCTCTTCTGCTCGAAGTCGTGCGGGTCCAGCGTCGTCATCTGGATGCCGTCCGTCACGATGTCGTACGCACCCAGGCGCTGGATGATCTCGCTGTTCACGGACGTGCCACGGCTGTGGCCGATGAAGTGCAGCGGAGACTCGAGCAGGCTGCCGCCGGTCTGCAGGTCGAGGTCCAGCAGGGCCGCGAACAGCGCGTCGGCCGCAGCTTCCGAGAAGCCCGAATCGCTGATGTCGGATTCCCGCTTCCAGTCGGACACCAGGACCACCGGCTTGCCGCCGATGAGCGCCGAGGCGCCCGCCGGGCCCCACGTGCCGTTGTCCTTCATCTGCCGCCACTGGCCGGTGTTCTTGTCGTAGAGCATCACGACCCCACCGCCCCCCGCCGTGGAAATCAGGCGGGCCAGATCGATGAAGGCGCCGGGCTGCTGGAACGAGGAGTTCGCCAGGTCGGTCTGCGGATCGAGCTGGAAGCCGTGCGTGAGGATCGTCACGTTGCTGAACGTGGACGTGTTCTCCACGTACTTGGCGGTGAAGGCCTCGGCGCGGTTGATGCCGCGGTCCTCGATCTCCACGCCCCAGTAGTAGAACTGGCCCGCCGTCAGAACCTTGCGGAAGGCCGCGTCCAGCTCCACGATCGTGCGCTTGGCGTCCGGCGCGGCACCCATCTCGGTCACGTTGCCGTTCACGTCGATGCTGTAGCGCTTGCCGATCTCCAGGCCGTCGCTGACGGTCAGGATCCTGCCGGGGTTGTAGTCCTCCGCATCGGGATCGCTCGGGTCGCTCGAGAAGAGATGCTCGACCAGATCGAGGAAGGTCGCCTGGCCCAGCGCGAACTGGGACACCGCGTCTTCCTTTCTCGCGCGGAAGGGATCCTCGGGCCACAGGCCTTCGCCCGGCGCGAGCGCGCTGAAGTACAGCAGCGACTTGTAGTCGTCCACGCCCAGCAGGCCGGTGTCGATCTCCCACTCGAACACCAGCGGGTCGTCGTTGGTGCCGTCGAGATCCACCACGCCGGTGGGCGAGATGAGCCGCAGCACCTGGTTGTCCTGGAGCGACAGACCCCGGCTCAGCGACTGCACGTCGATGGCCGGCATGTTGATGATGTTGTCCGGGTCGGAATCATCCGCCCAGGCGTGATCGAGCGGCAGATCGCCGAAGTCCTCGGCGCCGGATTGCGCGCGGGCCTTCATGTTCTCGATGTCGTAGACGGCGATGTTGCCGGCGTTGCGGAAGTTCACGTAGAGCTTCTTGCCGGAAGCGTCGACCTGCACCTCTTCCACGAACGTGAGCGGGATCGGCGAAGTCGCACCCAGGATCTGCGGATTCGGCCCGAACGGGTCCTTGACGATCGCGACCTTCGAACCCACGTGGTGCAGGTCCTCGATCTCATAGGCGCTCATCGAATCCATGTAGAAGTAGCGCGGGATGTACCAGTCGCCCACGAACGCCCACTTGCGGTCAGGCGTCACCGCCACGCCCGTGGCGTTGCGGATGTCCAGGTCGAACACCTGACCGGTCAGGCGCGTGGTGAATCCCGGGTAATAGCCGTAGGGGTCGGCGCTGCCGCCGAACGTCCGGATGCCCACCATCTCGTTGTTGAGCTTGAGATCGATGGTGGAGATGCTGACGTTGAAACCGGTCGGGTTGTCGTTGGTGATGCGCAGCGGGTGCAGGCCGCGCCTGAGATCCAGGCGCGACGTGAAGATCATCAGGTCGCGGTCGGTCGTGGCTTCGATCTCGAACGGCTCCAGCCCCGCGTCGAACGTGCCGATCACTTCGCGCCACTTGCGCGCGCCGCCGATGCTGCCGTTCTCGGTGCGGTCCTTCTCGTCGACGTTGAGGACGATGATCTTGCCCTTCTGCCGCGTGCCGCCGTTCCAGCTCATCGGGCCGAACAGTTCGGTGTGGGGAACGGCGATGAACAGGCGCGTGCCGTCGGCGTTGACCTGGATGTCGTTGATCTTGCCGTTGGAGGGCGCGTCCACGCCCAGCACCGTCGTGACCTGGTTGAACGAGTCCGAGCCCGGATCGATGTCGATGATGTAGACGAGCCCGGTCCCGGCGGCGTACAGGTAACGGCCGTTCGGATCGATGGCGAGGTCGTTCACCTTGCCCCCGAACGGGATGTCGATGCGGTCGATGGCATCGGTGGCCGGGTTGATATCGAACTCCTGCAGCGTGAAGGCGTCGATGACGGCGATGCCGTTGTTCGTGGCGACGTACACGCGCGACAGGTCGCTCGTGGCGAGCGTGTCCCACACCGTTCCGGCGCCGAGGATCTCGATCTCCTTGATGACGCTCTCGGTCGCGGTCTCGTCGATGCGCGCAGTGTCGATGATCTGCACCACCGCGTTGCCCGCATCACCCCAGCGGCCGGTGAAGCCGTAGCCGCCCTTGTTGTCGATACGCACGGCCATGCTCTCGGTCCAGACGACGTCCACGTCGACGCCTCCCGAACTCCCGGCCACGGCGTAGTGCGGCCGGTCGACGCGGATGTCCGCCATGCCCAGCAGCACGTCCTGCGGCACATTGACCACGATGGTGCTCCGGAACACGGAGCCGTCCAGCACGCTGAACGCGTTGACGAAGTCGTCGCCCTCCACGATCACTTCGCGGTCGCGCATCTGGAAGACGACCCGCGCATCGCGGATGTCCTCGCCGATCACGTCCCCGGCGAACATGGGGCTGTCGAGATCGAAGAACTGGTAGCCCTCGATCGTCACCTCCACCGTACCGGTGCCGGAGACGGTCGCGGAAATGTCGTCGATGCGCGGCAGCTCCGGATCCACGCCCGTGGCGGGCGGGGAAGGAATGTCCGGGATGATCTGCGTGATGGGCGCGTCCGGCGGCACGTTCACCGTGAGGTCGTAGCCGTCCTTGTTGGCGGCCCAGTCGCGCCAGATCCTGAGCTGCTGCGCCTGGTAGGCCATCGGCAGCACCAGCATGCCCGCATAGCCGGCGATGAGGCCGCCGGCCACGACGGCACCGGCAAGACCGCCGGTGGCGGCAACGCCTATGGCCAGCGAGAACGCCATGCTCAGCCCGAGCACGTAACCCATGTCGATGCGCAGGATGTTCATCGGCTGCGCGGCCTTGGCGACCAGCACGTTGGCGCGTCCGGACAGCCCCGGGAAGGGCGGCGACGCCGTGCGCGCCATGCCATCCTCGCCCACGGTGCCGGAATCCACGACCGTCCACACGTCGATGAATTCGCCGTTCTCGCCCACCGGCAGGTTGCGCTTCTCGAAGAAGAACACCGTGTCGCCCGCCTGCGCGCTCCCCGGGGGCACGGGCAGCGCCACCTGGAACGGTCCGTTGACTTCGCCGCCCTGGATGTCGATATCGAAGGCACCCAGGTAACCGAAGGTCGTCTCGCCCGTGGGGCTCGATGGCAGGGCCAGGGACAGATCGTCCTCGGCCACCGTCTGGATGGTCACGACCGCATTGCCGGTGAACTGCCCCGGCCCGAACGCCGCCATGATGCCTTCGGCGTTGGCCACCACGCCGCCTTCCTCGCCGATGGTCGCGGTGCCGTTGGTGGACAGCGGCGGTTCGACCTTGACGCGGATCACTTCCTCACCGTGACCGTAGATCACCGTCACGGTCGTCTCGCCCTCGCCCACGGCACGGATGAGGCCGTCTTCGGTGACCGTCGCCACGGCGCTGTTGCCGACGATGTAGCGGGTGCCGTGGCTGCCTTCGGTGATGAACGCCTGCTGCCCCGGCCCGAGGCTCGTGACGATCTGGCGCGTGCCGCCCGTGGGGACCACCGTGACCGTGTCCGGATAGGCATCGATGCCCAGCACGCGGGAGATCATCAGTTCGCCGTTGGACGGCATGCCCACGCCAATGGCGGTGGCGGCCGACGCGGTGCCGCGGGAGGCCGTGAGGACGGTGTAGCCATCCTTCAGCGCCGTGAGCAGTCCTTGCGGCGTGAGCGATGCGATGGACGGGTCCAGCACCCGTGCGTTCACGTACTCGAACGGCAGGACCACGTCCTGCTGGTCGGCGAAATCGCCGATCACACGCAGGACTCGCACGTCGCCCACGCCCACCAGCATCCGCCGCAGCGAGAAATCGATGTTGACGAGCGGTGCGCTGCTCACCGTGACCGGGACGTCCACCTCGGGCGAACTGTTGAAGCCGTCGTCGGCCGTGATGCGGAAGCTTGCCTGGCCCGCGTAACCCGCGTCGGGGGTGAAGACCACGAAGCGACCGTCCGCAGACAGCGCCGCCGTGCCATGCTCGGCGTCCAGCACGCGGTAGTACACGGTGTCGCCGTCGGGGTCGGCCGCGACCTGGCTCAGGTCCACGAAGACCTGCAACGCTTCGTGCGTGAACACGACCGGCATGGTCGCCGCGATCTGCGGCCCCACGTTCTGGGCGAAGCCGAAGTTCGCGTACATCACCTGGCGGTCGGTACGGTCGGACACGCCGTCGCCATCGACGTCCGTGCCGGCACCGGCCGCATCCATCAGGCCGCTGTCCGTGCCGTTCACGAGACCGTCGAGATTCACGTCACCGCCGATGGACAACGTGAGGCGGTAGTCGCCGGCGGCGCCGGACAGACCGGTGGCGGACAGCGTGTAGAGACCTTCCTCCGTCACCCCATAGAGCGCCACGACGGAATTGCCGGAGCGCTGCACCGACAGCGCCGTGAGTCCGGCGATGGCTGGAGCCGCCGCCTGGAACCCTGCCACGCCTTCGATCGCGGCCCGCAGGATGAGTTGTCCGCCGTTGGTGCCATGGATCTCGCTCGCGCGCACGCTGAACGAGTAGCGGTCCGTCTCGCCGGCAGCGAGGGAGCCCGCCACCGTCTCGCCGGTGAATTCCGCCGCACCGCCCAGATCGGCGGCCACCGGGCGTGCCGTGACGGAACCGTCGGCCGCGTAGTCGATGGACAGCCCGGGCTGGCCGACGGCGATCACGCTCACCAGGGCGCCGTTCTCGTACGCGTAGCGCATGCCCGTCCCGGTGGCGAGGTTGCGCGACGCCGTCAGCTGACCGGCCTCGTTGTAGAGATAAGTGACCGTCGTGCCGTCCGGCGCGACGGCGCGCACGATGCGGACTTGCAGATCGCGCAGGAACGCCAGCGTCTCGCCGTTCTCGGCCGTGACGCCGTTGTCGCTCAGGAACAGGCGCTTGCCCGCCGCCGTCACGATCTCCTGCACACCCCGCTCGGCGTCGATGAGGTACTTGGTGCCGTCGGTGGCCACCAGCGTGAAGTCGGTGCCGTCCGCCGATGGCGCCAGCGGGTTGTACGGCTGGCCCGTGGAGGACAGGTAGTACTTGCCGCCTGCCTTGGTGAGCAGGGTGCCGGCCGACTGCAGCTCGTAGCCGCTGCCGGCCTCGGCCGCCCACGCGGCCCGGTAGAAGGTGACGCCGCCCACGACGGTCTCGACCGCCGTGAACGAGAAACCGGCGCGCTGGCCGTCGGGCAGCGTGAAGTACACGCGGGTGCCATCGGCGTAGGCATTGAAGACACCGAGGTCTTCGCGCCCGGTGAGTGCCACGTTGGATTCGAACTGCAGGTCGCGGCCGGACAGCGTCCAGCCCGGACCGAACGCGCCCGGATCGCCCAGCGAATCGTAGAAGCGTGTCAGCGCATACCCGGTGCCGCCCAGATCGACGGTCAGATCCACGTCGCCGCGCCGGTACCGGCCCAGCTTGACGGCCGTGTCGATCTCGACGTCGGCCAGCGCCACGGTGGTCCGGCCGCCGATATCCTTCGCGGTGAGTCTCAACTGATAGAAGCCGTTTGCGTAGCGGCGGCCGTCGAGGCTCGCGAGCGTGCCGTCGACCGGCCCGTCACCTTCGGCCAGCGTGGCCCAGTGCTCGCCGTCGCCGGAAAGCTCCAGCGTCCAGAAGTCGAGGTTCACGTCGGCCACCGAGGCGTCCAGGGCGAGCGGCGCGTCCGTGAGACGGGCGCGCGACACGGTGGAGGAGAACGTCACGACCGGTGCGCTCTTGTCGGACGGATCCCGGACCTTGAAGAAGAAGGTGCGTTCGGCCACACCGCCGTCCACGTCCGTGGCCACGGCGCGGACCTCGACCTTGCCGGGCGTGGCGGAGCTGATGAACGCGCGGCCGTTGGCGTCCACGGCAATCTCCTGACCGGCCACGAACACACGCAGGGACTCGATGTCCGAGAAGCCGTCCGCGATGGCGTGGAGCAGCACGCTCTGTCCCGGCAGCGCCGGGAAGCTGGGCGTGAGCTCCACGAGCAGCACGGGCGGGACGGGTTCCAGCGACGCGCGCAGCACGATGGTCTGGCGGTCGATGGCTTGGCCGTCGTCGGCGATCAGCGTGACGACGTAGTCGCCGGACTGGCCCGGGCCGGGCGTCCACGACAGCAGGCCCGTGTCGACATCGAGGCTCACGCCTTCGGGCAGACCGAGGGCGCGATAGGTGAGGTCGGTGCCCAGATCGGGGTCCGTGGCGCGGATGAGGAATTCGCGCTTCTCGCCGATGAGGAAGCTGTGGTCGGAATCGTCCAGCACCGGTGCGCGGTTGACGTTGGCCACACGCACGACCACGTCGTAGTTCACCGGCGTGCCGCTGGGGTCCGCCGCCGTGAACCGGATGACGTGCTCGCCCGCCTGCTCGAAGCCAGGCGTCCACTGGAATTCGCCGCGGTCGGCGACGAACAGCGCCCCCTCGGGCAATCCCTGCGAGGCCGCCAGCACGATCGGATCGGCGTCGGCATCGCCCGCCACGACCGTGAAGATGATCTCGGCCCCTTCGCGGGCGAGCTGCGGGATCATGGGCACGAACACGGGCAGCTGGTTCGCGTTCGCCACGCGGATCTCCACCGTCTCGCTGCTGCTGCCGCTGCCGTCGGAAGCTGTGAACGTCACCTGGTAGGTGCCCGCGCGGTTGAGCGCCGGCGTCCACGTGAACTGGCCGGTCAGCGGGTCGAGCTTCGCGCCGGGCGGCAGTTCGTCCGCGTAGTACGTGACAGTGTCGCCGTCGCTGTCGACGGACTTCAGCTGGAAGGCGAGCGCCTGGCCTTCGGTGGTTTGCTTGTCGCCCACGGGAATCAGCACGGGGGCGCTGTTCGCCGCACGGACCGTGAGCCGGAACGTGGCCGTGTCCGAAGCCGTGGCCGCCGCACCGGCGTTGCCGGAATCGGTGACCGTCACCGTGACGTCGCGGGCGCCGATGTCGCCCGTCTGCGGCGTCCAGGTGATCACCGCGTGGCCGTATTGCGGCGCGGCCGCGATGGTCGCCCCGGCCGGAAGGCCTGCGAGGGCATAGGACAGCGCGTCCTGATCCATGTCGCTCACGCGCACCGGGATCTGGATCGTCTGGCCGGTCACGGCGACGGCGTCGCCGATGAAGTCGATCTGCGGCGGCTCGTTGGCGCTCTCCACGTCCACGATGAAGACGTAGGACGCCGACTGCGGGGCACCGCCCTCGCCGTCGTCGGTGGCGATGATCCGCACCGCGTGCTCTCCGCGGTCACCGACCTGCGGCGCGATGCGCAGCGTGGCCGTGCCATCGCCGTGGTCGGTGAGCTGCATGAACGACGGCAGCGGGAAGCCCGGCTGCTCGCTGGTGGCCGACAGGGTGATATGGCCGCCTTCCGGATCGGTGGCGCGCACCGTGATCTCGCGCACCGTGCCGCGGTCGAGCTGCACGTTCTCGATCGGTTCCAGAACTGGCGTGCGGTTCAGGTTCAGCACGCGGATCGGCACGACGATCGTGTCGGAGAGCGGCACACCCGTGCGGTCGCCGGTGTCCACCGCGGTGAACGTGACTTCGTAGTTGCCGGCCTGGGCCGCACCGGGGCGCCAGGTGAAGTCGAGCGTGTCGGGATCGAAGCTCGCGCCTGCGGGCAGCGCTCCCGCCGTCACCGTGACGGTACGCGGTGTCTGCGCCGTGTCGACCAGCACGCCGTCCGCGCCGCGGAACGCCGGCTCGTAGAACGGATTGTCCGGATCGAAGGCGAACATCTTGATGGTGAGCGGCTGACCCTCGAAGACCTCCCACCCTTCCTGCGGGTCGAACACCGGCGCGCCGTTGGCGTTGGTGACCGTGATCCGGGTGCTGACGGTGTAGCGGTAGGTGCCGTCGCTCACGCTGAACGGAATGTCGTAGGTGCCTTCCTGCGTGAACAGCGGAGTCCACTCGAACAGCCCGCTGGCGGCGTTCAGCTTGGCACCCCAGGGCAGCACGGGGCTGGAGTAGACCAGCTCGCGCGTCTCGTCGCCCGAGCCTTGCAGGAAGAAGCGCACGGTGTCGCCTTCGCGCACGGTGCGGTCGGCAGGCTTGATCAGTTCGGGCGTGCGATAGCCCTCGGCGATGAGAATGTCCACGGCCACGTTGGTGACCGACACGCCGTCGGAGGCGAAGAAGCGCACGTCCTCGAACGTGCCGGCGGATTCGTAGCCTGGCATCCAGCTGAAGGTACGCGTGGCCGCGTCGAACGTTGCGCCGGCCGGCAGATGGTCCGCCCACACGGTAAGGGCGTCCTGGTCGGAATCGCTCACCACCACGTTGAATTCCACGGCCACGCCTTCGCGGCCCTCGACCTGGGTCGGCACGGAGAGGAATTCCGGCGCGGAGTTGCCGCCGTCCACATCGATCACGAAACGTTGCAGGGCCGTCGCGCCGCGGCTGTCGAAGACCTGGAGCGTGACAGCTTCGGTGGCGCGCACCGGCCCTTCCACCTGCCACGTGAGCAGACCCGTGACCGAGTCGAAGCTCATGCCGTCGGGTCCGGACAGCAGGTAGTACACGACCGGCTGACCATCCGGATCGGTGGCGATCGCCTGGTACGTGTAGGCACTGCCCAGGACCGCATCGAGCGGCGGCTGGGAAGTGAACTCGGGCGCGCGGTTGAGCTGGGTCGCCGCGACGACGCCGGTGGAGAACTCCACCCGGCGGCGGTCCGGCGTTGCCACCGACACGGTGTGGCCCGTGGTGGAGGCGAGCGGCGCGAGCCGGCCGCCTGCGGGCAGGTTCGCGGCGAGATCGATCATCCAGCGGCCGTCGTCCGTGCGGCCCGCGGCGTCCGCGGGCACCCCGGCGTAACCGTCGTTCGGATCCAGCGTGAGCAGCGCGGGCAGCAGGATGTCGGTGTCGCCGCGGTTGGTGATGGTGACGTCGTAAGACACCGTGCCGAGCGACCGGTCGTAGCGGGTGAGGCCGAACTCGATGTCGAGATAGGCCGACAGATCGCTCACGCCCTGGAAGTGCGTGACGTAGTCGCCGGGGAGCGTCTGGCCGTACA
The DNA here is from genome assembly GCA_016713305.1 of Betaproteobacteria bacterium. Lineage (NCBI taxonomy): Bacteria > Pseudomonadati > Pseudomonadota > Betaproteobacteria > Betaproteobacteria bacterium. Next base: position 125,443 of record JADJPK010000031.1, read on the forward strand.
CGCTCGCGACGTCGTCGCGCACCGTGAGGGTGTAGGCATCGGGGAGCAGGTTGCCGAACGCGAGCAGCACCGTCCGGTTCGCCGCGTCGTACTGAACCGACTGCACGGTGTAGGTGCCGGTGCCGGCGCCCGTGAGCGTGTAGTTGGCCGGATTCAGCACGCTGCCGGACAGCGTGGCGTCGCCGGCGAACATGTCCTGGTTGAACTGGATGGACATGAAAGGCAGCGGCAGCGGCATCACCGCACCGGCCGACGGATAGGTCGCGACGACACTGGGCGCGAACACCGGGTTCACCACATCCACCTGGTGCGACTGGCTGACCAGCAGCCGGCCGTCGGAAGTCGCGAACACCACGTCTCCGCGGGACCCGTCCTGGGCCACCGCCACGCGCCGCAGCGTGGCGACGTCCACCATGGTCAGCTCGGAACCCGCGGCGGCGGCGCCCGTGCTCGAGACCGGCCCGGCGTTGTGCGAGACGAACAGCAGCCCTTCCAGCGCCGTGCCCTTCTCGCCGAAGGCCAGCGAGTCGATGTCGGAATCGAACTCCAGCATGATCTCGGCGCGGCGCTGCTCGGTGAAGCGCACGACCTGGCGGCGATCGGGCCAGGTCACGGCCCAAAGTTCGCCCGGAGTCGTCGAACGCGAGGCTGCCGACGCGCAGGTTGCGGTCGCGGCTGTACTGCACGAACGTGCCGGTGTCCGGATCGAAGATCTGCACGCCCGAGTTGCTGGACACGAACAGACGGTCGGTGTCCGGCTCCACGGCCAGCGCGATGGTGATGCCGTCGCCGTACCGGCCGACGACTTCGCCGGTATCCGCATCGAGTTGAAGCAGCGCGCCGCCGCCGGTGGTCGCCCACAGGCGGCCCTGCCCGTCGAACGCGAGGTTGAAGACCGGATCGTCCAGGCTCGCCCAGGGCAGGCCCGCCGCACCGCCTTCGTTGGACACGCGATAGATGTCACCGCGGTTGGCGCCGCCGGACACCAGGAAACCGCCGTCGGCCGTCTCCGCGATGGCCATCGGTCCGATGTTCCCGTGGCTCCCCACGATGCCCGTCACGAACGACTGCGCCGCGAAGGGCCGCAGCACCGTGTCGAACTCCGACACGCGGGTGAGCGGATCGGCGCTCGGGATGCCGGCCTCCGCCGCCGTGAACAGCGGGTTGGTGGAAGGCTCCGGCGCCGGGGTCGGGGCCACGCCGAAATTCGGCGGCGTGGTGCCCTGCACCGTGGGCAGGGCGCCGAGATTGACGCCGGATCCGTCCGGCACGGCGTTCACACCCGCGACGGGTGCCTCGCGATTGCCGGCGACGTCCGTCGACAGCGCGAGGAACTCGTACGTGTGGCCCTCCTCTCCCGTGAAGATGAGGCTGCCTTCGGCCGCCGAGACATCCCGTTGCCAGATCTTGAAGTCGCCGCCATCGGTGGCGAGGTACAGCGTGAGGTGGCCGAAGCCGGAACCGCCGGTATCGTCCTCCGCGGACCACTCCAGCGAATAGTTGTGGGTCGACCCGATGCGGTTGGCCGCAAGCGTGGTGACCGGCGCCTCGCCGTCGACGAGCTGCTCCAGCACGGTGGTGTCTTCCGGCGCCATGGTGTCGAACAGCACGCGCGCCTGCGCGGTGATGGTCGCACCCGTCTGCGCCGAGTCGGCCGCTTCGACCGTGTAGGTCACGAACCCGGCACCGCCGCCCATGGCGTCGTTGGGTTTCAGCAGCCCGCGGGTGGTGTCCTGCAGCAGTTCGCCGGTCAGCGGATCGATGGCCTGGATGAGCCAAGTGGCCGACGGCGTTTCCTGGTACAGGTCGATGCCCGCGCTCACGCGCAGGATGAAGCCGCGCGTGGCCGCGAAGTCGTACTCGCCCTGGAACAGCGAGCGGCCCTCGGGCACGTCGATGGTGATGTCGCCGACCGTGATGTCGCCCAGCTCGAAGGTGCGGGCATCGAGATCCGGGTCGAGCGCCGTGACGACGCGAACCTCGTTCACGTAGCTGGAGGCCGCCGAACTGTTGGCGAAGCTCACCGTGTAGGGCAGCGCCTGGCCGACCGGCAGCCAGCCTTCCGTGTCGTAGGTCTGCGGGCCGGTGATGGACGCCAGACGCCCGGTGCCACCGGCGTTGCCGGACAGGTAGCGCGAGAAATCGAGCGCAGCGAACTCGTTGCCGTCCACCGGCTCGGGACCGTTGATCTGGAATTCCAGCGGCAGGCCGTCGCCACGGTTCTCGAACGGCATCCACGGCACGTAGATGCGGAACGACTCGAAGTGCGTGTCCTGCGACAGCCCAGGTCGTAGTCCTCCAGTTCCGGAATCGCCGGCACCGGCACCTCGCCCTCGTAGCATTCGCTCTCGCGCGGATCCCAGTATTCGATCTCGGCCATCCTGTCCTGGTCGTGGCCGTACAGTTCGCGCACCTTCTCGAAGAAGCCCAGCAGGTCGCCGTCGCTGCGGATCTCCGTGCCGCCCGGTCCGAAGAGAATGCCGGACGCGATGATGCTCATCAGGCTCACGATGTGCTGCTGCGTGCGGATGGGCGGCACCTCGCCTTCGGGCCGAAGCAGTTCGGCCTCTTCCAGCGCTGCCAGATACAGGTCCACCCACTGATCCTCGCGTGCGGCGAGTGCGAGCAGCGACGCGGGCGCGTCGTCAGCCTCGAACAGTGCCGTGCGCAGGTCGCGCGCCTTCTGCGACTGGAACGCCACGTATTCGTCGCGCGTCATGCTCGTGGACGTCGCGTAGATGTGGAAGCGGAACGGGATGAACGGGATGATGCAGTCGTTCGGCACCGCCTCGTTCTCGTTGTACATCTTCACGAAGTCGATCTGGTTCATCGCCGCGCCCAGGCCCGGCGCCATCTCGTCCGCCTTGGCCTTGAGCGCCTCCCACCAGTCGGCGATGCCGCCGGGGCCGTTGGCGAGCTTGTCGTCGAGGTCGGGGAACTGTGCCGCCATGCGGGCGCGGAACTGGTCGAACGCCTGGTCGTGCAGCTCCTCCAGTCCGGGATACGTCTCCACGTTGAACGTGAAGCCGCCGAAACCGTCGGCCGCGAGGTCGTAGATGAAGCCCGACGCGGCGAGCTGGCCGATGGTGTTGGTGATGGCCTCCATCTGGACCCACGGCACCGATGCGTTCGCCGAGCCTGCGGCGCCTTCCGGCGTGCCGCGCACATTGGTGTAGAAGTTGAGGTACGGCAGGCCGTACACGATGGGGTTGATGTTGAGCTGCGGCACGCCCACCTCGAAGTACGTGTACGGCGTGTCGAGGTTGGAGATGCTCTGCAGCGCGACCGAGTAGGTCGCCTGATCGCCGGCGAGGATCACCCGCGGCCCGCCCAGACCGATGGTGACGTCCGGCTCGATGGCGCGTTCCACGAGGAACCGGTACGGCACCACGGCCGTGTCGCCGTTCGGATTGATGACCTTGAGGTCGTACAGCCCGTGGGGTGCGTCGGTGAAGTCGAACGTGGCGATGATCGTGGTGCTGTCCACCGACGTCCCACAGCAGCGGCTCGTATTCCGCGATGCCGGGCCGGACGAGCTTGACGATCGCGTTGTCCTGGAACTGCGCACCGCGGATCGTCGTGGTGACGTGCTTGCTGTCGCCGCCGGTATCCGTGTGGACCTCGGTGATGACCAGCGGCAGCAGCTCGGCCAGCAGGGTGACGGGGACGCCGTCGGCGTCCGCCTTGAAGTTGCGCACCAGGAGGTAGTAGGTGCCCGGCTCGGTGGACGGAATGATGGCCGTGAGGTCGCTCGACAGCGGGCCTTCGTAGGTCGCATCGAACAGCGCGGAGGTCGGGACGGCATCGTGCCGCACGAAGATCTCGTTGGCGCTCTGGTTGTCCGAGGCTTCCAGGGTGAGCCGCAGCGTCTGGTCGCGCGGCACCTTGATCTGGAAGAGCTTCTCCTGGCCGTCAGCCAGGGTGAGCGCGAGCGGCGTGCCGATCAGCAGCTCGTCGACGGCAACCTCGAGATCCTCCGGTGACGCGGTCCGGTTGTTCGCCTCGTCGACACCCTCGTGCACCTGATTGAAGATGTCCGTGCGCACGATCACGCGATAGCGCCCCGGCGCCGTGCCGGGCATCAGCGTGTCGAGCGACAGCGTGTACGACTCGCCCGAATTCAGGGTGCCGGAATACGTGCCCCGGCCCAGCGGACGGTCGTTGATGTCCCAGACCGAATCCTCCGACAGGAACAGTGAATCGGTCCACGTGCCGCTCGCCGCGACCGTGCTCTGGTTCGTGACGGTCCAGGACAGCGCCACGGGCTCGCCCGACGCGCCTGAGCGGGAACATTCACGTCCGTCACCGCCAGATCGGTGGGCGGCGGCAGTTCGATCACCATGGGCACGGCGGAGACGCGCTGGTTGTTGCGCTCGTTCTCGTCCTCGAACACGGCGCCGCGCGCGTCGTAGCGGTTGGGGTCGGTGACCACGAAGACGTAGTAGGCCTCGGTCGCGAGATCGGTCGGCACGGTGAACGTGCGTTCGATCTCGTAGGACGCCCCGGCCGCCAGGCCACCTTCGCGGCGGATCGACGCGATGAAGCGGTCCGCCCGGGTGTCGAGGAAGGCGTCGCGCGACAGGTAGACGAGGTCCTCCCACATCGACTGCTGGTACGGGGTGTCGCCACCCAGATTGGTGACCGTATAGGACAGGTCGAAACCCTGGCCGCGGATCGCGCGCAGCGGAACGCCCAGTTCGGTGACCTGCAGATCGGGCGCGACGAAAGGCGTGATCGTCACGGGCTTGGCGGTGACGTTGTTGCCCTCGCCCTGGAACTCGGCCACCTGGTCGCCGACCACGCGCAGCCCCTGGAACCGCGTGGAGATGTTGGAGGCGTTGTAGGGCGATCCGGCAACGTTCGCGTCGGTCATGGCGATGACGTTGAACGCGCCTTCGATGTCGAAGGGGATCGTGATGCGCACCGTCGCCGTGTACGACGCGTTCACGTCGAGCACGCCGTCGCGGTGGAACTCCGCGATCGCCGGCCGCGCCGGATGGGTCTCGTCCTTGAGCAGCGCGTCGTAGACGTCCAGCGAGGGGTCGAAGGACAGCACGATGCGGTCGGTCCAGCCCCTCTGCCGCGTCGCGCGGTTGCCCACGTTGGTCACGGTGAACGTGACGTCCACCGTGCTGCCGGCGGCGATGGTGGCCGGGACCTGCAGGTCGGTCACGCGCAGGTCGGGCTCGCGGTAGATCACCGGCAGTGCCGCCTGGCCCATGTTGTTGAGCGGGTTCTCGTACGCGCGGCTGTAGTAGAACTCGTATGGATCGCCCACGCGGAAGTTGCCGTCGCCGCTTTCCACCGTCCACGGCAGTATGCCCGGCAGGCCGACCGGATTGACGTTGGCGAAGACGTAGATGTAGTACTGCCCCTCGATCCCGGCCGGCAGCGTCACTTCGATGTCACGCGTGTAGCTCGCATGTCCGGCAAGGGAACCCGTGTTGGGCTGCTGCACCGAGGCGAGCAGCGTCACGCGATTCGGATCGGCAATGAACGTCGGGTCCTTGGACAGGTAGATCTTGTCCGTCCAGTACTGCGTCTGCCGCCAGATCGCCTGGTCCGAATCGTTGGTGACGGTATAGCGGATGACGGTCTTCTCGCCCGAGTAGGCCGAGGCTTCCGGCACGACCGTCGACACCTTGAGGTCCGGAATGCGGTCGGTGACGAGCGTGGACGTGTGGCCGAGGTTGTTGGCGGTGTTGAGCTCCGTGGGCCGCACCAGACCCGTGTCGAGCCGGACGTGCACGTACTGCCCCTTGGCGGAAGGCTCCAGCCAGATCGTCTGCGTGTTGGTGTAGGCCTCGTTCGGGTTGAGCGCCTTCACCGGCTGGAACTGGCCGAGGAAGAACTGCTTGGCACCCTGTGCATCCAGCACCGGGTTGTCCGACAGGTAGACGTTCTCGTACCAGCCGCCCGTGGCAGCGCCCTCTCCCACGTTCGCGATGGTCCACGACATGGTGTACTGCTCGCCGGCGAATTCCACCGGCTCGACGTTCACCGACTGCACCTCGAGATCCGGGTGCAGGATGATCGGGGGGATGCCGATCAGGTCGATCGCGCGGGCCTTGTAGTTGTTGTTGTTGACCTCGTGCGGATCGTCCGGATTGACGTTGATCGCCAGCGTGTCTTCCAGGATCTGCGCGTACGGATCGACCCACGGCGTGATGTAGTACGTGCCGGAGACGACGCTGTCGGGCAGGTTCACCGAGACGACGCGGTCGTAGCCCGCATTGCGGGCGAGCGAGCCGCCGTTGTACGCGAAGCTCGTGAGCAGCACGTCGCCCTGCCCCGGGTGCGGACGGTTCTTGTCCTTGGTGAGCCAGATCTGCTCGGTCCACTGGCCGATGTCGCTGGGGCCGCTGCCGAGGTTGGTGACGGTGTAGCGCACCTCGATCTGGTTGCCCTCGAACGCCTGTGCCGGAGCGACCACGTCGCTCACCACGATGTCCGCGAACGGCCAGGGATTCACGTAGATCGGCAGCCGCGCGATGTTGTTGCCGTCGTTGGGCCACTCGTCCACCGATCCGCCCTGGTCGGCGACCACGAGGGCGTACACCGTGCCGCGGAACCGCTTGGGCACCTGGAAGGTGCTCGTGAGGGACAGGTACTGCTCTCCCGGCTCCAGCGCCGCGCCGTTGGACAGGCTGCTCACCAGGATGTCGTCGGAGGTCACCTTGTCGTCGAGCGACAGGTAGACACGGTCGGTCCAGTTGGGCACGGTGGTCGCCACGGGGCCCTGGTTGATGACCACGAACTCGATCGATGCCGTGCCGCCGGCATCCACCACGTCCGGACCGGTCACCGAGAACACCTGCAGGTCGGGCCGCGGCAGCACCGTGACGGAGATCTGCGTATCGTCGGCGGACTGGTTGTTGTCCTCCCGCGTGTGCTCGTACACCGTGTTCTGCGAGTCCGTGCGCACGAGGATCTCGTAGCGCTCGCTCGTGTGCAGCGGGATCGTGACCTGCTCGCGCCGGGTGTAGGTCTTGCCCGCCTCGAGCGGGCCCTGGAACGTGTAGGTGCCGATGGCGGCGCCGGCCCCCGTCTCGCCGAACTTGCGCAGGTACACCGTGTCGGTCCACACCCCGTCGGCGTCGCCCAGCCCCTGGTTGAGGACGGTCCACGACACGTCGATGGCGGAGCCCTCGGCGGCGACCTCGGGAGTCACGATGGACGTCACCACGAGATCCGGCGGCGGCGTCAGCGACACGTGGAACACGCCCGACACGCGGGTGTTGTTGCCGGTGTATACGAATTCGAACGGACCGCCGGTTTCCACCACGATCGTGTAGTCGCCCTCAATGCCGTCGGGCAGCGTGACCGTGCCCGTGCGCGTGTACGTGCCATCGGGCGCGAGGAAGCCGATGTGGCTGAAGCTGCCGAGGAAGATGCGCTGGCTGCCGTCGGCGTTGGGGCTCAGATAGATGCGGTCGGCCCACTCGCTGCGGTCGGTGAGTCCGATGCCGGCGTTGCGCACCGTCCACTGCACGTCGAGGCTCTGGCCGCTGTAGGCGGTGCCCGCGGGCGCCGCCGCGTCGATGACGAGATCGGCGTACGGAATGAACATCACGTCGAAGGGCGCGGCATCGGCCGCCGCGTTGTTCGCTTCCAACCCGTTCTCGAAGACCTCGCCGTTCGCGTCCGCGCGGACGAACAGCGTGTAGCGGCCCTGGAACCGCGCGGGCAGCAGGAAGGTCTCGGTCCGCGTGTAGCTCGCGCCCACGGCAAGCGCGCCGTCGTGCGTGAACCGGGCAAGGACGACGTCGTCGCCATTGCCGGCGACGGCATCCGCGGAGGCCACGACCGCATCGGTCCACTGCGCGGTCCTGCCCGCGCCGTTGCCCTCGTTGGTGACCTTCCACGACACGGTGACGGGTATCGGATCGCCGATGTTGAGGTTCGGCGCTTCGACTTCGGACACCACGAGATCGGCGTACGGCGCGAGATCCACGGAGAAGGCCCGGTCGCCCGTGTTGTTGCCCTCGGCGTTGAGTTCCGTCACGGCGTTGCCCGCGTCGCTCACCACGACGAACCAGTAGTCGCCGGTGGCATCGATGGGGACCTCGAAGGACGTGGAGGCGGTGTACGACTCGCCCGTGCCGAGCGTGCGCGCGGCGGAAACGGAGCCCAGCAGCGTGTCGCCGCTGTTGTAGACGCGGTCGCGCGACAGATAGATGCGGTCGGTCCACGTGGCGGACAGCGGGCTCGAGCCGACATTGCGGACGTCCCACTCCGCCTGCATCACGGAGCCGGACTGCGCGGTATCCGCGGCCCTCACGGCCTGCACCGCGAGGTCGGGGTGGACGATGGCGAGCGTGCCGTCGGTGGCACGCTGGTTGTTGTTCTCGTAGGGCGTCTCGTAGATGCGCTGGGTGGCGTCGGTCACCACGAGGACGCGGTAGTTGCCGTCGCCCAGGTTGGGCAGGACGATCTGCGCGGAGGCCGAATAGCCCTCGCCCGCCGCCAGCGTGCGCGCGATGTCCACGCTCGCCACCTGCACTGCATCGGACAGACTGCCCGTGGGGGTGAGGTAGACCCTGTCGGCCCAGCTGCCGGAGATCTGCGCTTCGCCGAGGTTTCGCACCGACCAGGTGACGGTCCGCGTCTCGCCCGGCACGCCTCCGGCGGGCAGGAAGACCTCCGCCACCTGCAGATCTGCCACGGGGGCGGGCGCGAGCGCCATGGGCTGCAGACTGCGGCCCGTGTTGTTGCCCTCCAGCTCGCCCTCGAACACGGCGCCATCGGCATCCGTGCGCACCAGCACGTGGTACTGGCCCGTCATGTTGTTGGGTGCGAAGACGGTCGTCGTGAGCGTGTAGGAGCCGCCCGCTGCCACGGCGCCGGTGCGCAGTGCCTGGCCGAGTTGCAGGTCACCCGCGTCGAGCACGTCGTCCGCCGACAGGTACACGGTATCGCGCCACTGGGCGGCGTCCGTCGCCGCGTCCCCCGCGTTGCGCACGCGCCAGGCGAGCGTGATGGAATCGCCGCCCCGCGCACTGGCCGGCGCATCGACCACTTCCACCTGCAGGTCGGCCCGCGGCGCCGTGAGATCCACGGCGTGCGGCGTCGACGTGTTGTCGGCCCGGGTGTCGGGTTCCGCGACGGCCTGCAGCGCATCCGCCGTCACGGCCAGATAGAACACGCCATCCAGCCGCAGCGGCAGCGTGATCGTGGCGGAGGCGTCGTAGGTGCCGCCAGCGCTGAGCGCGGCTTCGCGCGCAATGGTCGCGAGCACGATATCGTCGGCGTCGCCGATCGTCGTGTCATCGCTCAGCACGATGCGGTCGACGAACCCGGTACCGGTGCCTACGCCGCCTTCGTTGGCGACGCTCCATTCGATGAGGGCGGTCTGTCCGCCGCGCGCCGTGTCGGGCGCGGAGAACGAGGTGACGACCAGATCGGCATAGAGCTTTTCGGCGGCCGTGAACACGAAGGCGGCCGAGTTGTTGTTCTCGGCAGAAGCGCCGCCGGCCGTGAGTTCGATCAGGGCACCGGTTCCGGACGCGTTCTGGTCGGCGAAGACGGTGATCTCGATGCGACCCGTGCCGCGCAGCCCGTCGGGCAGGCGCAGGGAGAAACTGCGCTCGACCGAGCCGCCGGGGGCGACCGGACCATTGCCTGCCAGCGCCGGATCGTAGAACGAGGCGCCGTTGAACAGCGTTTCGCCCGTGTCCAGATTGCGCACCTGGATGCGGTCGTTCCATCCGGAAGGAGTGGTCGCGATACCGCCGTTGACGTCTTCCCAGCGCACGGTGATGTTGTCGCCCGCCTGCACGGCGGCCTGGTCGATGCGCACGTTGCGGACCGTGAGATCCGGTGTCGACGCCACGGTGACGCGTTGCAGGTTGTTGGCCTCGGCGTCGTCCTGGGCGTTGCTTTCGAAGACCTGGCCCGATACGTCCGTGGTGACGGCGAAATCGATCTGGCCGCTGCCGGCGGTGCCTTGCGGCCACGTGAAGGTGAAGCTCCGCGTGCGCGTGCCACCCGCCGCCAGGGCACCCTCGACTTCCGCGCTGTGCGTCTGCGACGCATTGACGATGGTCTGGCCGGTGCTGAGGTTGCGCACCAGGATGCCGTCGCTCCAGGGCGCGGCGGCCGCGGCATCGCCCGCGTTGTTCACCGTCCAGGAGACCGTGACGCTCTGGCCTGCCGCCCAGCCGCTCGGTGGCGAGATGGCAAGCCCCGTCACGCGAAGATCGGGATAGGGCGATGGGAGCGAGACGAGGCTCACGGCCGTCGTGTTGTTGAGTTCGGCGAGCGCGCCCGCGACCTCGGTGACCACGTTCGAGACGTCGGTGGTGACCTCGAAGCGCAGGTTGCCCACGCCCTGGTTGCCTGCGGGCAGCGTGAACGTGGCCTGGCGCGCCCGGCGTTCGCCGGGCAGCAGCGGATCATCCGCGGCCTCGCCCAGATCGGTGTAATCCACCAGCACGTTGCGGATCAGTTCGCCGCGGTCGACGTTGCGCACCAGCACGCGGTCCAGCCACGGCGCGGTGGCAGGTTCGGAGCCGTCGTTGACGACTTCCCACGTCACCGTGACCGTGCCGCCCGCGCGCACTTCACCCCCTGCCGGCGTGATCACGACGTTCCGCACCGTGAGATCGGCCCCCGGCTGCGCGCCGATGCCGGAGATCATGATGCGTTCCTGCTCGGGCACCGGCTGCACGTTGAACCCGTACGTGGCGGTCGCACTGGTGGCGAGGTAGTAGCGGCCTTCCACCAGCAGCGTGTACGTGCCGTCGTAGGGCAGCGTCGTCACGTCGACGTCGTTGCTCGGCATGTACGTCGGACCCCACACCGTGCGGCCCCACGGGTCCAGCAGGCGCCAGTACGTGTCGCCGCCGCTGTTGCTCTGCCGGTCGAAGAAGAACCGGTCGCCCGCGTCGGCGTCGAAGCGATAAATGGACGTCGCGGAGGCCGGGTTGAGCGTGCCCGACACGAGCGTGCCCGGATCGATGTCCACGGCCGTCGACAGATCGAGCAGTCGGATGGCGTAGTCGGCGACAGCATCGTTCAGGCCGTCCACCGACAGTGTGTACTCGCCGGGCGGCAGATCGCGGATCGTGAGCCCGTCGTAGGAATCGAACTGGTACGAGCGGACGTCCGTGAACTCGGCCCCGCGCGGCCCCGTGAGCGAGAAGCGCACGTTGGTATTGGGCGTCTGCACGTCGACGTAGATGCGCTTGGCCTCCGTCAGCGTGAACGTGTAGCGGTCCGTCTCACCGGGCGCCGAAAGGGAACCGGCGGCGATCTCGCCCAGCACCATGGGCTGAGTGTCTGCAGTGACCGGTACCACGCGGAAACCGTAGGAGGCCGTGCCGCCGACGTAATAGCGGCCCTCGACGACGATCGTCCACGCGCCGTCGTACGGCAGCGTCTGGACGTCGACGTCGTTGTTGATGTGCGTCGGACCCCAATACGTGCGGCCCCACGGATCCAGCAGACGCCAGTACGTGTCGCCTCCGCTCGACGCGGTCCGGTCGAAGTAGAACTGTTCGCCGGCGGCCGCATCGAACCGGTAGAAGTGGGACGAGTTGGCCGGGTCGAGGGTGCCCGCGATGGTGGCTCCGCGCTCGATCGGTGTGGCGGTCGAAAGATCGACGAGACGGAACGAATACGTGGATGTTCCTTCGGCGCTGTCGTCCACGACGATGCGGTAGGTCCCGGCCGCGAGATCGAGAATGGTGGTGCCGTCGTAGGAATCGGTGCCGTAGAAGTACCGCTGGGACACGATCGTGCCGTTGGGCCCGACGAGGCTCCAGCGCGTGTTGGTGCTCTGCGTGCGGCTGTCCAGGTAGAGCCGCGTGGTGCCTTCGAGCGTGAAGCTGTGGATGTCGGTCTGGCCGGCGTGATCGATGGCGCCGGTCACGACGTCCCCGACGTTGAATTCCGTTTCCTGGTCCTGCACCTTCGTCAGGCGGAAACTGTAGCTCGCCGTGCCGCCCACGTAATAGCGGCCTTCCACCAGCATCGTGTAGGTGCCGTCGAGGGCCAGACGGGTGACGTCCACGTCGTTGCTGGCTCTCTCCCACACGATCCGGCCGAGCGGGTCCACCAGCCGCCAGTACGTGTCGCCCCCGCTGCGGGTGATGCGGTCGAAGTAGACGAGATCCCCCGCGTCCGCCTCGAAGCGGTAGAGCTCGGTTTCGTTCGCGGGCTGCAGCGTGCCCTCCACCAGCGCTCCGGAGACGATCTCCGTGGCGGTGCCCAGGTCCAGCACGCGGAAACTGTAGGCCGCCGCGGCGCCGGTGATCTGCAGCACGTAGGTACCGGCGGGCGCACTGACGACGGGATTCGCCTCGTAGGAATCCGCGTTGCTCAGCGTGCGTCCCGACACCAGCGTTCCCTGCGGTCCGGTGAGACTCCAGCGGACGTTGTCCAGGTTCACCAGCGAATCGAAGGCGAGCAGCGCGGGCGCGTCGAGGGTGAACGTGTAGCGGTCGATCTCGTTGGCTGCGCCGAGATTGGAAGACACGGTCTGGCCGAGCGCGAGCGCGGGAATCGGATCCGCCGTGCCGGCCGTCGTGGCGATCTCGATGTTGTCGAAGTCGTGGTTGGCCCTTTCTCCACCGTTGTAGGCCGACAGGCCCAGCCGGGCGTCCTTGAGTTCGAGGCCGCTCACGAAGTAGTTCGCGATCGGCGTCACGTCCTCGCCGCCCGCGGGGGTCAGCACGACCGTGACCGACGTTCCACCGCTCACGCGGGTGAGGATCACCCGGGCGTGGTTGAACTGCCCGTTGGCGAGGTCGAAGCCGGGGTTGCCGAACTCCGCCAGTTCCACGCCGTTGTAGTGCAGGGAGAGGTGATTGTTGTTCACCTCACCGTTGTTGTAGATGTCGAAGGACAGGCCGAAGGCGTCGGCCAGGTTGGCTTCCGGCCCGAGCCCCGGCAGCGCACCGCCGTTGCCCCAGGTGTCGGCGCCCGCCCACACGAGGCTGAAGCCGTCCGCCCGTCCATACACAGGCTGCATGCGGAAATCGAGATCGATCTGGACGCTGCCGTGCGGACCGGCGTCCGTGGTCGCGAAGCTGATCGTGTTGCTCGTGTAGTACGAGCCACCGGGCACCAGGCGCAGGTAGCGGCCCGTGGGACCGTCTTCCTCGATGGTGGGGGCGCCGCCGTATTCGTTCACCAGCGTGTAGGGGAGGCCGATGCCGTCGAAATCCTGACCCGTGAGCCCGCTCGGATTGGCCTGTCCTGCATCGACCACGGCGAACTCGTAGTCCACCGCCGCCGTCTCGTTGTACCGGCCCTCGATCAGCAGGTAGTAGTGGCCCCCGAACGGCAGCGTGTAGTCACCCGTGTCGGCGAAGTTCGACGGGCCGAAGACGACACCGCCGAACGGATTGACGAGCCGCCAGTAAGCGGAGTCGCGGCTCTCCGAGATCATGTCGAAGCGCACGCGGTCGCGCGCGGACGCTTCGAACACGTAGACCTGCGTGGCGCTGCCCGGATCGAGGGTGCCTTCCCGGGACTCGCCCACCTGGATTTCCGTGGCCGACGAAAGATCGAGCAGCGCGAACGCGTAGTCGCCCACACCGTCGGATGCGGACTCGACCGTGAGCCGGTAGTCGCCCGCAGCCAGGGCCAGCACGGGACTGGCGCCGAAGTCGGCGGAATCGGACCCGTTGAACGAGCGCGCGGAGACCACGAGGCCTTGCGGGCCGTCCAGCGTCCACAGCAGATCGGACCGGTTGACGCGCGGATCGAACAGGAACTGCCCCGCGCCGTCCAGGGTGAACGTGTAGACGTTCCTGTCGCCGGCCTCCGCGAGCGTGCCGCCGGTCTCGGTGTCGAACGCAAGCTCGGTCTCGGTCACCGTGGGCCGGCCGATGCGGAAGGCGTAGTTCGCGTCGCCCCCGGTGTAGTAGCGGCCTTCCACCAGCAGCGTGTACGTGCCTTCCGCCAGGGCGGCCGGTTCGACATCGCCGAACTGCGAGGGTCCCCACACCGTGCGCCCGGCCGGGTCCAGCAGGCGCCAGTAGACGTCTCCGCCGGCTCCGCCGATGGCATTGAAGTACAGCGTGTCTCCGTCCTCGGCCTCGAACTGGTAGGCGTCGGTCTCGGTGGACGGCTCGAGCCGCGCCTCGACGGTTTCACCGATCATCACCGTCTGCGCCTGCGCCAGGGGCAACAGCCGGAAGGCGTAGTTGCCGGTGACGTCGTTGGTGCCCTCCACCGTCAGCGTGTAGTCGCCCGCGACGAGATCGAAGATCGCCGTTCCGTCGTAGGAATCGGAGCTGTAGAAGGTGCGTCCGCTCGTCTCCGTTCCCCGGGGACCGGTCAGGCTCCAGCGGAGATTGCTCACCTCCCACAGCGAATCGAAATACAGCCGCGTGGCGGAATCCAGCGTGAAGGTGTGCAGCGTGCGATAGCCGGGCAACTCGATGCGGCCCTTGACGATGCCGAAGGTGAGGTCCTGCACCGTCGCGTCCCGGCCATGGCCGGACGTGTCGGCGATCACGTGGCCGCCCGCTTCGTCGAACTGCCACTCGCCGATGAGGCCCGCCGGCGCCGGTTGCGTCAGGGCATTCATGGACTCCGCGATCTGCTGCGTCGTACGTGCGACGTTCCACACGCGCATGTCGTCGACGGCGCCGCGCAGATGCGAATACCCGGTGCTGCCTTCCGTCGTCGTGCCCAGATAGAGCGGCGACTCCGACGGCCAGCCGATCGTCAGGACGCTGCTCGTCTGCTGCGCCCGGTCGGTGCCGTCCACCACGATGCGCATGGTCTGGGCTTCGCGATCGACAACTGCGGCCACGTGGTACCACTGTCCGGTCTGGATCGTGCCGCCGGCCGTGTTCACGGCCGTCTCGTTCACGCCGTTGCCCATGGACATGTACAGCATGCCGTTGCTGTGCAGCCACAGCGAGAACGTGCGCTTCCGGTAATCGCCGTCCTCTCCCTGGAAGAAGATCGGCGTCCAGGTGTTGTCGATGCCGTCGACCCGCAGCCACGTTTCCCAGGTGGCCGAGCCTGCCAGGGAGGCGCCGCTGTCGTACGGGACCTCCACATAGTGCAGACCGTCCAGCACCAGCGCGCTGCCGTCCTCGCGTTCCGTCCAGCTCGTGCTCATGTTCGAGCTCTCGCCGGGAACCATGGGCCGCTCGGTGTTCACCGTGCGCACGAAGCGGAAGCTGTAGTTGCCGTTGCCCGGGCTGGGGCCGCCTTCCACCAGCATCGTGTACCAGCCCGTGGCGGAGAAGTGCATCCGGCCGGCGTCGCCGCCGATGTAGTTGGCCCCGGAGACGACGCGGCCGAACGGATCCAGCAGGCGCCAGTACGTATTGCCCGGGTTCCCGTTCAGCGAGTCGAAGTAGGCGTTGTCGCCGTCCGTCGCTTCGAAGCGGTAGATGTGGGTGCCCGAGGTCGGGTCCAGCAGCCCCGTCACCGTTTCGTCGAACTGGAATTCCGTCGCCTGCCCGACATCCAGCAGGCGGATCGAGAACTCTCCGGTCGTGTCGGCACTGCCGTCGACGGTGAGCGTGTAGTCGCCCGCGATCAGATCGAGAATGCTGCTGCCCGCGTAGGAATCGGTCTGGTCGAACGGACGCGAGCTCACGAGCGTGCCCTGCGGCCCGGCGAGGGTCCAGCGCATCGCGTTCTGCCCGGTGAGCGCGTCCACGTAGATGCGTCGCGTGTCGTCGAGCGAGAACGTATAGGTGCGCTTCTGTCCGGCGTGGTCGAGACTGCCGTCGAGCTGCTCGCCCACCGCGATCTCGCCGGCGGCGTCGTCCACGTGATTGAGGGCGAACCGGTAGATGGACGGCGAATCGTGATAGATGCGGCCTTCCAGGGCGATGAGGTACTTGCCGCTGAATTGCGCCGTGAAGACGTCGATGTCGTTGAACCACTGCGGCCCGGAGACGAGATTGCCGACGGGATCGAAGAGCCTGACCGTGAAGTTGTCTCCGGCCAGGATCTGGCGGTCGAAGTAGAACCGCTCGCCGGCCTGCGCCTCGAACCGGTACAGCTTCGTCTCGACGGCAGGGAAGTTGGTGAGGTACCCGTCGTTGAAGTTGAACGACCCGTCGGCCACGAAAGCATCGTAGTCCGGCTCGTCCATGCCCCAGCGGCCGATCAGCCCCTCGTGCGAACCGACGATGGCGGCGCGATAGTGGGTGGCGATGTCCTCGGCACTGCGCGCCACATTCCACAGCCGCACCTCGTCCAGCATGCCGCGCCAGGGATACCCGCCTGCGCCCTGCCCCAGCAGCAGCGGCTGGGTGGTGTGGTTGATGGTTCCGGCGTAGGCCCGGCTGGCAACCTCCTCGCCATTCACGTACAACCGCAACGTCGCACCGTCGTAGGTCCCCGCGACGTGCGTCCAGGTGTCCACCGCCAGCGGCGTGGAGATCTCGACGTTGTTGTAGTTGTTGATGAAGAAGTGCAACCGGCCATCGGGGTAGATGGCGAGCCCGTAGCCGTCGTTCCAGCTGCTGTTCGACGACTTCATCGCCACGGCATCCCAGGTGGACGCGGCGGCCCCACGGTTGACCCAGGCCTCGAGAGTCAGCTGCTGCGGACGCAGGGAGGCGTCGTCGGGGATCGTCACGTACCGGTTCCACGTGCGGAAGTCCAGCGCGCCCCCGGCGTCGGCCGGGTCGTCCATGGGCACGGTGGAGGGCAGACGCACCTCGGGTACGCCGATGGCGGCATCGCCGAGTACGCCGTCGATGACCTCCAGGACCTGGATGTCGGATGCGGTGCCGGCATCGAGCAACCGGAAGGCGTAAGCGCCGACGAAGTCCCCCGAGCCGTCGATGGTGAGCGTGTAGCTTCCCGAAGCCAGTTCCAGGAGCGGATTGCCGCCCACTTCCCACGAATCCGATCCGGTAAGCGATCGGCCGGAGACGAGCACCCCGCGCGGACCCGTGAGGGACCACAGGACGCTCGGCTGCTCATTGAGCGCGTCGAACAGCGCGGTGGTGGCCTGCGCCACGTCGAAGTGGTAGATGACACGTTGACCGGCGTGTTCGATGGTCCCCAGCGCCGTGTCGCCCATGCCATAGCCGACTTCGACATCCTCGATGCCCTGGACCTTGAAGGTGTAGGTCGACGGAGTGGTCGTGTTGTTGATCCGGCCTTCCAGCGCCAGCGTGTACGTGCCGTCGTAGGCAAGCGTCAGCTCGCCGCCGTCGGTGTTGAAGTTGCTCGAACCGAAGACGGCGCGGCCCCACGGATCGAGCAGGCGCCAGCGGATGTCGCCGGAACGCGTGACGTAGTCGAGATAGATGCGGTCGCCGCTCTCCGCCTCGAAGCGGTAGAGCGCCGTGGCGTTCGATGCATCGAGGGTGCCCTCGATCTGGGCACCAAGGATCAGCTCGGTGGCGTCGTCGAGATCGGCGAGCCTGAAGCGGAACGCTCCGGCGGCGTCCCCACTGCCGTCGATGGTGAGCCGGTAGGTGCCTTCCCGGAGTTCCATCACCGACAGGCCGTCGACGCTGTCGCTGGAGGTGAAGGACCGGTCGAGCACCACCGAACCGCGCGGACCCGTGAGACTCCAATGGACCGAGCTGTTGTTGGTCAGGGCATCGAAATAGACGAGCGAGGTGCCAGCCACATCGAAGGTGTAGGTGACCTGATCTCCCGCCTGCGCGATCTCGCCGTCGACGACCTCGCCCAGAGAAATCGCCGATTCGCTCGCGTCCGCGGCCTCCTGCAGGACGAACGAGTAGCTCACGGAACTGTAGTACTGGGTCGTCCAGACGCGCGGTTCCGCCAGCAGGGTGTATGTCCCGGCCACGTCGAGCTGGAACACGTCCACATCGGAGAAATTCACGGGACCGAAGACCTGCCGGCCCCAGGGATCGAACAACCGCCAGCTGAGCCAGCTGGTGTTCGAATGGGACAGGCTGCGCATGTCCAGGAAATACCGTCCGCCCTCTTCCGGAACGTCGAAGCGGTAGACGTCGCTCTCGTTGGCCGGGTTGAAGTCGGCACTCTTCACTTCACCGGGCAGGATCTCGGTGGCGTCCGCAAGATCCAGCAGACGGAAGGCGTACGCGCCCGTGGTGCTTCCGGTCGCGCTGATCTGGATCTGGTAGGTGCCTGCCATCACCAGCGGAACGACGGGATTGGGACTGCCCAGCTCGTAGGATTCCGAGTTGTACAGCGACCGCGCGTCGACTTCCTGGCCGCGCGCGCTCAGCAGACGCCAGCGGAAGCTCGAATTGTTGTTCGGGGCAAGGCTGTCCATCACGACGAGCGCAGGCGCGTCGATCGTGAAGACATACGAATCCACTTCGCCGGCGGCCGAAAGGGTTCCGTCCACGCGGTTGCCCAGCGACATCTCGGTGCCGGTGAATTCCGCCACCGGCGTGTTGCCGAGGCTCGTGACGGCGAACGTGTAGCTGCTGACCGTGCCCGCGCCCACCGTGCCCTCCAGGAGCAGCGTGTAGGTGCCTTCGATCAGCGCGGTGACGTTCGCGACGTTCTGGAACGACGTGGGTCCGAACACCGTGCGGCCCGTGGGATCCAGCAGACGCCAGTAGGGTGTGCTGCCCGAGAGCGTCTTGCGGTCGAACGTGAACTGGTCCCCCGAAGCAGCCTCGAAGCGGTAGGCGACCGTCGTGTTGGCCGGGTCCAGCGTCCCTTCCACGTCCACATCCTTGGCGAGTTCCTGAGCCCCGGCGAGATCCAGCAGCCGGAAGGCGAATTCGCCCGTGGTGTCGCCTGCCCCGTCGACGGTCAGCACGTAGCTGCCCGCCGCCAGATCGAGCAGCGGGTTGCCCGCGCTGGCATCGGACTGGGACATTGCCCGTCCGGACACCTCCACACCGCGGGGACCGGAAAGCGACCAGTACAAGTTCGAGTTGTTGGTGAGCGAGTCGAACAGCAGCCGTGCCGGGTCGGCAAGATCGAAGGTGAAGCGGACACGTTCGCCGGGCGACGCGATGGCGCTCTCGGCACGCTCGCCCACGGCAAGCTCGGCTTCGGCATCCTCCGCCGCATGCACGGCGATCTCGTAGGCGGCCGAGCCCGTGTTCGTGACGCGGCCCTCGATCGCGACGAGGTAGTCGCCGGTGAACTGCGCCGTGAACACATCCACGTCGCCGATTTCCGCCGGTCCGGAGATGAGGGCGCCGAACGGGTCGAACAGACGCAAGGTGAGGTTCGCCCCAGACTTGCTCACGAGGTCGAAGTAGAGGCGCTCGCCCGCCGTCGCGGCAAAGCGGTACAGGTGCGTCTCGCGCGCCGGCACATTGGTGATGCTCGCGGTGATCCCGTTGCCCGAGGCGTCCGCGTACTCCGTGCCGGTGGCCTCGTCGAAGTGCCACGCTGCTGCGAGACCGGTCGTGGTCTCGGGCATTGCCGCGCGATAGTGGGCGGCAATCTGCTCCGCCGTGCGCGCGACGGTCCAGACCCGGACCTCGTCGAGGTTGCCGACGAAGTCCTGTTCCGTACCCTGCCGGCTGCCGACACGCAGCTCTTCCTGGCTCGGCGAGGTGTCGCCGATCGCGCCCGATCCTTGGTGGGTGTGGACGAGCTCACCGTTCGCGTACGTGTCGACGCGGGCGTTGTCGTAGACCACGGCGATGTGCGTCCACTCGTTCAACGCCGCGACATAACCCGTGTTGACCCAGTTCCACCCGGGACTGCCGTTGGCGAAGGCCCAGGCGATGCTGCCGTCGGCGAAGCGCGCGATCTCGTACTCGCCCTCGCGATTGACGATGATGCCGCCGTAGGTACCGTCCGTTCCGTTCCCGGTCGGACGGATCCATGCCTCCACCGTGAGCTGGTTGGTGGCCTCGAGGGCCGGGGCCGTGCCCGCCGTGACGTAGGTCGTGCCACCGTCCACCAGGAGCGAACGGTTCGTGGCCGGATCGACGCCATCGAGGGGGGCACCCGCCGTCGAATGCATCCTGGCCGCGGTCTGCCCGACATCGCCGACGATGCCGGAGACCGGCACGCCGCGCTGGAGCTGACCGCCGTCGGTGAGATCGAGGAGGCTGAAGGCGTAGTCGCCGACGGCATCGTCCACGCCGTCGATCACCAGCGTGTAGTCGCCGGAACCGAGAGCGAGCGCCGTGTTGGTGTTCCACGCATTGGCGTCGGACTGATGGAGTCCCCTGGCACCGACCACCGTGCCGCGCGGCCCGATCAGCGACCACTGCACGTCCGAGCGGTTCACGAGCGAATCGAACAAGACCGTCCGCTCGGAGTCGAGCGTGAACGTGTGCAGGACGCGGGCACCCGCCGAGGCCAGTGTTCCCATCACCGTGGCGCCGACTTCGACCGGAACCGTCGTCTCGACGACGGGCACGACGTTGAAGCGGTAGTCCATCGGGGTGCCGTTGGACACCCGCCCTTCGATGAGCAGCGTGTAGGCGCCGTCGTACTGCATCAGGGTCTCGCCCACGTCCCCGCCCATTGAGGTGGGGCCCCAGACGTTGCGGCCGAAAGGATCCAGAAGGCGCCAGTACGCGCCGGATTCGACACCGAGCGTGCGATCGAAATAGAACTTCGAGCCTGCGACGACGCTGAACTGGTACGCGTCCGTTTCGCGGCCCGGTTCGAGCCGGCCTTCCTGAGGTGTTCCCGGGGTGATCTCGTCGGCCTGCCCGAGGTCCAGCAGACGGAAGCTGTACGCGCCCGTGTTGTCGCCCGCGCCATCCACCGTGAGGGTGTAGTCGCCGGGCATCAGGTCGAACGCGACGGTCCCGCTCTGATTCACCGAATCGCTCTGGTCGAAGCGGCGGTCGGTGACGAGCGCGCCCTCCGGTCCCGTGAGGGACCAGCGCTTGTTGCTGTCCTGCGTCAGGGAATCGAACACCACGCGCGTGGCGTTCTCCAGGACGAAGCCGTAGCGGTCCACTTCGCCCGGAACGTCGAGGGAACCCTCGATGGTCGGAACCAGGGAATCGGCCGACAGGAGCACGCGCGGCTCGAGGGCCTCGATGAGCGGCCGCCGGCGGAAGGGCGGCAGAGGGCCGCGCACGAGACTCGCAAGACGGGCCGGCAGGCCCTGGCGCAGGCGGCGCGCCTTGCGCAGCGAGATGTCCATCACCTTCTTTGCACGGCGTGCAACAACGGCTGCCTGGTCGTACATGGGTCACCTCTCAAAGTGCCCTGCACGCCCCCCGATTGCGGGAAGTTTCCTCAGTCTCCGGTGGCGGCCTCGCGTCTTGGCGGCGGGCTCGCTCGATTCTGTTGCTCGGATCGACCTGGACGCTCGCGCCGGTCCGGATACGGACCAGTCAGGAGGCACGCAGTTCTATGTTCTGTTCTGGATCCACTTCGGATCGATGCTTGCATTGTGGTCTCTCACCGTCGAGCCAATGTTGACAGTCGTCAACGCCGCAGGACATTTCCACCGCAAACCCGTTCCGTATTTCTCTACCACCGATGCCCTGGCATCGGCATTCGCTACCTCACAATCAGAACTTGCCGAGAAGCCGCGACAGGTTCTTCAGCAGGCCGGACTTGGCCGCTGGCTCCGAAGCACCGATCTGCGCCAGCCGCTGCGTCAGGTCCTTCGCCCACGCCGTCTTCTTCCAGTCGTCTCCCGTCGTGACCGTCGTCGGGTTCGGCGTCGTGGGCTCGGTCTGGGCCAGCGGTACGCTCCAGTTCACCTGCGGCGCGCCTCCCGCCGTTCGTCTCCGCTCCCGGCACCGGCAGCACCAGGTTCGTCGTCTCCACACTCGCCGTCGTGCTCCTCAGCATCACCGGCGCCGGCGGCTGCACCGCCACCACGGTGATCTGCGCATCGGTCCCGTCCACCCCCGCCTGGCTCGCCGGACTCTGGCTGAGCTTCCCATCGTTCAGGGTGAGCACCTGCAGGTCGATCGCCGCTCCCCCTTCCGCCGCTCCCGCCTTCACCTGGAAGTCGATCTCCAGCAGTTCGGTCAGCCCGGCCCCCAGCGCATTCAACCGCGCCAGGTCCAGCACGATCTCCCCCGCCACATGCTTCACCAGCCGGTACGGGAAGTCGGTGGCCAGCCTCACGCCCTTGTACTCCAGCCGGCTCGTGTCGTAGACGATCTTCGCCGTCAGGCTTTCGATTCCCTGGGCGTTGTCGAGGGTGAGCGGGATACTCACCAGGTCCCCGGCACTGGCGCTGCCGCTTCCGCCCAGTCCGACGTTCCTCGCCGGTCCGCCGAACGCGAGCGGACTGCTCCCGGCCGGCAGGGCCGGAATCTCCGGCCGCGCCTGCCCCTGCACGAACTGCATGAACCGGTTCACGTCCAGGCTGGTCAGCTGGCCGTTGCCGTTCAGATCGCCGATCAGCACCGGGTCGACGTTCGGGTACGCGGCATAGCCCGTGTCCAGCCCGGACACCACGCGCTGCAGCCGCTGCACGTCCAGCATGCTGTAGCCGCGGTTGCCGCTCACATCCATGAAGTAGGCGGACACCTGGACGGCCTCGTCGCCGGTGACGGTCTCGACGGAGCCCAGCGCACCGCGCTTAAGGGTGATGTCGCCCCACTTCACGTGGCCCGGCCTGCGGTAGGTGGCCCCGGCATCGACGTCGACGCTCAGACTGAGCGGACTCTGGCTGCCGGCGCCGAGCGGGCTGGTGAAGACGGCATCGACGTGCACCCCGCCGGCGATGGCGGTGGTGTTCAGGGTGCCGGCAAAGCCGCTGGCGAACTGCACGCTGCCCAGGTCCAGATCGGTGCCCTCCAGCAGCAGGTCGAAGTGCAGTTCGGTCGCGCCGGCAGCATTGGTGAGGGTGAGCGGCAACACGGCACTCTGGCCGGGACCGCGTACGAGGTCGGGCAGGCTCAGGACGGGTGCGGTGCCGGCCGTCACGGTGAAGCTGCGCGTGGCACTGTCTCCGCCCGCTCCGTCCGCATTGCCGTCCAGCGCCCGGCCCAGCAGGTCGGCCAGTCCGCCCGCCCCCGCCCGCACGCCCACGGTGTAGGTGTCGGCCGCCAGCACACCGCCGGTCTTGACGAAGCTGAGGCCCTGGCCGTCGCCGTGCAGCACCAGGCTTCCCTTGACCGCCCCGCCCACCGCACCGGTGAGGGTGAGGTCCGCCGCACCGTAGCCGCCGTCCAGTCCGTCGTACAGGTTGAGCAGGCTCGCGTCCACCGGACGGTTGAAGCGCAGACTGAAGCCGGACGCCTCGGGGCTGAATTCGGTGATGACCAGCAGCCCGGCCTCCACCTCCAGGCTGACGACGACCGGGTCGCTCTGGACCGTGCCATCGCTGGCGCGATAGCTGAAGCTGTCCGTTCCCACATAGCCGTTGGCGGCGGTGTAGCGGAAACTGCCGTCGCCATTCAATTCCAGGCTGCCGTGCAGCGGACCGCTCACCAGCACCGCGGACAGCCCGTCACCTTCGACGTCGCTGTCGTTGCCGAGCACGCCTTGCGCGGCAGGGACGTCCAGCGGCACGCCCGCCGTGGCGCTGAAGGGACCGTCCGCCAGCGCGGTGGGGGCATCGTTGACCGCCGACACGTTGATCGTGACGGTGACGGCCGCACTGGTATCCGGGCCGTCGGCCACGAAGCCGGACGGTTCCAGAGGACAGCCGCAATCCAGTTCGTCGTCGCCCGTATCGGTCACGGTGAAGGTGAAGCTGTCGGATCCATTGAAGTTCGCGTCCGGCGTGTAGGTGAAAGTGCCGTCGGCGTTGAAGAGCAGCGTGCCGTTGGCGGGACCGCTGCCCAGCGCGAAGACGAGCGCGTTCGCGGGCGTCTCCAGATCATTGCCGGTGACCTGCCCCGACACGGCCATGTCTTCCTCCGTGCCGAACGTGGCCGTGTTGCCGGTGGGCGCATCGTTGATCGGGCGCACCTTCAGCGTGATCGTGCCCACGGCGCTCGCCTGCCCGTCGCTCACCCGGAACGTGAAGCTGTCGTTGCCGCGCGTGTTGGCCGTGGGCGTGAAGCGCACGACGTGTGTGACCGGGTCGATGGCGGACAGCGTGCCGCGATCGGGGCCTGCCTCTAGCGTGTAGGTGAGCACGTCGCCGTCGACGTCGGAAGCACCCAGCGTGATGTCGATGAATCCGTCCTCGTCCACGAACACGGTCTGCGACTGCGGCACCGGCGCCGTGTTGTCCGCCTTGACCAGCACCTGCTGCGTATTGCTGGCGTAGGTCCCGTCCTCGTCCGTCGCCGTCGCGGTGATGGCATAGGAAACACCGCCCGCGAAGTAGGTGTGCTGGACCGACGGAGTCCCACCGGCCACCGTCTCGACGACGCCGTCACCCCAGTTGATCTCCCAGGAGACGAGGCTGTCGTCGCCCGGATCGCTGCTGGCGAGCGCGAGCTGATACGGCGTGCCCTCGTCCACCTCGGCCGCGCCCGCAATCGTGAGCGTGGCCGCGACGTTCTGCACCGTGATCCCGAAGGTCACGTCGGACCACTGCGCAGGAGAGCCGGCATCGGTCACGCGGGCCGTGACCTGCACGGTGTCCACGCCGTCCGCGGGCGTCCACGACACGATGCCCGTATTGGCGTCGATGGTCATGCCGGCCGGCGCACTCGTCAGGCTCCACTGCAGCGCCTGGCCTTCCGGATCGGTGGCGCTCAGATCCACCAGCAGCACGCTGCCTTCGAGCACGACCTGGTCGTCCACGGCGCCGATCACCGGCGCGTCGTTGACTGCGTTCACGGTAAGCGAGACGGTGGCGGGCGCGGAAGTCAGCGCGTTCGTGTTGGAGCCGTCGGGATCGCCGCGGTCACGCACGGTGTAAGTGAAGCTGTCCGCGCCCGTGTAGTCCGCATCCGGCGCGTAAGTCCAGCCGCCGGCCGGGCCCTGCACCAGCGTGCCGTGCAATGGCCCGGTGCCAAGTTGGAAGACGAGATCCTCGCGGGCCGTCTCGGTGTCGTTGCCACCCAGCACGATGAGCCGCGGCGTGTCCTCGTCCAGGCTCACGCTCTGGTCGGCGGCCGACGGGGCGTCGTTGACCGGCTGCACGTTGATCGTGATCGTCGCCACCCCGATGCCCGCATTGCCGTCGTCGGCCTGGAACTGGAAGCTGTCGCTCCCGGTGTATCCGGCGTTCGGCGTGTAGAGGACCGTGCGTGCCGCAGGATCGAAGTCCGACAGCGTGCCGTGCTGAGTGTCGCCGAGCAGGCTGTAGACGAGCGCATCGCCGTTGCCGTCGGACGCCGACAGCGTGATGACGATCGCCGTGTCCTCGTTGGTGGACACCGTCTGCGCGTTGGCGACCGGCGCGATGTTGGCGGTGCGGTCGATGGTGAAGTGGCGCACGTAGTCGCCCCCTCCCGGAGCCGCCCCGTTGCCGTCGAGCGCGTTGCCGGACAGATCGAAGATGCCTTCCGGTTCGCTCGTGCCCACGTTGTCCCCGCGCAGCGTGAGACGGTAGTCGCCATCGGCAAGGATGCCTGGCGTGCCGTTCGCGCCGGTGAGGAACTCCAGCGTGAGATCGGTCTCCGGGTAGGAGTACGACGGCCGCAGCGCGACGATCACGTCGTCCGGGGTGTCGAAGTTGCCGTCGAGGCCCTTGCTGCGCAGATCGAAGTTGGCCGGGCTGCGCGCGCTGATGGTGTTGAGCGCTTCGCTCGTGCTCACCTGCAGGCCGGAGAACGCCGCGGCGGTGGAGCCGCCTTCCGCCGGAATCTGCGACACGGCCGTGACGACCGGCGCCTGCGTGTCGTCCGAATTGCCCAGGAATTCGTAGGCGCCGATGTCGAAGTACGACAGCCCGTCCTGGGGCGTGAACAGCACCGAGGCGGCATTGTTCAGGTTGGACGAGCCGCTGTACTGCGACAGGACGAAGGTGTAGCCGTTGCCCGCGCTCAGGCCCACGGTGGGCGTGAGCGACTGGTTGCCGTCGCCGTAGTCGAAGCGGATGTTGCCGTTGGCGAACAGCGTGGCCGAGAAATTGACGTCTCCGCCGCCCGTGTCCTGCCTCGTGGCCGCCCAGCGGAACGTGATCTGCCCGGCCACCGTGGCGTCGACGAACACGTTGCCCACGGTCGAGCCCGATGCCGCCGATTGGGTCGTGTCCGTGCGCAGGTTGTCCCACAGCGGCGCGATCCGCCTGTTGCGCAGGAACGTGGTCTGGTCGTTGTTGTCGCCCGTGCCGGGGGAGTCCGCACCGCCGAAATGCAGGTAACCGTTCGTTGACACCGAGACGCTGTTGTACGACGTGCCGTAGTAGTCGAAGGCGAACGGCAGGTTGACCGTCGCGGTGCTGTTGGAGCTGCGCAGCGGGATCGCCGTGCCGGCCGTGTCGGAAGGGATGATGCCGCCGGGAACGGTTTCGTCGTAGCGCGCCCAGCCGATGCCCGTGTTGGCCGTGGCCGGATCGTCGTGCCGCTGGCGCCCTTCGATATCCAGCAGTGCGGCATCGTGAAGATAGGTGGGGATGGGCCGGGCGGCCTCGTACGCGTTGGCCGCGTCGATGGCCGCGGAGTTGGCATCCAGACCGAAGTTGTCGTCGTAGCCGTCGCCGGTGGTGACATCCTGATCGCCCAGCACGTTGTCCGCGCCGTTGATGTCGAGGAACTCCGGATCGCCGGCCACCGCGTGCAGGTCGGGGGTTCCGGCCACGGCCTGCCACTGGGCCAGGGAGGTCTGCTCCGTCGCGCCCCAGCGCGCGGTCTTGGCGGCCGCGGTGCGCAAGTCGAACAGGTTGTAGTCGCTGCTGAATCCGCTCTGGCCGCTCGTCTCCACGTTGAGGGCGTAACCGTTGCCTATGGACAGCAGGTTGTTGCGCACCCGGATGTTCGAGGTGCCCGTCACGCGGATCGCGTCGCCCGTGTCCTGCCACACCGTGTTGTTGTAGACGGTCCTGTCTCCGGCCACGTGGCTGTAGGTGACGTAGATCCCCACGTTGGTGTTGGCGTAGACGAGGTTGTTGAAGATCTCGCTGTAGCCACCATCGCTGATGCCGGTGGAGTTCGAGTACACCTGATTGCGGGAGATGTTCGACGAGTAGTAGGTGCTGATGCCCGTCCCGTTGTCGAACGAACGGTTGCCGATGATCCAGCCCTGGTACCCCGTCTGGATGCCGATGGTGTTGTTCCAGGCGTCGTTGTCCTCCACGAGCGAGTTCGCGTTGTAGCTGTAGATGCCGACCGACTGGTTGTAGGCGCGATTGCGCTGCACGGTGACGGCACTGGAAACGTTGATCCCGGTGCTGCCGTTGTCGTGCGCATCGTTGTCCGTGACGTGGATCCGGTTCGCCTCGGAGCCGCTCGAGGCGCTGATCCCTGCGCTGGCATTCGCGTACACCTCGTTGCCGTCGATGATCGTCCGTTCCGACCCCGAAGCATTGATCCCGTTGGAGTTGTTGTTGTGCAGTTTGCTGTCCTGGATGGTCCAGTCGGAATCACCACTGTTGATGTCGATTCCGTTGCCGGTGTTGCCATAGACGTCCATGTGGCGCAGCGTCACACGGTCGTTGCCGGTCACGTCCGTCGTGTCGATGCCGGTCTGGCCGCCCGTGACATTGAGCCACTCGAGCGTGACGTCGGAAGCGCCCTGGAAGGAGAACACCACCTGTCCGCTGTTCGTGTTGGTGCGGTCCAGCACGGCATCGTGGGTGGGCAGCACCGGACCGCGGATCGTCACGCCGGAGTCCTCGGCCTGCAGGACGATGTTGGTGGCGAGGTTGTAGACACCCGTATCGACGTAGATCGTGTCGCCGGCGTCGAGGTTGTAGGCGCGCAGGAGCGCCTGCAACGAGGCCATGGGGGTGGCGGCGGTCTTGCCGTCGTTGGCGTTGTTGCCCACCGCCGTGGCGTACTCGTCGCCCACCAGGGAATTGTCGTTGACGTAATAGGCGGTGCCGGCGTTGGCAATCTGGAACGGCGCGTCCGACAAGTCCGTGACCGTCGCCTCGCCCGCGTGACCCGTGGCGCGCAGCAGCGCATTCGCTGCCACCGGTCCGGCGCTCCAGACGAAGCTGCCGCGGCCGTAGCGGTCCAGGCTCACACCGCCGGCCACCGGAAGCCACGAGTTGCCGCCGTCCGTCGATACTTCGATGTCCACGGTGGGATTGGCCACACCCTCCGCATTGTCCCGCCGGATCTCGATGGCCGAGAGCTTCGCGCCATAGTTGGCGGTGAGGCTCTCGAGATCCAGCGCGATACCCTTCGCCGTTCACCGCCGTAACGGCGTAGTCCAGCACGATCGCCTTGTTGGTCGCACCGGCCAGGGCGCGCCGGTCGACCGACGCTGCGACAACGGCGCCCTGCAGGCTCAGTTCGAAGCGCTCGGATCCGACCGCTTCGCTGCCGGACGCCAGGTGCAGATAGATGCGATAGGTGCCGTCCGCGACCGGCAGACGATAGCTGAGCATGCCGCCGACCCCGTAGTTCGACATGGCGAAGGAAGGGTAGAGGTCCGCGGGACCGGCATTCGCGACGCCGGCCGTGGAGATGGCACCCGAGGCGCTGGTGCTGCCCACCGTCCGGTACTGGTCCGCGGCCCATCCCGACGGGCTCACGCTCGTGCTGCCCGCGTCGAGGAGCAGCACGGTGTCGCTCGACGCCAATCCCGCCGCGCGGAATTCGATGGTGACCTGCTGCCCTGCCTCGACCTTCTCCAGACCGTTGAGGTTCAGCACCTGAACCAGCTGTGCAGCGCTCTGCGTCGCCTTCGCCGTGTTCCCGAAGGCACCGGCATCCGCACGTCCGCCATTGAATCCGGGTTCCGACGGCCAGAGCGACAGGGGATCCGCGCGGTCGATGCCGGGGCTGCCCGCCGCCAGACGGAAGTCGTCGTCCATGCCGCCATCGACACCGGATGCGGCACTGTAACCACGGATTCCATCCGCACCGTCCATGTCCACGAACAACGGATTTCCGACGAAGCTCTCGAAATCGTTGCCCGTCTCGTAGGCCCAGTCGGCGAGCGTGAGAAAGTCGCGCCCTTCCCATCGGGCGAGCTTGCCGGTCCCCACCAAATGGAAAAGGTTGTAGTTCGACGCGAAGCCCACCTGGCTGTTGTCGTCCACGCGCAGGGCATAGCTGCCCCCGGCGACGATGATGTTGTCGCGCACCCGCGCGGTCGTGGCGCTGCCCGTGACCAGGACGGCATCCCCGGTGAGCTGGTAGATGGTATTGCCGAGCAGACCTTCGAGGCTGCTCTGGGTGCCGCTCAGCCGCACGCCGTAGACGAGGTTGTCGTAGATGAGGTTGCCGCGGGACAGCACGCTGCTGTCGTGCTGCAGACCGAACGTGTTGCCGTAGATCTGGTTGTCCGTCGCCACGCCGCTGCGGATGTACAGGCCCAGTCCCGTCGTGGTTCCGTTGCCCGTGTTGGCGAAGATGCGGTTACCGTCCACGGTCGTGTTGTTGGACGCACTGATGCCCGTGGTGTTCTGGTAGACCGTGTTGTCCTGGATCAGCCCGGACTGGTCACCCGCGATGCCATAGGAGCTGTTGTGGTGCGCCACGTTGCCCTGCACCAGGACCCTGTAGCTGATGCTGATGCCGGTGGAGCCGTTGCGCACCTCGTTGCCGATGACGCGGATGCCTTCCTCGTAGGTGGCCGCGCTGCCTGCGGACGCCGCGATGTTGGTCGGGTTGTTGCGCACGAGATTGTTCTGGACGAGGTGGCCGTTGCCCCCCACGTAGATCCCGATGCTCGAGTTGCCGTACGCCTCGCTGTCACGGATCGTGAGCGAATTGTTGTTGCTGCCGATCTGCAGGCCGTAGGCGTTCCCGCGCAAGACCACGTGCTCAAGCGTGATGCGGTCCGAGTCGACGCTGCCGGTGCCGTCCAGACCGTAGTTGCCGCCGGTCAGCACCACGTGCCGCAGGGTGACGTCATCGGCGCCGCCCAGTTCCACTGCCGCGTGGCTCGTGTTGCCGCGGTCGAGGACGGCCTCGTGCCCGGCCAACTGCGGACCCTGGATGACCACGCCGGAGTCCTGCGCTTCGAGGACAACGTTGGTCGCGAGGCTGTAGACCCCCGTGTCCAGATAGATCGTGTCGCCGGCGTCGAGATCGTAGGCGCGCAGCAGGGCGGCCAGGGAAGCCATGGGCGTGGCGGCCGTCTTGCCGTCGTTGGCGTTGTTGCCCACGGCGGTCGCGTACTCGTCACCCGACATGGAGGCGTCGTTGACGTAGTACGCAGTGCCTGAGTTGGCGACCTGGAACGAGCGGTCCGAGACATCGGACACGGTCACTGCGCCGGCGTGGGCCGTGGCCCGCACCAGCGTCTGTCCGGTGGCCGGTCCCGCGCTCCAGTCGTAGCTGGCCCGTCCGTACGCGTCCAGGGCGACGCCTGAGGTGATGTTGACCCAGTTCGCGCCGCCGTCCTGGGAGACATCCAGGTCCACGGTCGCGTCGCCGACGCCGAGAGGATTGATCCGCCGCAGCTCGATGCCGCTCACGACCGCACCGTAGTTGTTGACCGACGCATTGATCATGTCGATGGAGAGCCCTTCGCCGCCTTCGACCGTCACGTCGTAGCTCAGCACCACCGCCTTGTTGGTGGCACCGGCCAGCGCGCGCCGGTCGGCGTTGTCAGCCACCTGATCGCCCTGCAGGAACAGGTCGAAGAGTTGCGTACCCACCGCCTCGGTTCCGGCGAAGGTGTGCAGCAGCAACTGATACTCGCCGTCGGCCGCCGGAATGAGATACGACAGATGAGTGCCGATGCCGTAGCCGGCGTAGTCGTACGAACGGTAGAGTTGCGCCGGGGCGGCGTTGGCGACACCCTCCACCGAGAAGACTGTCTGCACGTTCGTGGCTGCGCCCGCCGTGCGGTAGGCGCTTCCCGCCCAGCCGTCGACCGTGGACGAATTGTCTCCGGCATTGCTGCGCAGCACGGTGTCGTAGGGGGTGAGACCGGCGCTACGCACCTGCAGCGTGACGGTCTGGCCGACCTCCACTTTTTCCAGACCGTTCGGATTGAGGACCTGCACGACCTGTTCCGGGCTCTGCGTGGCCTCGGCGGTATTGCCGTAGGCGCCCAGATCGATCCGCCCGCCGTTGGCGTAAGACTCGGCCACCGAGATCGAGGAGGGATTGCCCCGGTCCACCGCGATGCTCGCCGGCGCCAGGTGGAAGTTGTCGTCGGCGCCGTGATCGCCGTCGATGCGCTGGATGCGCACCGCGTCCGCGGTGATCCGGTTGGAAGTGCTTCCGCCGATGTCGGACACCTCCACGATCAGCCGGCCGTTACGGATCTCGACGGTGTCGAGACGCTCCCAGGTCGTGCCGTCGGCAGTGAAGTCGTTGGGTGTGGAACCGTGCGAAAGATTGTTGGCGAGGGCGACCACGTTCGACACGGCAATCTCGCCATCGTAGAGGCGGTAATCGGCGCTCCCGCCGGTGATGCCTGCGCCGGCGGGCCAGCGTGCCGCCACCTGATAGATCCCGTCCTCGAGCCCCTCGAACGTCCACCGCGCCACGTTGGCACCCGTGCCGCCCGCCGGAATCTGCAGGATGTCGTTGCCCGTGGCCGTGTTGTAGATCGTCTTTTCCTGCTGAGTCGCAGGATTGCCGGGCTCATCGGCGGCCTGTCCGGTCAGCAACGACCACGGACCGACGGTCGAGAAGCCCGCACCACCGTCGTCGATGACGATCGCGGCACCGGCGGATGCACTGCTGAACCCGCGGATTCCATCCGCACCGGAGGGATCCACGAACTGGGGATCGGCGACCAGGCTTTCGCCGTCGCGCCCGATCTCGTAGTACCAGTCTTCCAGGGTGAGGAAGGGCCGATCCTCCCAGTAGCCGATCTTGCCCGTCCCGGTCAGGCGGAACAGGTTGTAGTCGCTGGTGAAGCCGGCCTGGGCATTGGACGGCACGTTGATCGCGTAGCCGGTGCCCACCTCGAGGATGTTGTTGGTGATGAGCACGTTGTTGCCGCTCGAGGCCACACGGATCGCATCGCCCAGGGGCTGCACGACCGTGTTGCCGATGATGCCGTCGGCGCTGCCGCGATAGCCGCTGGTCTCGATGCCCACACTGCGGTTGTCGTAGACGAGATTGTTGGCCACGCGGGACTCGCTCTCGTCGATGCCGATGTTGTTGCCGTAGACGATGTTGTATTCCGCCACGGCACCGCCGCCGCCACCCAGGCCGATGCCCGTGCCGGTGTTGTCGTACACGCGGTTCTCGCGGCCGACCGCGCCGACGGAGAGGTTCAGTCCGTTCGGACTCCGGGTGATCTCGTTGCCCAGCGCGAGAGCACGGTCGCTGTACATCTGGATGCCCCAGTTGCCGCCGTTGCCGTACACCGTGTTGCCGGAGACGAGCACCCAGTAGGACCCGTCGATGCCCGTGCTGTTGTTGTCGTGGACC
This sequence comes from Betaproteobacteria bacterium, assembly GCA_016713305.1. Taxonomy (NCBI): domain Bacteria; kingdom Pseudomonadati; phylum Pseudomonadota; class Betaproteobacteria; species Betaproteobacteria bacterium. The sequence continues at coordinate 157,635 of JADJPK010000031.1, forward strand.
ACGTTGTCGAGAATCTCGATCCGGGCTTCCTGGCCGCTATTGCTGCCCACGATGCCCGCGCTATTGCCCCACACGTGATTGCCGGTGGCCCGGCCGCCCGCGCCGGCAAGATTGAGGCCCCAGGAGCCGTTCTGGTAGATCTCGTTGTCGTTGAAGTGGGCGTTCGAGTTGCCGCCCGCGACGAAGCCGCCGTAGCTCGCATTGCCGTAGATCTCCGAAGCTTCCACGGTCAGGTCCTGCGATCCCACATTGGCTGCGGCGTAGACGCCGTAGTAGCCTCCGGTGATCGCCAGATTGCGAAGCGTGACGTCGTCCGCACCGTTCACCTGGAAGGCGTAGCTGGTCGACGACGTGTTCCGGCGGTCGATGACCGCACGCGCTCCCGGTAGCGTCGGACCCTGGATCACGACGCCGGAGTCCTGGACATCCACGACGATGTTGACCGTCAGGACGTAGTTCCCCGTATCCACCAGGATGATGTCGCCCGCGTCGAGGTCGTAGGTCTCCAGCACCGAGCGGATCGTCGCCTTGGGCGCCGCCGCCGTCAGGCCGCTGTTGGCATCGTCGCCGATCGCCGTCGTGTACTGGTCACCCGCCGTGGAGCCGTCGTTCACGTAGAAGACGCTGATGGGCGGCGTGATGGAGAACGTGGAATCCGAGCGGTCCTGGATGGCGCCGACGTCGATCGAGCGGACGCGCACATAGTAGTTGGCGCCGACGGCGTACAGCGCGGGATTGACCGACCAGCTGTAGGTTCCGTCATTGTTCTCGTTGTCGGCGATCAGCGTCCAGGTGATTCCGCCGAGGTCGCTCAGGGTACCCAGCTCGATGGCGACGTTTCCGCCGAATCCCGCGGAACGCCAGCGGATGTCGAACTGCGACTCCTGCGGAATCGCCTCGCCCCCGTTCGGGCTCGTCACCAGCATGTACTGGGCGGGGCTCTTCGAGGCCTGGGCGGTGTTGCCGTAGGCGCCCAGGTTCACGTAGCCGCCGTTGTTGGCGGGCTCGTTCACGAACGGATCGCCGGGCGCACCCCGGTCCAGCGCCGGTGAAGTCACACCGTCGAGCGTCGCCGCCACGGATGGGAGGAACACAGGCAGTCCAGTGACCGTGCTGCGTACCGGCGCGAGCGACATGCCCTTGAAGCTGCCGAACTGAGACAGCACGTGGAAGTCGTCGTCGCGGCCGTCGTTGCCCACGCTGACGAATCCGGTGATGCCGTCGGACCCGTCCGGGTCCACGAACAGCGGATCGCCGAACAGGCTGTTCTTGTCGCCGAAGGTGGCGTTGCGCCAGGCGGTCAACGTGGTCCGGTCCGCCCCCTGCCACAACCCGACGTCCGCACCACCGGTCGTGTAGAAGAGGTTGTAGTCCGACGCGAAACCCGATTGCGAATCCGCCGTCACGGAGACGCCGTACCCGGCGGCGGCCTGGAGGATGTTGTCGCGCAGCGTGATGTTGGACGAGTTCTGCTGGATGCGGATGGCGTCGCCCGACGCGGCGACGACCGTGTTGCCGATGAGCTGGACGTTCGACACGCCGGCCAGGAGGATGCCGTAGTCCTCCTCGTCGTACACGACGTTGTTGCGGACGACTCCCGAGCCGCTCACCCGCATGTTCGTGGGGTTCGAGTACACCACGTTGGCCTCGAAGCGGCTCGCGTAGCCCGAGATCCCGTATCCGGTGTTGCCGTACACGCGGTTCTCGGTCACGTCCGGTGCACTGCTGGTGGAGATGCCGACGTAGTTGCCCCAGACGACGTTGCGGGACGCAGCGGCGCCGGCGAAGATGGAAATGCCTTCGCTGGTGGTGTTGGTCTGGCCGTACACGGTGTTGCCGGCGACCCGGGTGTTGTAGGCGGCCTGGATTCCGATCTGGCGGTTGCCGTAGACGAGGTTGCCGCGTCCGAGCGCGAGATCGGCATTGCCGAGGACGGCTTCCTCTCCGCTTCCGCCGTTGTAGAGCAGCATGCCGATGTTGTTGCCGTACGCCGTGTTGGCCTCCACGCGCGCGCCGGCGCCCGGGTTCTGCACGTTGATGCCCGTGCCGCCGTTGTTGTACGCGACCGAATCGCTCACCACGCCTGCGGACCCGTTGACGTAGATCCCGTCCGTCGTGTTGCCGTAAACCAGTCCGTGCGTGAACCCGGCGATCGGGCCGTCGATGAAGATGCCTCGGCCGGTGTTGTTGTAGGCCGTGAGGTGATGGAAGGTGGCGAAGGGCGAATTGGTGTCGATGCGCATGCCGTCGGCCGCATGACCGAACGCCGTGAGGTACGACGCCGACAGGCCGTCGCTGCCGTTCCTCACCTCGATGCCTCGCAGGGCATCGCGCAGCGTGAGGTTCGACACGGTCATGTTGTCCGCGTCGTCGAGGAGCAGCATCGCCTGCGTGCGGTTTCCGGGGATGGCCGGGAACAGCGACGCGATCCTGGAGACGTCCGACGGGCCGCGCAGCGTGAAGCCCTCATCCAGCCCGAGCCCGAGGTCGGTGGTGCCGGAGATGGTCACCGGATCGATCATCGAGTAGCCGCCGGTGTCGATGTTCAGGACCGACGCGGCCCCCAGGTCGTACACGCGCAGCAGGTTGGTCGCGTAGGGCTTCGGGGCGGTCGCGAGCTTGCCGGAATGGCGGTTGTCGCCGACGCCACCCGGCGTGAATTCGTCGTCGACGTTCGACGCATCGTCCACCCAGTACGTCGTGCCGCTCTCGACGACGGTCGAGACTTCCTGGCTGCGGTCGATCGCGATGGGCACGTTGACCAGGGACACCTGGATCCGCAATCCGTACGTGCCGAAGTCCAGTCCGCTCGACGACGGAATCCAGATGTGCTCGCCGTCGTCCGGGGTGGCCGCCGCGATGGTGGCGCGCAATTCCGGTCCGTTGGCGGTGTCCTGGTAGAGGTCGATGCGCACCGGCGACTCGCCGGTGTTGCCGAAACTCTCCCACCGGATCGTGATGGGCTTGTCCTTTTCCAGATCCTTGTAGAGATCCGGATAGCGCAGGGAGATGCGCGGCGTGCCGGTACGGGCGGTGTCGGCGGTCGTGTTGCCGTAGGCGCCCATGTCCAGGCCCAGGGCCTCGCTGCGCACGTAGGCGAAAGACCCGTCCATGTACACATCGTTCGTGGTGCCGGTCTTGCGATCGGCCGCGAGGCGGATGACCGCCTTGCGCGCAGTCGCGGGAATGGCGAGCGTGCCGCCCACCAGTTCCCACCGGTCCGTGGTGTTGGAGGCCTGGACGGTGACGGGAGAGCCGATGTCGGCGTTGCCCGCGTCGAGGAAGCGCACGCGGATGGAAGCCACATCCGGCGCGCTTTCCGCGGCGACGCGCATGCGGGCGCCGAAGATCAGCTCGAGATCCTGGCTGTCCAGCATGGCGGCCGTGATCCCCGCCTGGGCGAGATCCACCACCTGCTCGATGTAGCCTTCCTCGTCCGCGCCGGGCGTGTAGTAGGCGGCTCCGGTGTGCGGCGCCGGGTTGGCGGCACGGGTCGTTCCGGTGGTGTTGACCTGCGTCCAGCCGGTCAGTCCGCTCTCGAATCCGCCGTTGGCGAGCAGGTTGGTGAAGTCCGCGGACACGCCGATATCGGTAAGCGCGTCGCTGTCGTCGACGCCGGGGCTGGTGAAGCGCAGCTGCGCCACGACCGGCATCAAGCGGTAGTCGTCCTGCCCCCGGTTGAAGAAGCGCGGTTCGGCCCACTGCGGATTGACGTCGGTGCGGCCGATGGAGTGCAGGTCGAAGCGCGCGATGTCCGCCTGCCAGTCCAGCACGTCGTTGAAGTCGCGCGTCCAGTAGCCGATCTTGCCGGCACCGGTCGTGTAGAGGTTGTTGTAGTCGCTGAAGAACCCCGATTGCGAGTCGTTGGCCACGTACAGGTCGTAGCCGTCCTCGGTCCACAGCACGTTGCCGCGCACATCGACGTTGGAGGCACCGGCAGCGAGCCGGATGAGGTCTCCCGATGCCGTGTACATCGTGTTGTTCACTATCCGCACGTCGGCCACGCCCTGGACCAGCACGGCTGTGCCGGTGTTCCGGTACAGGAGGTTGTGCGCGACGGTAAGGCCGGCGGTGGCCGCGATGCCTGTCGTGTTGCCGGCGATGCGGTTGAACTGGACGGTACCGGAGAAGGCGCCGATGCCGGTGCCATTGTCCTCGATGAGGTTGGCCGTGCCCAGACTGCCGTCGCCGATCGTGCCGGAACCTTTCACACCCACGCTGTTGCCGAAGACGTGCTGACCGCGCATGCGGGCGTTCGTGAGCATCACGCCGGTCGAGTTGTCGTGTATTTCATTGGGAACGGCCGCACCGACCCAGCCCAGAGCGGTGGCACCGGCGACGCTGGCGGCAATGCCGGTGGTGTTGCCGGAGATGCGGTTGCCGATCAGCTCCGCCCCGGCGGCATAGCGCACGCCGGTCGTGTTGCCCGTGATGTCGTTGTCACGGATGGCGCCCGTGAATGCGGCGTCGATGTCGAGGCCGGTCGTTCCGCCGGAGATCGTGTTGTGGGCGATGGTGCCGGACGCCGCGCCGGCAATTCTGAACACCGCGCCCGCCGTGAAGAGGTTGTGCACGAGCGTGATGTTGCTGCCGGCGTTGACCACCAGGTCTGTGGTGCGCACGACGCTGTCGTTCAGGGTAACCACGCCGTTCAGTTGCACACCTGCGGCGAAGTCGAGACGCTGCAGCTTCGCCGAGACCCCCGCGGCCACGGTGACCGCGCTGGTGAACTTCGTGTCCTGGGTCGGCGCCCCCAGGATCGTCACGCCGCCGTCGCTGGCACTCACCGTGAAGCCAGCCTGCTCTCCGGGCGCGGCCACGATGACATCGGCGGCACCGAAGTTTCCGCTGTCGAGGATGCTCTGGATCGTCTCGCCCGCGTTGGCGTAGCGCACCGTGGCGTTCGCCAGCAGGTTGCTGCGCAGGTAGATCTGCGGAGCCCCCGTGCTCGCATCGTTCCAGGCGATGGTGGGGCGGCCCTGGGAATCCACGGTGGCGGTCAGCGCCTGGACGAAACCGCCGGTGGCGCTCACCCCGCGATTGGACGCGTCGCCGGGCACCCGCTCGAAGAAGCCTGCCGCGCTCCACTCCTTCACGTAGAACGCCACGGTGTTGTCGGGACGCTGCTGGACGCTGTCGTCGCCCCATACGAGGAACAGCTTGCCGCCACCGGCCGCGAGTTGCGGCGAGAACGTGCGGCCGGTCGTGGCCGACACCCCTGCGCCCGAGCCGGAGTTGGGCCCGATCTCGTTCCAGGTGCCGCCATCGAGCCGGCGGACGTAGATCTCCTCGCGCCCCGAACTCTGGTCCTGCCAGGCCGCGAAGATGGAGCCGTCGAAATAGGCAAGCGTGGGCGCCGTGCTGGCACCCCCATTGTTGCTGGCGTTGGATGCGCTGCCCCAGGTGCCGGAGGCGAACACGTGCTCCCGGACGTTCACTTCCGCGGCGTTGCCCGTGCCCTGCACCCAGCCCACGGCCAGCTTCGCGCCGTCGGTCGCCACGGCGATCTGCGACACGCCACCCGCCACTGCGGTGACCGCGACGCTGCCACCGAGCGAGACCCAGTTCGTGCCGTTGAAGCGCTTCGCATGCACCTGCGCCGCGCCGCCGGAGCGGTCGAGCCACACGATGACCGGACCGCTCGCGGTGACGATCAGCCGGGCTTCGTCGGCCGCGCCGCTGTTGCTGATGCCATCGGAGTCCAGCGATTCGCCGAGCGCCACCCAGCTGGCGCCGTTCCACTTGGCCACCTTGATGTTGGACGTGCCGTTGGCCGCGATCTCGGTCCAGGCGACCACGGGGGCGCCCCCCTCCACCGCAAGGCTCGCGCGCCGCGACTGCGCGAGACTCCTGCTCACGCCGGTGAACGAGGCGCTTCCGTCCAGTTCGCTCCAGACGCCGCCGGCGTTGCGCGCCACGTAGATCTCGTCGTTGCCGTTGCGGCTGTCGGTCCAGGCGACGTAGCGCGAGGTGTCCGTCACGGCCACGCTGGGTTCGAGTGCCACGCCCGACCCGCCGCTCACGCCCGTGCCGCTGCCGGATCCGGAGAATTCGCCCCACCATCCGGAATAGTCCGGACCGGCAGGGAGAGAGGCGATTGCGCGGGGATCGACGATGCTCGCGAGAGCAGGAGGCGACACCGTAGCCACCGGGACGGAGAAATCTCCGGGGGTGCCGATTTCGCCGCTGCCGTAGTTCACGATCTGGGTCGTGCCACCGCCCGCGAAGATCTGGTCGTCGTCGCCCTCGCCGAAGAGGATGTCGTTGCCGCCGTTGCCGTAGAGCCGGTCGCGTCCCGAGCCCGCCTCGTTGCCGTCGGTGCCGAAATCGCCGTAGAGCCAGTCCACGGCATCGTCGTCGCCCAGGCCGCTCTCGCTGTGGCCGTAGAGGCGGTCATGCTGCGCTCCGCCCAGCAACACGTCGATGCCCGTATTGCCTTCGATCAGGTCGTCACCCGCGCCACCGTCGGCGATGTCGTCGCCGCTGCCGCCGCGCATCGTGTCATTGCCGCCGTTGCCGTACAGGATGTCGCGGCCGGCATCGCCGGCCATGATGTCCGCACCGTCGTCGGAACCTCGCAGGATGTCGTCTCCGTCGCCCCCGCCGAGGTCATCGCCGACCCCGCCGCCGCCCAGGAGTTCGTCGTTGCCCGCCTCGCCGCGCAGGATGTCGACGCCGACACCGCCGTCGACGAGGTCATCGTCGTCGCCGCCGGACGCACGATCGTTTCCGAAACTGCCACGGATGACATCGCGACCGGCGTTGCCCAGGAGGTAGTCGCCCGCCACGCCGCCATCCAGCGTGTCGTCGTCCGTGCCGCCGTCGATCCAGTCGGCACCGCCCAGACCCCACACCGTGTCGTTGCCCGCACCGCCGAAGATGCGGTCGCCGAACCACGCGTTGTCGAAGAAGTCCGGATCCTCGCCGCCGTCGTCCGTGCCGACGATGCGGTCGTCGCCTTCGTCGCCGAACAACTGCTTGCCGACGCCTGTTCCTCCCAGCAAGAGGTCGTCGCCCACACCGCCGTGGAGGATGTCGAGACCGCTTCCCGCATCGATCAGGTCCTCGCCCTCGTTGCCGAACAGCGAGTCGTCGCCCGTCTCGCCGTAGATCGCGTCGTCGCCGAGGCCACCGAACAGCTGATCCTGTCCCTCCGAACCATAGAGCCGGTCGCGCCCCACGCCGCCCCAGGCGAGATCGTTGCCGAATCCGCCCACGAGGATGTCGTCGCCGAGGTCGCCGGAAAGCTGATCGTCGCCGTCCTCGCCGAAGACCTGGTCATCGCCTTCCTGGCCACGCACGGTGTCGTTGCCGGTGCCCGCGAGAATCGTGTCGTCGTCGGCGCCGCCCAGGATGAGATCGTTGCCCTGGTCGCCATAGATGAGATCGTTGCCCTGATCGCCGCGGATCTCGTCGTCGTCCAGGCCGCCGTAGATCAGGTCGTTCGCACCGCCGCCGGAGATGAAGTCGGGGCCGGTCTCGCCGTAGATCTGGTCCTGGTCCGCGCCGCCGAACAGATTGTCGTTGGCACTGCCGCCGTAGAGGCGGTCCATCCCCGCTTCACCGTAGAGGTCGTCGTTGCCGCCCTGGCCGTACAGGACATCGTTGCCGGAGGCTCCGGCATCGCCCGGACGTTCGTAGTCCGTGCCGACCGCGAAGTCGCCCCACAGGAGGTCGCGCGCGTTGTCGTCACCGGCGCCGGTCAGGCTGAAGCCGTAGAGGATGTCGGCGTCGGCGCCGCCGATGAGAGCGTCGGTGCCCGCGCCGCCCTCGAGCGTGTCGGTGCCGGACTGGCCGTAGAGCTGATCGTCGCCGGCACCGCCGCGCAGACCGTCGTTGCCTTCAGCGCCGTACAGCAGATCGTCGCCGCCACCGCCATCGAGCTGATCGTCGCCCGCCTGGCCGCCCAGCTGGTCGTCGCCGCCATTGCCGTACATCCAGTCGTTCCCGGTCCCGCCGTACATGAAGTCGGCGGCGTTGTCGTCACCGGTGCCGGACTCGGAGTGGCCGTAGAGGTGGTCGTTGCCGGACCCGCCGAAGATCTTGTCGGAGCCTTCACCACCTTCGATACGGGCAGGCCCGCTGCCCGCGGCGATGAGGATGTCGTCGCCGCCGGCGATCGACGAACCGGTGAAATCGCCCCACAGCTCCACCGGGATGTCGACGTTCTCCTTGATCTCGATCATGTCGAGACCCGCGCCGCCGTAGCCGATGATCTTGCTGACGTCCGGCCCCAGTTCGCCGTTCTCCAGATCGGAGAACCGCCCGTAGAGCTGGTTGTAGCCAAAAGCCGAGACCATCACGGTGCCGTTGCCGACCTGCTTGACGACGAAGGACTCGTTGCCGTCGTCGAGATCGCCATTGATGCGCGCGGCGGAACGCGGGCCCATGTTGAGGTACAGCTCGCCCGTGTTCTCGTCCAGCGTCGCCAGCACCGGCGGCGGTTCGTCGCAGCTCACCTCGAATTCGATGATCGTGACGCGTGCGATCTCGAAGTCGAAGGACAGACAGAAGGGACAGAAGCCGACCTCGGCGAACACCGACAGGAACGCCCCCATCTCGCCCCGGTAGTCGAAGGCGCACAGGAAGCCGCTGCTGATGACCTCGAACAGCTCCTTCCCGCGCAGCTTGCCGTCGTCGTTGGGGTCGTTGATGTTCATGTACACGTCGGCGAACAGCCCCCCCTTCGCGCCGATCTCGGCGATCCACACGTCGGCCTTGGCCCCCGCGTAGATCTGCGAGGTGATGACCATCTCGTCGATGTCGTTGCCGTTCGCGTCGTGGTCCGCGATGAAGAAGCCGTTCAGCAGATCCGCCGCGAAACCGGACTCGGGTCGAAGATGCCCTGCGTGTCGTAGCCGAAGGTGAACTGGCCTTCCAGCCCCGCCCCGCCACCGAAGATCACGTAGATGGGCACCCCCATCACCACGGCCACGGGTCCGAACTCCAGCTCGAAGTCGAAGCCGAACTCGAACTTCGGTGTGGTGTACGTGAAGAGGTCCACGTTCTGCCCGAGAATCAGCTTGAACGCCGACAGCGGATCCTCCAGCAGCGGAATCTTGAAGCCCTCCTCCGCGCCCTTGATCTTCTCCTTCTGCGACTTGAGCCCCGGAGCGATGGACGCGAACTGGTCGGACAGGCTCGAACCCGGACCCGTCGTGCGTCCGCCGAAGATGCTCGAGCTGGAGAGCTGGCTCTTCGACGACTCGTTGCGCAGATCCACGCCGTTCAGGTTGAAGCTGCCGAAGCTGATGAACGTGCCGTCCGCGGCCGTCGACTGGATCATGTCGACGAAATCGAGGATGTCGCCCACGGCCTCGACGAAGTCCGCCGTGGATTCCGGAATGAAGCCGAAGTCCGCAGCCAGGTCGAGCAGCGTGTAGTCCTCGCCTGCCACGTCCGAAATGACCGGCAACGGTTCCGTCACGGCGTCGATGATCGGCTTCAACGGGTCGAAAATGCCCGAGATGTTGTCGACGATGGGGCCGAGGAAGCTGTCGAGGAACTCGCCGAAGTTCAGGCGGACGTTGTCGAACGAGACGTTCTGGAGGCTGCCGGACAACCCGTTGGCCGGCGTGAAATTCCAGGTGAGGTTGAAATCCGCCTGCAGCGACGGGAACTGGTCGCTCAGGAAATCCGGGTCGTTGGGATCGGTGACGTCGAAGTCGCCGGGCACGCCCAGCGTGAGGTCCAGATTGATGAGCGCATTGGCCGTGAGCTTGGCGTCGATCACCTGCGCAAAACTCAATCCGCCGCTGCCCAGTTCGTTGAACGTGAGCCGGTTGTTGCCGCCGACGGGGTCCTTGATGTCGATGGAGAACGACCCGTTGAAGAAGCTGGGGTCCTGGCCATCGTCGTCGTTGGTCTCGTCCTGGATCTTCAGCCGCAGGAATCCGAGCGTGCCACCCAGCGCGAAATCCTTGAGGCGGGCATCGAAGAAGACCGACACTTCCTCCGTGTCGTTGGTCTTCAGGTAGACCCCGTCGGTCCGGCTCACGCCGATCGCGAGGTCGTACGTGAAGCCCATGGAGAACACGGCAGCGGAGTTGTTGGCGACCGCCAGACCGAGGCCCGGCAGGCCCAGATCGAACCCGATATCGATGGGCGCCTCGGCCAGCACGCCCAGCTTCATCTCGAACAGCACATCGTCGACGAGGCCGTCGTTGTTGCCGTCGACCGTGGTGAAGCCCACGTCGTCGATCGTGACCTGCGATCCTGCGTCCGCCCCGTCGAGCAGGATGCCGATTCCCCCCGGGCCGAAGGCGTCGAACAGGATCTGCTTCACCTGGGTTGCGGACTGCGTCCCGCCGGCCAGAGCGTCGTTGAGCTTCTGGACGACATTGGTGCGCAGGTTCTCGATGAACTTGACGCCGTCCTTGAGGCCGTCGCCCACGAACGGGAGATTGACGCCGAACACCTGCCCTTCCAATGCATCCTGGATGGTCGCAAGGATGAGATCGATGCCGTCGACGAAGCTGTTCATGTTGCTGAACAGGTCGATGCTGCCGATCTCCGCGGCGAGATTGGGCGCCGTCAGCGTCGTGGTCCCCGCGATGTTGGCGAGGTTGCCGATGGTGAGCTGGATGTTGTTGTTGCCCGCCCCGCCCACCGGATTGGTGACGGTGGGGAAATACACGGGAAGTGTCGCGCCGGCGCGTCCGGCAAGCACGGCGTTCAGCGCGCCCGTGTTCCACTGGTTGCTGTAGTAGCGGTCGCCCGCCACGGGCTTGAACGACAGCGTGAAACTCGCCGGTACACCGGAGCCGTTGTCGAGATAGACCGAGCCATTGCGGATGAAGATGCCCAGGGGTCCGAGGGCCGCGTCGAAGTCGAGGTTGGTGCCGCTCACCTTGGCGGTGAGCGCAAGATTGGAGTCGTCGCGAATGTACGCGCGCGGCGTCGTGGGCGTCGCCAGATCGAAGCCGAAGACGAAGTTGAGCGCGGCCGCCGCTTCGACGGACAGCGCACCGCTGCCGCCGACGTCGATGAGATCGCCGATCCCGTTGAGATTGTTCCCGTCGGTGTTCGTGAATCCGGCGAGCTGGCCCAGGTCCAGGTCGAGCGCGATGTCGTCGGAGAACGCCTTGGAAAGGTTCAGCGTGAATTCGATCGACTGGTTCGCGAACACGACCGACAGCGCCGACGGCGCAATGCCGAAGGCCTGCTCGATCGCCTGTTCCAGCGCCTGGATCGTTGCGGCCCCGCCGTTCTGCAGCGCGGTCTTGGCATCGGAGAACTTCGAGACGAAGCTCACCAGATCGGTGACGCTGCGGTCGATGAGCGGCAGATCCTGGTTGAGGAAGGAAAAGCCTTCCATCTGGCCCAGATAGGTCACGAGCTGACCGAAGGCCGTGACGATGTCGTCGAATCCCAGCTCGCGGTAGTTGAGCAGCGGCTGCAGGTCCGGGAACGTGACCTGCAGCGTGTTGGGCTGGAACACGTTGCTCATGCTGATCTGCACCCGCGGCGCGCCGGGCAGACCGATGACGTTGCCCGTGACGGAGATGGGCAGCGACGCGTTGAGCGTTCCGGTGGACGCGATGGATGTCCACTGCGGAATATTGTTGAGGCCCTCGAAAAGATCCGAGAACCGCATGATCGCGGCAGGCTGTCCTGGTTTGCGGAACTGGACATCGATGGCAGCGGAAGCGGACGCCGTGCCGTTCTGGATGCCCACGCCGAAGAAACCCATGTTCGCGCTGGCATCCACGTCTGCCGCCGAGACCGTCACGTTGCCCGTGGCACGCACGTCGCGCAGGAACGCCTTCTTGGGCAGGCTGTCGACGGCCGTGTTGGTCGCCTTGAGGTGCAGTTCCGTGACCGCGGTGTTGGTGGCGATGTCCGGCACCAGGATGTTGAGGAAGGCGCCGACGAAGCCGCCCGCGTGGGTGAGCTTGAGACGATTGGCATCGAGCGATGCCGTGAGTCCGGTCAGCCCTGCCGCGGTGAACGCGGCGTTGATGTCGGTGATGAGGTGCGCGCGCGTCGTGTTGGTCGTGTCGCGCGGGATCACCACATCCACGTACTCAGCGTTGTCCAGGGACACTTTCAGCGTGGCGGGCTGCGAGAGCTGACCGTTGGCAGGCAGCACGTCGTCGGCGATCAGGACAGCCGAGAAGGGCGACAGATCGAACCCCAGGACGAACTGCACCGTTCCGCTCGAGTCGATCGACAACACGCTGGAGGTGGTGATGCCGCCCAGCGGCGCGAGGTTCAGGTTGAACTTGATCGGGTCGGAGGATGCCGCGTACGCGCTCTGCAGCCGCAGGAAGAACGTGAGCTGGTTGGTGGACGTGTTGTAGCTGGCGTTGATCGCGCCCGCGGGCATGCCCAGCACGTCGGACAGCTTCTGCGCGAACGTCTGGGCCGTGGTGAACGTGGCGACCCCCTCGGGATCGATGAGCTGATCGATGAGCCCGGTGGTGAATCCTTCCGCGAAACGCAGCACTTCGGTGAACGTGCGCCCCTCGGCGAGCGGAATGACGCCGTCGAAGGCATCCGACGTGCGAAGCCCGTTGAGCCAGGCGGCCACCTGATTGAGCGTCTGCAGCACCGCCGTGGGCTGCGCGCGGCCGAAGTTCAGGATGTCCTCGGCCAGCGTGCCCGTGACACCGACGGTGGGCGTCTGCTCGAACACGTTGGTCCCGGTGATCGAGACCGCCGCGTTGCCGGCGTTGAAGCTGCCCAGCGCCTGGACGGCCACGGGGAGATTGCCGTTGATCGTGCCGTTGACGACCTGCGCATCGACCATCGTCTCGATGGTGGTGCCCAGCAGTTCGGACAGCGTGATGTTGCCGTTCGCGTCCCCGTCGGGATTGAGCAGGGTGAGATCCAGCAGCGCGTTGAGCGCGAGCGTACCGCCCTGGACCTGAGCATCGAGAAAACCCACGGCCAGCCCGAAATCGAGGGCCGCGTTGACCGACGCGCCGGCCTTGAAGTCGTCGACGCGGATGAAGAAGCGCTCCTCGGGCGCCAGCCCGTCGCGCAGGTCGATGCCGAACGAGAAGTCCAGATCCAGATCGAAGTTCACATCCAGCTTGCCGTTGGCGTCGGCCGTCAGCGCGATCCCGGTGCTGGTGGCCTCGAGGGCGAAGGGCAGGTCCTGCAGCGTGCGGGTCTCGTCGAGCACGAGGTCGAAGCGGATCTCGTCGCCGTACTGATCGCCTGTCACGGTTCCCGGTCCGAGGACCGCGTTCAACGCGGAGACGATCCCGTCCGTGGTCTGCGTGCCGCCCTGCGCCAGATAGCCCTGTACCGGGATGACGATCCGGTCGTGAATGATCTGGGCGATGTTCAGGGAAGATCCAATGGTCTGATTGACCACCGGAAGGGATTTCGCGAGCTGCTCGACGTTGGCGAGGCCCTCGGCCCACGTGCCGAGCTGCTGCACGCCGTTGGAGATCAGATTCTCGGTATTGGGCGCAAGGTCCGCGGACAGCAACACCCGGGATTCGAGCGCCTCGAACAGGGCCCGGCGCCGGAAGGGCAGCCTGGGGGGGCGGGAAACAACGGACGCGGGTTGACGACGGAATAGTCGATTGAGAATCCGCTGAGCAAGCATGGTGGTCTCCCGGGAACCACGTCCGCCACGGGGCCGGGCGAATCGAGGCGATCCCTCACTGCCTTCGGTCTTGTTCATGCCGGCCAGTCGACTGAAGCCGCAGGGCCGGCATGTCTCGCGCCGGACTTGCCGGCATCCGAACGGCGCATGGACGGCGCGCGGGGGCGCGCCGTCCTGGGCCATCGGTATTGTTTTCTGGAAGGGCGGCGGGCAGCCTCGGCGGGCTGCTCAAGTGGTCCGGTCTCCCCTCGTATATGGCTCGAAAATTACGTCAATTCGTTAGGTTTGTCCACGCGCGATACGGGGGAGTACGGGAGGCCATCCGTGCGTTCGGAAAGGCGGGTGAGCTGCTCGTTGCCTTTGATTTATCGAGGTTGTTTTTTTCTGTCGCAGAAGAACGGCAAGACCTCGGCAGGACCGCGCATGCCCGTATGAAAAATCTCATACGGGGCCGGCAGATCAGGTTCTGCAGGGAAGATTTCCTGCGGTCCGGTCTGGCATCCCGGGACGGCCGCGCGCTGTGCGCGGCAGTACCCTGACGAATCTGTCAGACCCTCGCCTCCGATGCCCCGAGACACGCCGGGCATCCTGGCCCCGACGGCTCGGGCGTTCCGGTCAGTACCGCTTCAGTGCCGCGTCAGTGCGGCAAGCAGGGTCTTGAGCATTCCCGTCTTGCCCTGGGCCTGGGGCTGGGCCACCGCCATGCTCATCTGCGCCAGCCGCTGCGTCAGGTCCTTCGCCCACGCCGTCTTCTTCCAGTCGTCTCCCGTCGTGGCCGTCGCCGGCGTCGGGGCCGCGGGTTCCGGCGTGGCCAGCGGCACACTCCAGTTCACCTGCGGCGCGCCCCCGCCGTTCGTCTCCGGTCCCGGCACCGGCAGCACCAGGTTCCCCGTCTCGACACTCGCCGCCGTGCTCCTCAGCATCACCGGCGCCGGCGGCTGCACCGCCACCACGGTGATCTGCGCATCCGTCCCGTCCACCCCCGCCTGGCTCGCCGGACTCTGGCTGAGCTTCCCGTCGTTCAGAGTGAGCACCTGCAGGTCGATCGCCGCTCCCCCTTCCGCCGCTCCCGCCTTCACCTGGAAGTCGATCTCCAGCAGTTCGGTCAAGCCACTTCCCAGCGCATTCAACCGCGCCAGGTCCAGCACGAACTCCCCCGCTACGTGCTTCACCAGCCGGTACGGGAAGTCGGTGGCCAGCCTCACCCCCTTGTACTCCAGCCGGCTCGCGTCGTAGACGATCTTCGCCGTCAGGCTTTCCACCCCCGTGGAGGTGTCGATCGTCAGCGGGATGCTCACCAGGTCTCCGGCACTGGCACTGCCGCTTCCGCCCAGCCCGACGTTCCTCGCAGGTCCGCCGAACGCGAGCGGGCTGCTCCCCGCCGGCAGCGCCGGGATCTCCGGCCTCGCCTGCCCTTGCACAAACTGCATGAACCGGTTCACGTCCAGACTGGTCAGTTGGCCGTTGCCGTTCAGGTCGCCGATCAGCACGGGGTCGACCAGCGGGTAGGAGTCGAGTGCCCTGTCCTGCCCCGACAGCACCCGCTGCAGCCGTTGCACGTCCAGCATGCTGTACCCGCCGTTGCCGCTCGCATCCAGGAAGTAGGCCGAGACCTGGACGGCGTCGTCACCCCGGACCGTCTCGACCGGGCCCCTGGCTCCACGCTTCAGCGTGATGTCCCCCCAGGCGATGCGATGGGCCGTGCCGTAGGCCGTCGGAGCCAGCATCCCCACGTCCAGCGTCAACGGCGTCCGGGTGCCCGGCTCGAGCGGCTTGTCGAACACGACCGTGGCGTGCAGCCCGTCCCGGATGGCCGTCAACGCGATGCTGCCGGTGAGGCCGCCACTGAAGTTCAACGCCATCACACCGAGATCGCTGCCGGCATCGAGCAGATCGAACTGGAGCTCCGTCACCCCGGCGGCCTGGGTCAGTGACACCGGCAGCACCGCAGTCTGCCCGGGTCCACGTACGAGATCGGGCAGGCCGAGCGTCGAGCCATCGGTCGCGCGGACCGTGAAGTGTCCCGTGAAGTCGTCACCGGCCGTGCCGTCGCCGTTCCCGTCCAGCCGGCCGCCGAACCCGCTGCGTACACCAAGTTCGTCACCCCGCACGGTCACGGTGTACGTGTCCGGGGCCAGCGCGCCGCCGGATCGGACGAAGGACAACCCGCGTCCGTCGGGATCGACGATGACCGATCCGCGTACGCGCCCCGACGTGCCCCCCACGAGTTCGAGATCGGTGATACCGGCGGGCCGCCCCGCCTCTCCGAACGGTTGAAGCGTCGAGGGGTCGATCGCCTGATCGAAGGTCATGCGGAATCCGCTGACGGTCGGCGTGAATGCGGTGACCACGAGCGGACGCGGGATCACGTCCAGGGTGACGGTACCCAGCGTGACGTCCCCGAACACGTCCCGGACGCCATACGTGAAACCCGTCGTGCCGGTAAAGCCGTCCGCCGGCCGGAATTCGAAACTGCCATCGGAAGAGACGAACGTCAGGTCGCCCTGGAGCCCCGTGGTGTCCAGCGCACCGAAGTCCAGGAACAGCGCATCACCGTTGGCGTCGGTGTCGTTGCCGAGCATGCCGGGCCCGGCCACCTGCAGCGTGACGCCCGGCTCGGCCACGTAGCGGTCGGGCCGCGCCACGGGCGCCGCGTTCTCCACCTCGACGGTGAAGCCCGCTTCATCGTCCTCGGCCACGCCGTTGTTCAGCGTGCTGTCCGGGTCGGGCGACGTGGACTGCACGATCGCGGCGTGCATCTCGAACGTACCGCGGCGATGCGTGCGTAGTTCCACGTCGAAGGTGACCGCATCGCCGGCCTCTAGCGTGCCGACGTTCCACAGGTAGCCGAAGTCGTCGCGCACGAGATCCGCGTCTTCCGGCAGCGTGCCGAGCACGTCGAAATCCTCGCCGGACAGGGGCAATCTCACCACGACGGCGTCGGCCGTGCCCGGACCGTCGTTGCGCGCCACGAGTCGCAGCGTGAACGTCTCACCGGGATCGAAGCCGAAATGCGCGCCCGTCTGGACCACCCCGCCCACGACCATCTGCATCGCGAGCGACAGGTCGGCGGGCACGATCACGTCTCGCACGACGATCGACACCTCGACCGGATCGGAGAGTTGCCCGGACGCATCGCGCAGCGTGTACACGAACGTGGCGCGCTGGTCGCCCACCACGTGCCGCGGCGGCGTGTAGGTGAAGCTGCCGTCGGACTGGTGCTGCAGCGTGCCGAGTGTCGGCGGCGTGACGCTGTCCACGATCGTGAAGCGCGACTGCCGATCGTTCGAGAGCAGGCCGGTCGCCTCGGGTACCACGAGGGCAACGCCTTCGTCCGTGGTGTAGTCGTCCGGCAGGCCCGAGGGGCGCGGCGGCAGCGGGACAGACCACTGTTCGCGATCCTCATTGTTGTTGGTGTTGCGATCGACGTTGGCCACCCCGTTGACCGTCACGGGACTTGCAAACACGCTCACCAGGACCCATCCGGCTGCAGGACTGTTGCCCACGAGACGCATCCCCACCGCGTCGTTCGGCCCCAAAGTGCCCACCGTCCACACGCCGGTCGCGGCGTCGTAGCTGCCACGTTCCGGCGTGAACGCAGTCACCTGGAAATTCACGAAATGGACCCGCACGACAGCGTTGTCCACCGTGAGACCACTTCCGTTCCAAATGCTCACGGAGGTCTCGACACTCTCGCCAACGATCGGCGTGCGTCGTTTCGACTCACGAAGGCAGCCAGATCCGCGCTCGGTGCAACAGCAGACCACTGCTCGCGATCCTCGTTGTTGTTGGTGTTGCGATCGACGTTGGCCACCCCGTTGACCGTCACGGGACTTGCAAACACGCTCACCAGGACCCATCCGGCTGCAGGACTGTTGCCCACGAGACGCATCCCCACCGCGTCGTTCGGCCCCAAAGTGCCCACCGTCCACACGCCGGTCGCGGCGTCGTAGCTGCCACGTTCCGGCGTGAACGCAGTCACCTGGAAATTCACGAAATGGACCCGCACGACAGCGTTGTCCACCGTGAGACCACTTCCGTTCCAAATGCTCACGGAGGTCTCGACACTCTCGCCAACGATCGGCGTGCGCGTCGTGCCTCGACTCACGAAGGCAGCCAGATCCGCGCTCGGTGCAACAGCAGACCACTGCTCGCGATCCTCGTTGTTGTTGGTGTTGCGATCGACGTTGGCCACCCCGTTGACCGTCACGGGACTTGCAAACACGCTCACCAGGACCCATCCGGCTGCAGGACTGTTGCCCACGAGACGCATCCCCACCGCGTCGTTCGGCCCCAAAGTACCCACCGTCCACACGCCGGTCGTGGCGTCGTAGCTGCCGCGTTCCGGCGTGAACGCAGTAACCTGGAAATTCACGAAATGGACCCGCACGACAGCGTTGTCCACCGTGAGACCACTTCCGTTCCAAATGCTCACGGAGGTCTCGACACTCTCGCCAACGATCGGCGTGCGCGTCGTGCCTCGACTCACGAAGGCAGCCAGATCCGCGCTCGGCCGGCTCACGGTCCAAGTGGCCGTCGCCTCGTCGTCCTCGCCCCGCCCCGTGCCGTTTCCGGCGGTGCTGTCGGGATCGAGCACGACCTCGCCCGTGCGACGCACCTGCATGATCTCCGCCGTGAGGCGCGGCGTGACGCCGCCCATGGCCGTTCCCGTGGTGATCACGAGATCGGTGCTGGCGCCGGCCGCAAGCGGTCCCACGGTCCACGATCCGATGCCGGTGTCGAACGCGAACGCGCCCGAGGCCGTGATGGCACTCACCACCGAGAAGTCCTGGTACCCGAACGCCACCTGCATCTCGTCGACCGCGCTCGGGCCGTCGTTGCGCACGCGCACCGTGACCGACTGCTGCGTCGTGCCGAAGTCGTACACCGATTGTGCAGGCAGGACCTCCACCGACACGTCGGCGTACAGCTGGCGGTTTGCGACGAGCACGGTCACGGGGATCGGCGCCGAGCGTTGCCCCTGCGCATCCACGAGCACGTAGTCGAAGGTGGCGTAGGTGTCTTCGGTCACCGCGGCCGGCGCGACGAAGGTGAACGCGCCATCGGAATTCACCGTCACCGTGCCGACCGATGGCGCGGCTGTGGCTGGCGACCTGCGTGCCCGGCGCCGGCGCGTCGTTGGCGAGCAGACCGAGCAGCGCGGAGACATCCAGCGTCTCGCCTTCGAACACGACGTAGGCGTCGGACTGCCCGATGGGGCTCGGCCGGTCGTCCACCTGCACGGTGATGGTCGCCGGGGCGCTGGTCTGTCCGAACGCATCGGTGACGGTGTAGCTGTAGACGTACACCGACGTGGCCGTGATGCCGCTCGGTGCGACGAACGTGATTCCGCCGTCGGCGGCGACGTTCAACGTGACGCCCGGGTGGCTACCCGAGACGGTGATGATGCTGCCACGGAGCACATCGTCGTTGACGAGCAATCCCTGGCTCGGCGGCAGCGTGAGCGTGCCGCCTTCCGCCACCGTGAAGCTGTCGGCGCGCACGACGGGCGCCGCGCCAGGGGTGCCGTAGAACACGACCTTCACTTCGTCGTCCTCGGCACCGAACGCATGGCCCGCCCCGTTGCCCGGCGTGCTGTCCGAATCCGGGACACTGCTGCTCACGATCTCGGCGCGGAACAGATTCTCCAGCGGCACCAGCGGCGACACGACGAGATCGAGTGTCGCGGAGGCTCCCGCATTCAGTGCCCCGGGTCGCCACGTCAGCACCTGCACTCCGTCGCTGCCGACCGGCTCGTACGTCAGGTCCGCCGTCTCGGGCAGGACACCGCGCAGGTCCAGCGCCCCGATGGGGAACGTGAGGCGCACTGCGGATTCCGCCGCGCGCGCGATCGCCGCGTTCTCCGCGACGAGCCGGAGCGTGAACTCCGTTCCGGCCGCGACGCCGATCTCATCGATGCCCACCGGGGCGCCGTCCACCAGCAGCACTGTGGACAGCGACAGGTCCGCAGTCGGCGGAATCACCGTCCACGCGGGGCTCTCCAAGATCAAGCTGTACTGACTGGCGGAGAGCACGTCGCCGTCGATCGTGGCGCCGGTGATCTCAAGTCCGACCCGCCCGACGCCACCCCGCGGACTGAAGCCGGTGAACACCACCTCGGCGATCTCGCCGACGGCCAGGTCGGTGAAGGAGAAGGTAGCGGTGTCGGGAAGCAGGCTCGCAAAGACGGCGGCGCTGCCGGGAAGCAGGGTCACGACCCCCGTACTGCGCACGTCCGTCACCGTGAAGTTGTCGAATCCGAGGCGCAACGACCCCGCCTCGATGGTCTCGGTGCCGACGTTCTCCAACCAGAAGCGCAAGGTCTGGACGCCAGTGATGGCGTCGATCGTCGGCGATGCGACATCGATCCCGACGGAGTAGTTGAAGGTGTGCGGACGATCCTGCACGTGGAACGTGACAGCCGTCGGCGCGCTCGTCTGTCCGAACGCATCCGTCACGACATAGGAGAACGCGTAGTCCGTGTCGACCGAGTCCACTCGCGGCGCGTCGAACGTGAAGCTGCCGTCGGCGGCGACGTTCAGCGTCGCGCCCGGATGGCTTCCCGACACCTGGAAGGTGCTTCCGGGCGACAGCGTGTCGTTCGCCAGCAGCCCCTGGCTCGCCGGCACCGTCAGCGTGCGGCCCTCGCCGACGGTGTAGGTGTCCGCCCGCGCGATCGGCGGGTCGCCCGGCGTCGCGTACAGCACGACGGCAAGCGCGTCGTCCTCGTGAGCCCCCACGCCGTTGCCCGGCGTGCTGTCGGCGTCGGGCGCGGTGCTCTCCCACACCTCGGCGAGCAATTGCACTTCCGTCGGCAGCAGCGATGCCAGTTGAAGGTCGAGGTCGGCGGACTCGCCGGGCGCGAGCGCGCCCACCTGCCACCAGAGGGTCTGCATCCCGCTCGCCGAGATGTCGTCGACCTGCACGTCGGCATCCTCGGGCAGCAGGCCACGCCAGTCGATGGCCGCGTCGGGGAAGGTGATGCGGACGCGAGCGTCCGCCGCGGCATCCGCATCCGCCGCGTTCCGAGACGTGAGGCGCAGCGTGTAGGTCGTGCCGGCCCGCGAACCGAATTCGTCGACGCCGACGATGTCGCCGTCCACCAGGATCCGCGAATCCAGCGAGATATCCGAGGTGGCAGGATCGTCGTTCGTGATCGTCACGACGCGGGAGCTGCCGGCACCGATCGTCCCGCCCTCGACACTCGTCACCCTGACCACGAAGGTCTCGTCGGGCTCGCGGATCCGGTCGGCCGTGGTGGTGAAATCCACCGTCCATTGGTCCCGGCCCGCGGGAATCGTCACCGTCCGGGTGCCGAAGCCATCGACCAGATCATCCGCGCTCGCGCTCGATGCGCCCGCACGCGCATCCGCCTCCAGAACATACGTGACCGTCGTCGGTGCGCTCAGGTCCCCCGAGCGGTGGAACACGACGGTCCCGGCCGCACCTGCGCCCGGTGCCGTGCCTTCGAGCACTTGTTCCGTCACGGTCGCGATCTCGACCACGGGGGAGTCGTCATCGAGCACGTGACCGATGGCAGCACCCTGTTCGAACCAGTCGACGTGATGGAACACGAGCGAAAAAGGCAATCCGACGCCGGTGCTCCGGATCATTCTGAGACTGATCATCTCATCCGGCTCCAGTGCCGTATCCGGTGCGGTCACGACTTCGATCACTGCCTCCGTCTGACCGACGGCGAATGTGACGAAATAGTATGGAAACTCGTCGAATGACATGGGGTCCCGGGTCGCTCCCCGCACCTCGGCAACGTCGGTCAGATCCGCGGGGGCGGTGTCGAGGTCGATGTTGCCCACAAGATCGAGGGTCACAGTCGCGATCGAACTGGTATCCCCGGATCGCACCAGAGTGAAGAACAGACTGCCACCACCCGACACACCGGGCGTGCCCTCCCGCACGGCACCGACATTCCGGTTGCTCCAGGCGAGCTTCGGACCAGTGACGTCGACCGTGATGGTCGTCACTTCCCCAAGGGCGGTGCCGTCGAAGGGCTGGTACCTGATCGTGTCGGTGCCGACGAAACTGGCATCGGGCGTGTAGAGCAGCGACCTGGAATCCTCGGACATCCGGACCACCCCACCGCCTCCGGGCCGGTCCAGCAAGAAGATTAGAAGCGCATCGCCCTCGGCGTCCGTGTCGTTGACCAGCGGCGTGATCGACACGAGTGTTTCCAGAGTCGTCGTGACATGGTCCGGCGTACCCACCGGCGCATCGTTGACGGGGGCGACCTGGAGGGTGATCGTCGCGCTGTCCATGGCGCCAGTCGCATCGGTGACCGTCCAGTCGATGCGGGCGACCCCGTTGAAGTTGGTTGCGTACCGGAAGACGCCGAGCCCCGTGAGGGGATCGAAACTCGCGAGGGTGCCGCCCGCGACCGCGCTGACGGTCCAGCGGGCGACGTTGCCGTCGGCATCGGTCGTCAGACTCGCCAGCGAGAAGTGCAGGTCCGGTCATCCTCGAAGACCGCGAGCACGAGGTCCTCGGCGAAGGGCGCCACGGACGTCACCGGAACCGACGCGGCCGCGCTGTCGTCCTCGCCGTTGGTCGTGCCATTGCCAGGCGTGCTGTCGGGGTCCAGGACCGAGGCCGTGATGATCTCGGCGACGACATCGGGCGTGCCGACCGTGGCGAAGATCGTCTCGATGGCGATCTCGACGAAGCCGCCGGCCGCGATCGGGCCGAAGGTCCAGAGTCCCGTGGCGGGGTCGAAGCCTTCGCTGGTGCCGAGGAAGCTCACCCCGAGGCCGGGCGTGAGCCGGACCGTGCCGCCTGCGCTTGTCGGGCCGGCGTTGTCCACGCGCACCACGACGTCGGCGGTGCCGCCTGCCACGACTTCTTCGGCGTTGACGACAAGGCTGAGGGAAAGGTCGGCCGGCGCCAGATCGTCGTTGACGATGGTGAAGTCGTAGGGCGTCGTGTCCGTCGTGCCGTAGGTGCTGCCGTCGAGCGTGATGCGTACGCTCTCGTCGGTCTCCAGCGTGCTGTCGGGCGCAATCAGCACGCTGCCGGTCCCGGTCAACTGACCCTGCGCGAAGTCGACCCAGAAGAGGTTGCCCATCCCCTCGACCAGGTCGTCGAGGACGGCCGACGGCGCAGGGCCGCCCTGGGTCGAGAAGAACACCTGCGCTGCGCCCAGATCCCCGCTGACCCGCGAGACGGTGAAGGTGAAGACTCCGCCCGTATCCGCCGCCGTCCCCTCGGCCACGCTGCGCGGGCCGGTCGAAGTGATGGCAAACACCGGCGGCGGCAGGTCGTCGTTGAGGATCACCGCGGTGACCGGCGTCGTATCCACCGTGCCGAACGTGCTCGACACGAGCGCGACCGACACGCTCTCGTCGGGCTCGAACAGCGCATCGGGCACGAACGGCAGGGAGAAGGTGAGGAAATCCGCCCCCGCGGGGAATTCGATCTGCCGGACCGCGAAGCCGTCCACCAGGTCGTCGGCACTTGCGGGGTTCGTCCCGGCCGCGGCGACCGCGACGGTGACCGTCGCCGCGCTCAGGTCGGTCACAAGACTGCGCCGGATCAGGAAGGCGGCCGTACCGCCATTGCCGGCCCCGGTGCCCTCGGTCGTCACGTTCTCCGCAAGCTGCAGCGTGAACACCGGCGGCGGCGCGTCGTCGTTCAGGATCACCGCGGTGACCGGCGTCGTATCCACCGTGCCGAACGTGCTCGACACGAGCGCGACCGATACGCTTTCGTCGGGCTCGAACAGCGCATCGGGCACGAACGGCAGGGAGAAGGTGAGGAAATCCGCCCCGCGCAGGAATTCGATCTGCCGGACCGCGAAGCCGTCCACAGGTCGTCGGCACTTGCGGGGTTCGTCCCGGCCGCGGCGACCGCGACGGTGACCGTCGCCGCGCTCAGGTCGGTCACAAGACTGCGCCGGATCAGGAAGGCGGCCGTACCGCCATTGCCGGCCCCGGTGCCCTCGGTCGTCACGTTCTCCGCAAGCTGCAGCGTGAACACCGGCGGCGGCGGCGCGTCGTCGTTCAGGATCACCGCGGTGACCGGCGTCGTATCCACCGTGCCGAACGTGCTCGACACGAGCGCCACCGACACGCTCTCGTCGGGCTCGAACAGCGCATCGGGCACGAACGGCAGGGAGAAGGTGAGGAAATCCGCCCCCGCGGGGAATTCGATCTGCCGGACCGCGAAGCCGTCCACCAGGTCGGCGGCACTTGCGGGGTTCGTCCCGGCCGCGGCGACCGCGACGGTGACCGTCGCCGCGCTCAGGTCGCTCGCAGGACTGCGCCGGATCAGGAAGGCGGCCGTGCCGCCATTGCCCGCCCCGGTGCCCTCGGCCGTCACGTTCTCCAGAAGCTGCAGCGTGAACACCGGCGGCGGCGCGTCGTCGTTCAGGATCACCGCGGTGACCGGCGTCGTATCCACCGTGCCGAACGTGCTCGACACGAGCGCCACCGACACGCTCTCGTCGGGCTCGAACAGCGCATCGGGCACGAACGGCAGGGAGAAGGTGAGGAAATCCGCCCCCGCGGGGAATTCGATCTGCCGGACCGCGAAGCCGTCCACCAGGTCGTCGGCACTTGCGGCGTTCGTCCCGGCCGCAGCGACCGCGACGTTGATCGTCGCCGCGCTCAGGTCGCTCGCAGGATCGCGTCGGATCAGGAAGGCAGCCGTACCGCCATTGCCCGCCCCGGTGCCCTCGGCCGTCACGTTCTCCAGAAGCTGCAGCGTGAACACCGGCGGCGGCAGGTCGTCGTTGAGGATCCCGCCGCTGGCGCTCAGCGGCCCCGTCGTGGACAGCGTCACGCCCGTCCCGCCCGTGAGCGTCAGGCGCACCGCCTCGACGGCCTCCGTCACGAGATCGCCCGCCGCGAAGACGGACACAGTGACGCGGTCCTGCCCCGCCGCGAAGTTCGCGGTGAACTGGCCGAGACCCGCGCCGACGCTGTTGCCCCCCACCGTCACCCGCCCCACGTCCGCCGCCGTGAGCGTGCTGCCCGGCGCGGCGTCCAGCGCGAACTCGACGCTGCCCGCCGAACCGAGGTCGCCGCTGCGCACGATCACGAAGTCGAGCCGTCCGTTCGCGGCCGGGTCCGCAGCGTTGCCTTCCAGCACGCTTCCCGCATCGGCCGCCGCGAGGGCGACCGTCGCACCGCCGGTGGCCGCGGCGAAGCGCACGAAGGTCGCCCCTCGTCCGCTGCCGCCGTCCGCGCTCAGGTCGATGAAGCCGATGAAGAACGCATCCTGGCCGAGCACCGTGTTCACGTCGGGCGTATAGGTGAAGCTCAGGTAGTCGCCCGTGACGGGATCGACGTTCGCCGACAGGACCCCGCTGTCCTCGTCGAAGCGGATGGCGTAGCCCGAGAACTTCACCGGCCCGCCGACCGTGGAGTTCGCCAGCAGTGCAGACACCGGGAATGTCACGCTCGTCGCGCCCGCGGGGACGGGGATCACGGTTTCCGGGATCACGGGCCTCGGGACCGACACATCGAACGTGAGTGTCGCGGCGCTGCGCCGGCCGAACTCGTCCACGAGGTCGTAGGTGACCGTGTCCTGACCCGAGAACCCCACATTCGGGATGTAGCTCAGCATCAGGTTCAGCGGATCGGTCGTGGGGACGACGCTGTTCGGGTTGCCGGGCTCCACGTACAGGATGCCGTGGGCCGGCTGCGTGAAACTGGCGAAGTCGGCGAACACCCGGGTGCCGGGCGCGATCACGTCGTTCGCGAGCAGGCGCGACAGGCTGAGGGTGCCGAAGGCCTCACCCGGGCCACCGCTGACCGCCCACCGCAGCGTGTCGGCCACGGCCACCGGCGCGGCAGGCGTCGTCGTGAGGAAGCGGAAGCGTCCCGCGTCCTGCGCGCCCGTGGGGTCGGCGAGTGCGAAGTCCAGTGCGTAGTCGTCGGCATAGCCCGCGGCGAACGTGAACTCGATGCGGTCCTCGAAGCCCTGGAGCGTCACGGTGGACGGCACGGCCGTCGCGTAGAAGGCCATCGACAGCGCATGGCCGTTCTGATCGAACGTGCCGGGGAACGCCGCCAGATCAGCGAAGCGCAGCGTGTAGGTGCCGCCGGGAGCCACGACGGCGGCACCGTCGGCGACGACCGGCGCGCGGTTGAAGACTTCGACCGTGACGTTCGCCGTGGCGAGGTTGCCGTAGGCATCCTCCGCCTCGTACGCGAAGCCGACGCTCGTGGGCGTCGTGCCGAAGCTGGCGACGCGCAGGGTGCTGCCGTAGTCCTCGACCGCAACGTTGTCGCCCAGAGTGACGCTGCCGGGCACGATGCCCCGGAACGTGAGCCCCGGGCTGTCGTTGGCAAGCAACGCAGCGAAATCGAAGTAATTGTCCTGACCGAGCGTCGCCCGCAGCGTGTCGTCCGCCGCGGTGGGCAGCGCGCTGGGCCGGATCGTCACCGTCGCCGCATTGCCGATCACTGCACCGG
The DNA here is from genome assembly GCA_016713305.1 of Betaproteobacteria bacterium. NCBI lineage: Bacteria > Pseudomonadati > Pseudomonadota > Betaproteobacteria > Betaproteobacteria bacterium. The sequence goes on from JADJPK010000031.1 coordinate 183,624, forward strand.
TCGCGGCGTCCGCGAGGCGATAGTCGAACGTCACCGGCGCCGTGAGCGGTGCATCGAGCAGCACGCGCACGAACCCCTCCGGAAAGTCGGCGGCGAACTCCGCCGGCACGTCGGGCAGCAGGCTCGACGGATCGTTGTCGAAGCCCTCCACCGTGACGCCCGGGGGCCCGATAAGTTCGGCGAGGACGAAAGCGTCGCCGTCGAGATCGAGGTCGTTGCCGAGCAGCTGCGGCAGCGGGATCAGGATCTCGCTCGCACCGCGTCCGCCGGTGATCGTGTCGGCCAAGGCGATGGGGGCGCGGTCCCCGGCGAACCCCGGCACCAGTTGCGCCACGTCGACGATGGCGAGCGCCGCCGCCGAGCCGTCGGCGTAGTCCAGCAGGGCACGCCGAAGGCGACGCGTTCCACCTCGAAGGCGGCCACCTGCCCTTCCGGCGCGTTCGACCCGATCGCATTGGCGATGAAGCCGCCGCTGTAGTCGAAGAAATCGTAGTCGGTCGGCGCGCCGCGCAGGAACAGGGTGTCGGTGCCGTCGCCCCCCCTGACGGTCTGGTTCGCCGTCACGGGCGGATCCATGGGGCCGGGTTCGAGCCAATCGTCGCCGTCCTCGCCGTCGAGGTAGTCACGACCGTTGCCCCCCACGAGGATGTCGTCGCCGCCGCCGGCCCCGCTGCCCCCGCCCCCGTCGGCGTAGATCGCGTCATCGCCCGCAAGCCCGTCGATGATGTCGTTGCCGAGGGTCCCGTAGATCGCCGGGTTCCCGGACACGTCGTTGTCGTCGAGAATCGTCCCGAGCAGTGTCGGGGTGGCTGACAGCAGCAGGCGCGGTTCGAGCGTTTCGAAGACGGCCCGACGGCGGAACGGGATGCCCGGAGGCACGGCCGGGCGAACAGAGCGAGAGCGCCACCGATCGAACCAGTGCCGCAGCCTCATGGCCTGCTCCCGGACTGGCAATCGGCAGGCACGGCACATCGGTCGTGCGGACGCACTGGCATGGGGGTCTCCGTTGTTCTTGTGTCGACGGCGCACGAAGCCCGGTAGCGAAATGCATACCGGAACGCGCGCCTGAATGCTATGCCACCCGGCGCGGAAAGCCCATCTGCACAAGCTCAAATCACCCATCGTCGGTCCGGTACATACCAAGGTCTGCCCACCTTGGTATGTGCCTGCTGCAACTTCGTGGCTTGCGCCCGGACCTGTCATCACCGACCATGCGCCGGACCCTTCGTGACGACATGGCGATGCCGACCGACAACGAGGCAGTTTCCCCGCGCTTGCCCGACCTGAACCTGCGCATCGAACGGGAGATCACGCGCCTGCTCTACGAGCAGGACATTCCGGGCATCGTGACGAACTACGGGGCGATGCTGCTCGCCGTCTGGCTGCACTGGCGCGGTGCGCCCGCTTCCGTGCTGCTTTCCTGGCTGGGCCTGTGGCTCGCGTGCAACACGGTGTATCTCGGCTTCCATCTGGTGCAGCGCCGGCACGGGGCCGGGGTCCATGACGATCCTGTGTTCTGGCGGCGGCTGCACGTGCTGTTCGCGAATGTCGTGTCGGTCGCCCCCGCCGGATGGATGCCGTGGTTCCTCCGCGACGTGCCCGATGTGCTGTTCCTCAACACTGCGCTGGTCATCGTCTACGCCGCAGGCGTCTACGCGTCCAATGCGATGCTCTGGCCCCTGTCCTATGTGATCGGCGCGGCGACGGTGCTCGCGCCGCTCGCCGCGGTCCATGCGGCACAGGGCAGCCGGACCGCCCTGGGTGTGGCGCTGGCGCTCGGCGCGTTCTACGTACTGCTGATTCCGTTCGCGCAGGTCCAGGCCCGCGCACTGCGACGTGCGATCCGTGTGGGCTTCGAGAACGAGGAACTTGCGGCCCGGCTCGCACGCCAGACGGCGCGCGCCGAACGGGAGAGGGAAGCGGCGGAATCCGCCCGTGCCGAGGCCCTTGCGGCCAATCGGGCGAAGGCACGGTTTCTCGCCGCGGCAACCCACGACCTGCGCCAGCCTCTGCACGCCCTGTCGCTGACCCTGTCGGCGATGGAATCGCCCGCCGCGAACACCCCGGACGCAAACGCCATCGCCCGTGCCCGCGACTGCACGAACCGGCTCGCGTCCATGTTCGATGCCTTGCTGGACCAGGCCCGGCTCGATGCCGGAACGCGCACGGCGCAGTTCGAGTGGATCGAACTGGGTCCCTTCCTGCGGCAGGTGGAGATGCAGTTCCAGCCGCTGGCGGAGGAGCGCGGTCTGTGGTTCCGTTGCCGTCCCGCCAGTGGACGTGTCAACGGCGACCGCCTGGCCCTGTGGCGCATCGTGTCGAACCTCGTCACCAACGCGCTCGACGCCACGGAGGAAGGCGGGGTGCTCGTCGCGTGGCGGGCGCGCACGCATACGCTCGAAGTCCGCGACAGCGGCCGCGGCATCGAGGCTATCCATCATCGCGCCGTGTTCGAGGAGTTCCGCCGCTTCGATGGTGGCCGGGCGGGAGTCCAGGGCCTCGGACTGGGGCTCGCGACGGTCGACCGGCTCGCCCGCCTGATGAACGCCCGCGTGGCATTGCGATCGGCTCCCGGGAAAGGCAGCGTGTTCGGCATCGTGTTCGCGCCGGAATCCGTGGCCGCGTCGCCGGACGTGACGGACACTCCCGTTCCTGCGGATGCAGCGGCGCCGGTGCGGCGTTCGCGTCCCGGGGCCCGCGTGCTGGCGGTGGACGACGATCCGGCCGTGCTCGACGCCCTGGAATCGCTGCTTCGTGCAGAAGGATGGGACGCGCGATTGGCCAGGGGCGCAGCCGATGCGCGGGCCCAGCTTCAGGACGGCCGCTGGCGTCCGGAACTGGTCATCCTGGACCGGCGCCTGGGCGACGGGGACGGATTGGAACTCGCCCGGCAACTCGGGCGCGAGATCGAGCCTTCGCCGGTGTTCCTGATCGTCACGGGAGACACCGCGCCGGAAGCGCTGCAGGAGCTTCTCGCCTCGGGCCTGGAGATCCTGCACAAACCCGTGGTGCCCGACCGCTGGAACGCGTCGCTGGCCAGGCTGGGATTCTGAGCGCCGCGTCTGCGGCCGGATTCAGCGGATCTTCGCGAGCAGTGCCGCCCGTGACTGCACGCCGTGGGCGCGCAGGATGGCCGTGACGTGCATCTTCACCGTGGCTTCGGCGATGTTCAGCCGGGCGGCGATCACCTTGTTGGGCAGGCCTTGCAGGAGCAGGTCGCGGATCTCGTGCTGACGTTGCGTCAGCAACCCCGCGGCCCCGTCGCCGGTTCCTGCCGGATCCGCGCGAGGCCCTCCCTCCAGCGCCTCCGCCGGCACGTATCGCCCGCCTGCGAGAACCAGTTCGATCGCTTTCAGCGTGAGGCGTCCATCGGTGGCCTTCGGCAGGAATCCGGCCACGCCCAGATCGAGCGCGCGCCGCATCACCGCGGGATCGGTGTTTCCGGAGACGATCAGGATCGGCAGATCCGGCGCCACCTGCCTCACCGAGCACAGATCAGCGTCCGGGTGGAACCCCGGCATGGCGAGATCGAGCACCAGCAGATCCCATGGTCTCCCGTCGCCGAGAAGCGCTCGCAACGCCGGGCCGTCAGCCGCCTCGACCACCGTGACGGAAGGATTCCAGCCGCGCAGCAGCTCGCGCATCCCGATCCGCACGAGGTCGTGGTCGTCGGCGACGATGATAGCCACGGTTCCCGACCCGACTCCGGCCGAAGCCACATCCTGGATCACGATCGCGAAGGGACCTCGCCGATGGGCGGCATGGGAAGGATCTAGAGCGCACCAACGAACGCGGCGAGCGCATCGCGGTCTTCCTTGCTCAACCGGGCGAACCGGTCCCGCGAACGCTGCGCCTCGCCGCCGTGCCAGAGAATCGCTTCCGTGACGTTGCGGGCACGCCCGTCGTGCAGCAGGGCCGTGCTGCCGCTCACGGTCTTCGACAGGCCCAGGCCCCACAGGGGCGGCGTGCGCCAGTCCTGACCGCCCGCTTCGAAGTCGGGCCGCCCGTCCGCGAGATCCGGTCCCATGTCGTGCAGCAGCAGATCGGTGTACGGATGGATGACCTGGCGGGACGCCTCAGGAAGCCGCGGGAAATACTCCGCGGTGACGAGCGTCGGCACGTGGCACACCGAACATTCCAGGGCCTCGAACAACCCGGCGCCGCGCTGGACCGTGGCGTCGTTCCACTGCCGGCGTGCGGGCACGGCAAGCCCGGTGGCCCACATCTCCATGTCGTTCCAGGCGGCATCGGAGAGTTCAGGATCGTTGCCGGGCACTTCCCGCCGGCAGTGGTCCTGCACGTCGGGACAGTTCTGCTTCGGAAACAGGGCGGACGTCACCCCCATGTCGCCGATCGCGGCGGCGGCGATCTGTTGCCGGAGGGTCGGCTGATTGGCCTTCCAGCCGAAACGGCCCATGGCCACCCGCTGGTTGATGCCGTCCCACACGCGGTTGGGACGGCCGTTGTAGCCGAGCGTCCGCTGCCGGTCCGCGATCGCCAGGAGGGCATCTTCCGGCACCGCCTCGAGCAAGCCCAGCCCGATGAGCGGCGAAGCATTGCGCAGCGACGTCAGGATGTCGTCACCGAGCGCTCCAAAGGCCAGATTCGCGATGCGGATCCTGGGGCGGCGCAGCGGAACGGCAGTACCGTCGGCGAGCGCCACCGAGGTCTCGTCCCAGTCCAGGCGAACCGACGCTTCCGCGGGGATGGGTGCGTAGGCGGGCATGAGATCCAGCGTCTGTCCCTGCAGCGACCGGTTCTGCAACTGGTCGCCGTAGTGCGGATGCGGCTTCGGTCCGCCGTGGAAATCGGTGCCGGGAACGCTCAGCCGCACGAGCGTGGACAGGAGTTCCTCGTCCGGATCTTCCGGCGGCTCGCCCCGTCCACCGCGCGTATGGCAGCCGCTGCAGCGGTCGGCGATGAATGTCGGCCCCACCCCCCAGTCGCCCGTGCTGATGCTGAACACCACCCAGGGGCGGTTGAAACCGGCCTTGCCCCGCTGGAACGCGTCCAGCTGGCGTTCGGACAGGACGGGCGCCGGATCGAAATAGGCGCCCTTGTCGGCACGCCTGATCGTGAAGGTTCCGGCGGAGAGCTCGTCGAGGCTGTTGTCGGCGACACCGAGGACGCTGAATCCGCCCGCGGCGAGGGCCATCGCTGCCGCCCGGGCGATTCTCTTGAACGAGGGCTGCCCCACGCCAGTGGTCGCGACAGAGGTCCATCTGGCGAATGACGCGAAGGTGCGTGCCGCGGCGTGCTTGAGAGGTCTGGAACGCTTTGTCGAGTGCATGCGAGTTCGCTGGCGCGGGTACGCGATCTTGGCGGTGCCGGACGATCCATGCCACGCCCGTACCCGCGTTTCGTTCGTCGTGCGCCTGACGTTCCGGACGTGCGGATACGCGAGGCGCAACCGGGCTGCACTTTACACCAGTGTCCCGGTCGCCCGGCTGCTCTCGCGCCAACTTGCCGCACCACGATGCTCCGGAGTGCGGGCGAGCCACCGCTTACTTCCGCGTCAGTGCCGCGAGCAGGGTCTTGAGCATTCCTGTCTTGCCCTGGGCCTGGGGCTGGGCCGCCGCCGCCGGGCTCAGCTGCGCCAGCCGCTGCGTCAGGTCCTTCGCCCACGCCGTCTTCTTCCAGTCGTCTCCCGTCGTGACCGTCACCGGGTTCGGGGCCGTAGGCTCGGTCTGGGCGAGCGGTACGCTCCAGTTCACCTGCGGCGCGACTCCGCCGTTCGTCTCCGGTCCCGGCACCGGCAGCACCAGGTTCGTCGTCTCCACACTCGCCGTCGTGCTCCTCAGCATCACCGGCGCCGGCGGCTCGACCGCCACCACGGTGATCTGCGCATCGGTCCCGTCCACCCCCACCTGGCTCGCCGGACTCTGGCTGAGCTTCCCGTCGTTCAGGGTGAGCACCTGCAGGTCGATCGCCGCTCCCCCTTCCGCCGCTCCCGCCTTCACCTGGAAGTCGATCTCCAGCAGTTCGCTCAATCCACTTCCCAGAGCATTCAACCGCGCCAGGTCCAGCACGATCTCCCCCGCCACATGCTTCACCAGCCGGTACGGGAAGTCGGTGGCCAGTCTCACGCCCTTGTACTCCAGCCGGCTGGCGTCGTAGACGATCTTCGCCGTCAGGCTTTCGATTCCCTGGGCGTTGTCGAGGGTGAGCGGGATACTCACCAGATCCCCGGCACTGGCGCTGCCGCTTCCCCCCAGTCCGACGTTCCTCGCCGGTCCGCCGAACGTGAGCGGACTGCTCCCCGCCGGCAGGGCCGGAATCTCCGGCCGCGCCTGCCCTTGCACGAACTGCATGAACCGGTTCACGTCCAGGCTGGTCAGCTGGCCGTTGCCGTTCAGATCGCCGATCAGCACCGGGTCGACCATGGGGTACGCGGCATAGCCTGTGTCCAGCCCGGACACCACCCGCTGCAACCTCTGCACGTCGAGCATGCTGTAGCCGCGGTTGCCGCTGGTATCCATGAAGTAGGCGGCAACGATGACGCTGCGGTCGGCCACAGAGTTGGCCACGCTTCCCTGGGCACCGCGGTCGATCTGGACGTTGGCCAAGCGTGCGACGCCGGTGCGCTGGTACGCCGCTGCCGCCGGAATGCCGGCGGTCAGCGTGAGCGGGCTGACGGTGCCGGCCCCCAGGGCGGTGGTGAAGACCGCTTCGATGCGGGTGCCGCCGGCAATGGCGCTGCGGGTCACGCTGCCGCTGGCACCGTTGGCGAGCTGGACGCCGTCGATGCTCAGCAGGCCAGTGTCGTGCAGCACGTCGAAGGCGATGCGGGTGACGCCGCCGGCGTTGGTGAGGGTGAGCGGCAGCACGGCGCTCTGGCCGGGACCGCGTACGAGGTCGGGCAGGCTCAGGACGGGTGCGGACGACGGGCCCACCGTAAACACTTGAGAGAAGTCGTCCCCCTCGATGCCATTCCCGTCGCCGTCGAGCGCCCTGCCCGAGAGATCGCGCAGGCCACCCGCGCCGGCGCGCACCGTCAACGTGTAGGGGTCCGGCGCGAGCGCCCCGCCCGTCTTCACGAAGCTCATTCCCTGTCCGTCTGCGTCCAGCACCAGCGAACCGCGCACCGCACCGGTCGTGGTACCCGTGAGCGTGACGTCGGCCGGGCCGTAACGAAGATCAGCGTATTCGTAGAGATTGAGCACGGCCGGATCGATGGCGCGATCGAAACGGATCGACACGCCGCTCGGCGTGACCGTGGTGCCTTGTACGTGGAACGCGGCGGCACGCACGTCGATGGTCGCCCTACCTTCGTCGGTCAGATCGCCGTCGGTCAAGATGTAGGAGAAGCTGGTGCTGCCCGTAAATCCGGCCTCCGGCACAAATCCGAAGGTGCCGTTCGCGCCGACGAACGTGATCTGTCCGCGCAGCCCGGTGGTGTTCACGAAGGGAGGCCTCAAACGCAATGTGTCGGCGTCGGGATCCGAGTCGTTGGCCAGCAAGCCCTGGTCGGCCGACACCTGGAGCAGTTGTCCCTCCTGCACCACATACGTGTCGTCGACCGCCACGGGGGACTGGTTCGGAATCTGAATCCGAACGGTGCCCTGCGCCGTTCCCCCTCGCTGGTCCGTCGCGGTGTAACGGAAGCTGGTCGTCCCCACGAAACCCGCCTCCGGCACGAAAACGAACGCACCGTTCGCGCTGATGGACGTGAGCGCACCGCGAAGGCCCGTGGTATCGGCGACGGGCCACATACGGACCGTATCGCCATCGGGATCGGAATCGTTTGCGAGGACCCCGGGCGCCGTGATCTGCAGCGGCTGCCCGCGCACGGCGATGAACGTGTCGTCGACGGCGACCGGTGGCGAGTTTGGCAGGACGATCGTGACCCGGCCTTGGGCAGATCCACCGTGGCCGTCCGTTACTGTGTACACGAAGCTGGTTTCCCCTGAGAAGTCGAGCGCCGCCTCGAAGAGGAAGGAACCACCTGCCCCCCAGGACCAGAGCGTTCCGCGCAAACCGGTGGCGTCGGCCGGGTGAAGGAACATTTGCAGCGTGTCGCCATCGGCATCGGTATCGTTGCCGAGCACACCGGGACCGGGGACCGAGAGCGACGTGCGATCGGTCATCACGTAGCGATCGTCCCTCGCCTCAGGAGGATCGTTCACCGGCAACACGTTCAGATTGACGCTGGCGGCGGTGGAGTAGGCCTGGCCGTCGTAGACGCGGAAGCTGAAGCTGTCGGCACCGTTGGCTGTCGGACGCCGGGGTGTAGGTGACACGATGGGTGACCGGGTCGAGGGCGCCCAGGCTTCCCTTGCCTGCGCCGGTCACGACTTCGAAGGCCAGCGCATCGCCGTCCGGATCGAAGCCGCCCAGGGTGATGACCGAGCTGCCATCCTCGTTCAGCGTGACGCTCTGGGCGAACGCAGTGGGCGCGCGGTTGGGCCGGATCACCTGCACGGCCAGCCCTTCGGAGAGGTGGCTGCCGTCTTCGTCGACGGCGGTGACGGTGATGACGACGTTGCCGCCGACGCCGTAGACGACGGTGGCCGAGGTGGCGCTGGCAGGCAGCGTGGTGGTGCGTCCGTCACCCCAGTCGACGACCCACTGCAGCAGGGTGTCGGCACCCGGATCGGTGGCCCCGAACTCGATGGTGTAGGGGGTGTTGGTCCCGACCGATGCATCGCCGGTCAGGGTGATCACAGGGGCCACGTTGCGGACCTGCACCTCGAAGCTGGCTTCCGAGGTGCGCTGCCCGTCGCTGGCGCGAACGGTGAAGGTCTGCCGCAATGCTCCGTCGGCCGGCTGCCAGCGGAATGCGCCGGTCTGGGCATCGATCGCCGCGCCGGCCACCGGATCGAGCAGAGAGAAGATGATGGCGTTGCCGTCCGGATCCTCGGCCGGCACGGTGAAGGCCAGCACGGCACCTTCATCGACCTCCTGCTCCGGGATCTCGCCGATGCGCGGCGCGTCGTTGCGCGGCGCAATGACGATGGACACGCTGCCGCTCTGGGAGCTCAGTGCATTGCCGACCGCGCCATCGGGATCGCCCCGGTCGGTGACACGGTAGGTGAAGCTGTCGGCACCGGTGTAATCCGCGGCAGGCGTGTAGCTCCACACTCCCCCCGCCCCCGGGGTGACGCTGCCGTGCTCGGGCGCCTGCAGCAGTTCGAAGATCAGACGGTCGCGCGGCGTCTCCAGGTCGGTGCCCGGCAGCACGACGCTCACCGGCGTGTCTTCGGACGTGGTGACGGCCACGCTGCCGGCGGCCGGCGCATCGTTGACCGCCGTGATGGTGAACGTGATCACGCCTTCGTCCGTGCCCAGGCGTCCGTCGTCCGCGAGGAAGCGGAAGCTGTCGCTGCCGTTGTAGTCACCGTTCGGCGTGTAGGTGACCCGTCCGGTGACAGGATCGAATCCGCTCAGGGTGCCGTGGGTCGGCGCAGTCAGCAGGCTGAAGGTCACCGGGTCGGCGTTCGCGTCCGCAGCCCCCAGGTTGAAGGTGACGCTGCCCTCCTCCACCGCCGTGTGACCCGCATCCGTGGCCACCGGCGCGATGTTGCTGCGCCGGTCGACGCGGAAGTCGTGCACGTAATCGTCCCCGGCCGTTCCGTCGGCGTTGCCGTCGAGCGCATTGCCCGCCGTGTCGAACACGCCGCGAGGGGCCGTGCCCGAAATGGTCAACCGATACAGGCCTTCGGGCAGGACGCCGTCGACGAGTTGCAGCGCGAGATCGGTCTCGGGGAACGAATACAGCGGCCGCAGGGCGATGCGCGCGTCGTCTGGCGTGAAGAACGCTTCGTCCGCACCGGCCGACAACAGCGAGTAGTTGGCGGGACTGCGGGCGGACACGCCGTCGAGCGATTCGCTGAACGCCACCCGCAACGTGGTGAACGCCTGGGCCGTCGTGCCCCCCTTGGAGGGCAATCCGGCAACGCCGCTCACCTGCGGCGGCGTCACGTCGCCGGAATCGCCCTGGAATTCATAGGCACCCACGTCGTAGTAGGTGACGTCCGGCTGCGGCGTCCAGACCAGCGCCTGGGCACCGCCGAGACTCGCCTCGCCGTCGTAGTCCGCAGCCAGCACGAAGGCCAGCCCGTTGCCGCCGGACACGCCGACCGTCGGCGTGAGGCCGGCGTTGCCCGCGCCGTAGTCGAAGCGGAAGGTGCCGTCCGCGAACAGGGTGACCGCGAAGCTCACGGCTCCGGTGGGCGTGACGCCCTGGGTCTGACCCACCCAGCGGAAGCGGATCTGGTTCGCCACCGACCGGTCCACGAACACGTCGCCACCCGTGACGGCAGTGTTGAGGTCGTCCCACAGCGGGGCAATGCGGACATTGCGGAGGAACACGGCGGTGTCGTTGCCGTCGGTCCCCGTACCGTCCGGACCGGCGAAGTGCAGATAGCCGTTGCTGTTCACGGACACCTGCGTGTACATCGTCCCGTACAGCCCGAACCCGAAGCCCAGCGCCTGTGTGCTGGAACTGTTGGTGCTGCGCAGGTTGAGCGCCGTCTCGCCAGCCCGCGCGGCCACGTCGCTCGCGCCTGCCTGGGCCGGCACATAGAGCGGCCAGCCCTCGCCCGTGTCCACCGTTCCGGGGTCGCGCTTGCGCAGCCGCCCCTCGATGTCGGTGGCGGGGGCCACGTACGCGTTGGCCCCGTCGATGGCGGGAGAGCCCCGGCGCAGGCCGAAGTTGTCGTCGGAGCCGTTGCCTTCGGCCGACCCCGTCTCGCCCAGCACGTTGTCCGCACCGTTGATGTCGAGGTAGTCCGGCGATGCGGCATCGGAGTGCGCATCCAGTCCCGTCGCCGTGCGCCAGGCGTCCAGCGTCGCGCGCTGCACGCTTCCCCAGACACCCACCAGCGCGTCGCCCGTCATCAAGTGGAACAGGTTGTAGTCGGACCGGAAGCCCGCCACGGTGGCGGTGGTGGTATTGATGGCCGCACCCGCGCCGATCGAGAAGATGTTGTTCGCGATCAGCGTGTGGTCGGCATTGCCGCCGGCGAATCGGATGGCGTCGCCCACCGGCTGGTAGAACGTGTTGTTGACGATGCGCCCGGCGTCGTCGTACGGATAGTTCTCGACAATGCCGAAGTTCGTGTTCGAGTAGATCACGTTGTTCTCGATCACCGAGCTGAAGACGCCATCGATGCCGATCGGGTTCGAGTGGATGCGGTTACCGCGGATGATCGCGTTGTCGACCTCCACGCCGGCCTGGGTGTTCGAATAGATCTCGTTGGCACGAATGATGGCATCGGTGCCGGCGTAGATGCCTCGCCTGTTGCCGTGGACGTCGTTGCCTTCCACGATGGCACCGCTGTGGGCCTCGATGCCATGGGAGCCGCTCGCAGCGTGATTGAAGACCTCGTTGTTCCGGACCGCCACGTTGCCCGAAGCGTAGATACCGTCGCTGGAGTTGTCGCGGACGGTGTTGCCTTCCGCCACGATCGTGAACGCCGCGCTGGCGGTGCTCTCGGAAACGTAGATTCCCGCGCCCCCGTTGTCAAACACGAGGTTGCCCGCGATCCGGGCATCGCCCTCCCGCACGTCGATGCCGTTCGCCTTGTTGGCGTGCACGGTGTTGTTCTCGATCGTCCAGTGCTCGTTGGAGATGTCGACGTAGATCCCCGTGCTGTCGTTGGAGACGATCTCGTTGTTCCGGACGGTGATCCGGTCCGAATCCCAGCCGTTGGCACCCAGCACGGCGTGCTCGCCGCCGCGCAGCGTCATGCCCTCGAGCGTGACGTCGTCGGCGCCCATCAGGTCGAAGACCCTGGCGGTATTCGTGATGTTGCCGCGGTCGATGATCGTCTTGCCCTGACCCGCGCCCTGGATCGTGACGCTGGAATCCTGCAGGTCCAGCACCACGTTGGTCGCGAGGTTGTAGAGGCCGGTGTCGACGTAGATCACGTCGCCCGCATCGAGGTCGTAGGCCCGCAGCAGCGCCGCGAGACTCGCCATCGGCGCATCCGCACTCTTGCCCGTGTTCGCGTTGCTTCCCACCGCCGTGGTGTACTCGTCCCCTGCCAGTGAACCATCGTTCACGTAGTAGCTCTGCCCCGCGTTCGCAATCTCGAACCCTTCGTCCGAGACATCGCTCACCTGCAGTATTCCACCCGTCAAACTGTTGTTCACCGTTGCGATTGCCCGGATCCGCGCCGTATTCGACGTTGTCGTCGCCGCATCCACTGTCCAGTCGTAGTGCCCCTGCCCCCGCCGGTCCAGCGTCAACCCGCTCGCAATGCTGCGCCAGTTCGCCCCGTCATCCGTGCTCACCTGCAACTCCACCGTCGGCGTGTCCACCCCTCCTCGTTCACCCGCACCAGTTCGATCCCCTGCAGGATCGCCGCCGTATTCGTGCGGTTCACCAGATCCAGTCCGATCCCCGTCCCACCCGAAACCACCACGTCGTACTCGGCCACATATGCCTTGTTCAGCGCCCCGGCACGCTGGCGGATGTCCACGTTGTCGTCCACGTTCGTGCCATTCACCACCACGTCGAAGCGTCTCGCCCCCACCGCCTGCCCACCTGTCTCGGCGAAGTGCAGCCGTACCTTGTACGTCCCATCCGAAGCCGCGATCTGATACCCCAGCGATTGACCCACTCCATTGGCCGCATATACGTAGCTCGAGTACACCGCCGCCGGTGCCGCATTGGCCACTCCATTCACGTCCACCGCCGCGCCGTTGGCACCCACGTTCCCCGACACCTGATAGGCGTTGGTCACCCACGTCCCCACAGCCACGCTCGCATTTCCAGAATTGATCTGTGCCACCACGTCCTGGCCCAGCAGACCCGCACTGCGCCAGTCGATCCCCACCGTCTGACCGACTTCGAACTTCTCCAACCCGTTCGGACTGAGCACCTGCACCAGCGGCTCCGCACTGACCGTGGACTGTGCACTGTTGCCGTAGGCCCCCAGATCCAACCGCCCCCCATTCGGCTGCAACTCCTTCACCGACAGCGTCGCCGGGTCCCCGCGGTCGATCGCCGGCGAGCCCGACTGCAGGTGCCAGTCGTCGTCCGCCCCGAAGTCCCCTCCGATCCGGTCCAGCCTCAGCGCATCGGCCACCGTCGCCCGGCCATCTCCGGTGGCTGTCAACGTGACGCTCAGCGTCCCACCCTCGATGCGCAAAAGCCCCAGTTGCCGCCACCCCGAACCATCATCGGCCTGATAATCGTTAGGCGTGTTGTAGTACTGGCTCACCGTATTGATAGTCGCCAGTTTTCCACCCACATTCATCCTGTAGGTGGCCGCCGTGTTCAGATCGGTATTCGGCCACGTCGCACCCAGCCGGTAGATGCCGGGTGCCAGCCCATCGAAGGTCCAGGTCGCTGTCGACGTACCACTCGGCGCACGCAGGTAGTCTCCGCCGCGGCCCGCATTGGCACCGCTGCCGGTCACGCTTGTCCAGGTCCCGGTGGTGGTGAAGCCCGCATCACCGTCGTCGATCACGATCCCGCTCGAAGTCACGACACCACTCTGGTAACCAAACTTGTCGTCGGCTCCGTCGATGTCGACGAACTTCGGATCGCCACTGATGCCGTGACCATCGAACCCCACTTCGTAGAACCAGTCACCGCGCGTCGCCAGCGGCCGGTCCTCCCCAGTACGCCGCCTTTCCGTTCCCCGTCAGATGGAACAGGTTGTAGTCCGATACGAAACCGCTTTTGCATATCGGAGTTGACGTTGATCGCATAGCCGCTGTCGACCCACAGAATGTTGTTCCTTACCGACACGGACAACGCCTGTACCCGGATCGCATCTCCCGTGGGCGCATACACCGTGTTGTTCTCGATCTGCGTCTGGCCGTACGTGTGCGACTGGATCTGCGCAATCCCGCGGTTCCTCCACACCACGTTCCCACTCACCACCCGTACACCCCGTTGATCCCTATCCCGGCGTTGTCGTACACCCGGTTCGACTCGATCCTCGAACTCCACTGCCCGATCCCGTCACCACGATTTCCGTAGACGACGTTCTCGCGCACCGTCGCATTGCTGGCGTCCACCCCATGACCGTTGTTCCACACGTCGTTCCACTGCGCCACCGCTGCGTCGTATACCCCCAGACCATTGAAGTTGTTGCTCCAGGTCCGGTTGCCACTCCCCAGAACCGCATTGCCACTCAACGCGATTCCATGGCGGTTCCCCACGGCCACGTTGTCTTCCACCAGCACCCGGTTGGCCACGCCACCGCTTCCACCAACACTGAAACCCCAGCTGTTGTTCGCAAACGCCTCGTTGCCCACGATGCGCGTGCGCACCCCCGCGCTGTGCAACCCTTCGCCATTACCAACGAAGGTGTTGCCCTCGAACACCGCATCCATCGACCGTGACCAAAGCCCATACGACGAATTGCTCTCGAACCTCGACCCCACCACCGTCCACGCATCGTTCGACGTGTCCATCGCCACGCCCGAATGGCTGTTGCCAATCGCCACAATGTCGTTCAGCACCACCCCGTCGGAGTCCGCTCCATTCGCCGCCCCGATCCCGTGCTGCCCGCCCCGGAATACCAACCCCTCAACGTCACATCGTCCGCACCCGCAAACTGCAACGCCCACGCCCCATTGGTCGTGTTGCCCCGGTCCAGCACGCTCCCATGCCCCGACGCACCCACTATCGTCACACCACTGTCGTCCGATGAAAGCACCACGTTGGTCGCGAGGTTGTAGAGGCCGGTGTCGACGTAGATCACGTCGCCCGCATCGAGGTCGTAGGCCCGCAGCAGCGCCGCGAGACTCGCCATCGGCGCATCCGCACTCTTGCCCGTGTTCGCGTTGCTTCCCACCGCCGTGGTGTACTCGTCCCCTGCCAGTGAACCATCGTTCACGTAGTAGCTCTGCCCCGCGTTCGCAATCTCGAACCCTTCGTCCGAGACATCGCTCACCTGCAGTATTCCACCCGTCAAACTGTTGTTCACCGTTGCGATTGCCCGGATCCGCGCCGTATTCGACGTTGTCGTCGCCGCATCCACTGTCCAGTCGTAGTGCCCCTGCCCCCGCCGGTCCAGCGTCAACCCGCTCGCAATGCTGCGCCAGTTCGCCCCGTCATCCGTGCTCACCTGCAACTCCACCGTCGGCGTGTCCACCCCCTCCTCGTTCACCCGCACCAGTTCGATCCCCTGCAGGATCGCCGCCGTATTCGTGCGGTTCACCAGATCCAGTCCGATCCCCGTCCCACCCGAAACCACCACGTCGTACTCGGCCACATATGCCTTGTTCAGCGCCCCGGCACGCTGGCGGATGTCCACGTTGTCGTCCACGTTCGTGCCATTCACCACCACGTCGAAGCGTCTCGCCCCCACCGCCTGCCCACCTGTCTCGGCGAAGTGCAGCCGTACCTTGTACGTCCCATCCGAAGCCGCGATCTGATACCCCAGCGATTGACCCACTCCATTGGCCGCATATACGTAGCTCCAGTACACCGCCGCCGGTGCCGCATTGGCCACTCCATTCACGTCCACCGCCGCGCCGTTGGCACCCACGTTCCCCGACACCTGATAGGCGTTGGTCACCCACGTCCCCACAGCCACGCTCGCATTTCCAGAATTGATCTGTGCCACCACGTCCTGGCCCAGCAGACCCGCACTGCGCCAGTCGATCCCCACCGTCTGACCGACTTCGAACTTCTCCAACCCGTTCGGACTGAGCACCTGCACCAGCGGCTCCGCACTGACCGTGGACTGTGCACTGTTGCCGTAGGCCCCAGATCCAACCGCCCCCCATTCGGCTGCAACTCCTTCACCGACAGCGTCGCCGGGTCCCCGCGGTCGATCGCCGGCGAGCCCGACTGCAGGTGCCAGTCGTCGTCCGCCCCGAAGTCCCCTCCGATCCGGTCCAGCCTCAGCGCATCGGCCACCGTCGCCCGGCCATCTCCGGTGGCTGTCAACGTGACGCTCAGCGTCCCACCCTCGATGCGCAAAAGCCCCAGTTGCCGCCACCCCGAACCATCATCGGCCTGATAATCGTTAGGCGTGTTGTAGTACTGGCTCACCGTATTGATAGTCGCCAGTTTTCCACCCACATTCATCCTGTAGGTGGCCGCCGTGTTCAGATCGGTATTCGGCCACGTCGCACCACCGGTAGATGCCGGGTGCCAGCCCATCGAGGTCCAGGTCGCTGTCGACGTACCACTCGGCGCACGCAGGTAGTCTCCGCCGCGGCCCGCATTGGCACCGCTGCCGGTGACGCTTGTCCAGGTCCCGGTGGTGGTGAAGCCCGCATCACCGTCGTCGATCACGATCCCGCTCGAAGTCACGACACCACTCTGGTAACCAAACTTGTCGTCGGCTCCGTCGATGTCGACGAACTTCGGATCGCCACTGATGCCGTGACCATCGAACCCCACTTCGTAGAACCAGTCACCGCGCGTCGCCAGCGGCCGGTCCTCCCAGTACGCCGCCTTTCCGTTCCCCGTCAGATGGAACAGGTTGTAGTCCGATACGAAACCGCTTTGCATATCGGAGTTGACGTTGATCGCATAGCCGCTGTCGACCCACAGAATGTTGTTCCTTACCGACACGGACAACGCCTGTACCCGGATCGCATCTCCCGTGGGCGCATACACCGTGTTGTTCTCGATCTGCGTCTGGCCGTACGTGTGCGACTGGATCTGCGCAATCCCGCGGTTCCTCCACACCACGTTCCCACTCACCACCCCGTACACCCCGTTGATCCCTATCCCGGCGTTGTCGTACACCCGGTTCGACTCGATCCTCGAACTCCACTGCCCGATCCCGTCACCACGATTTCCGTAGACGACGTTCTCGCGCACCGTCGCATTGCTGGCGTCCACCCCATGACCGTTGTTCCACACGTCGTTCCACTGCGCCACCGCTGCGTCGTATACCCCAGACCATTGAAGTTGTTGCTCCAGGTCCGGTTGCCACTCCCCAGAACCGCATTGCCACTCAACGCGATTCCATGGCGGTTCCCCACGGCCACGTTGTCTTCCACCAGCACCCGGTTGGCCACGCCACCGCTTCCACCAACACTGAAACCCCAGCTGTTGTTCGCAAACGCCTCGTTGCCCACGATGCGCGTGCGCACCCCCTCGCTGTGCAACCCTTCGCCATTACCAACGAAGGTGTTGCCCTCGAACACCGCATCCATCGACCGTGACCAAAGCCCATACGACGAATTGCTCTCGAACCTCGACCCCACCACCGTCCACGCATCGTTCGACGTGTCCATCGCCACGCCCGAATGGCTGTTGCCAATCGCCACAATGTCGTTCAGCACCACCCCGTCGGAGTCCGCTCCATTCGCCGCCCCGATCCCGTGCTGCCCGCCCCGGAATACCAACCCCTCCAACGTCACATCGTCCGCACCCGCAAACTGCAACGCCCACGCCCCATTGGTCGTGTTGCCCCGGTCCAGCACGCTCCCATGCCCCGACGCACCCACTATCGTCACACCACTGTCGTCCGATGAAAGCACCACGTTGGCACCGAGAACATACGTACCGGTATCAACGAGAATGGTGTCCCCCGCGCCCAGGTTGTAGCGCGAAAGCACATCAGCGAGGGAGGCCATGGGCCTGTCTGGCGAAAGACCATCGTTGTTGACGGACCCGGCGGCCGTGGTGAACTCGTCGCCCTCCGTGGAGGTGTCATTCACGTAGTAGAACGAAATTGGCGTGATCACCTGGACCGGTGCGTCGGAGGTGTCGGCAATCGACGCATCAGCGACCGAGGAGATCCGGATCGTGTAGTTGCCGACCGGGAAGTCGGCCGCGTTCACCGTCCACACATAAGAGCCGTCGTTGCTCTCGCCGACCGATAGGGGCAGGAACACGTCATTGGTCGAAGGACCGGCGATCTGGATATCGACGTTCCCGGAGAATCCGGACGAGCGCCAACGGATGTCGACTGTTCTGCCCTGTGCGATGCGCTCGCCCCCATTCGGAGAAAGCACGGTGACGTACTGTGCCGGGCTGAGAGATGCCTGTGTCGTGCCTCCATAGGCGCCCAGGTTGACGTAACCGCCGTTGGGGGCCGGCTCCTGACTGAAATCGGTAGAGGACCGGCCACGGTCGATTGCGGGTGAAGTAGCGCCAAGGTGGACCGGTGTCGGCACGGCAACTTCGGAGGGCAAGCCGCTTCCCGGATCGAGCACCGGCACGAAGGATCCCGCGGCGAAGGTTCCGTAGGCGCTTTGCAGATGGAAATCGTCGTCTCGCCCATCCGACAGCGGACCGCTGTATCCCAGCACGTTGTCTGCACCATCAGTATCGACGAACAACGCATCGCCAGTAAGGCTGTTGGTGTCCTGCAGGCTGCCGCTGCGCCACGCCGCCAGTGTCGAGCGCGGCATACCCTGCCAGAAGCCGACCTGACCGGCACCGGTCACGTCATAGAGATTGAAATCGGACTGGAAGCCGGTGAAGCTGTCGGCGCTCACGTTGATCGCGATTCCGTCTGTCGACACAAGAATGTTGTCGAAGACCTTCACTCCGTTCCCGGTCACCGACAAGACATTGCCGGCGCCTTGCTGGATCGTGTTTCCCAGAATCTGCGAATCCGGGGCGCTGGCGAGAACGACTCCTGCGGTCCCGTTCGCGTAGATCAGGTTGTGCTTCAGGGTAGATCCGGAATTTCCAGCCGCCCGTACACCGGTGCCATTGGAATACACGACGTTACCGAGAAGGATCGAGGCCGAAACATCGATGCCGAAGGAGCCGTTGGCCATCACGCGGTTGCGTTCAACGGTAGCGCCAGAAGCCGAAATTCCGGTGGCGTTACCCGTTGTCACATTCGACACCACTCGTGTCCCTGAAACGCTGATGCCGGAACTCACATTCCCCGACGCAGTGTTACCTGCCACCACCACGTTGCCACTGGCCTCGATGCCATTGGCTCGATTCGAATTCGCGCGATTGCCGTTTCCGGCCGACAGGTCGGTATCCCCGACGAGTGTCGTGCCGGTGCTGTTGGAAACCGATAGGCCCACCCGGTTGCCGGTCGCAATGTTGCTTTGCACCTTGGCATTGCCCGCGTTCACGACGGCAAGCCCCAGTGACGTGTTGCCAGTCACGACATTTCGCGACACCACGCTAACCACACCTGCGATACGGATTCCGTTCCCATTGCCCGTCGCGATGGAATCCATCAACGACGCAATAGGCCCATCGATCCAGATGCCCCAGCCGCCGTTGCCGCTGGCGGTCAGGTGCGAGAAATCGGAGAACTGCGCGCTGGTGTCGATGGTCATGCCGTCCACCGAGTGGCCCGTCGCCGTGAGATAGGACGCGGAGAAGCTCTCCGACCCGTCGTGCACGTACAGGCCGCGGCCGCTGTTGACCAGCGAAAGATGCTCGACGGTGACGAAGTCGGCGTCGTTCAGTTCGATGAGACCGGCAAACCGCGTGTTGGGAATGGCCGGGAACAAGGTCGCGACGCGGGAGGCGTCGAGCGGACCGGTGATGCGAAAGCCCTCGTCGAGCCCGAGCCCGAGGTCGAGCGAGCCGGACAACGTGAGTGCGTCGATGAGCGGATAGTCGCCGGTGTCGATGCGCAGGACCGCGCCGGCATCGAGCGTGTAGGCCCGCAGCACGTTGACCGGGTTGGGCTTGGGTGCGGCCGCCGTCTTGCCGGTGTTGCGGTTGGAGCCGGTCGCACCGGGCGTGAACTCGTCGTTCGCGTCCGAGGCGTCATCGACCCAGTAGTCCTTGCCGTCCTCCGGCACCGAGAACACTTCCTGGCTGCGGTCCAGGACTTCCGGCGCATCCACGAGCGACACCTGGATGCGCAGGCGGTGGGTGCCGAAGTCCACGCTGCTCGCCTCGGGCGTCCAGATGAACTCGCCGTCGTCCGGCGTGGCCTCCACGATGCTGCGGTACAGCTTGGGACCGTCGGCCGTGTCCTGCAGCAGATCGATGCGCACGGCCGAGAAGCCGGTGTTGTTGGTGGTTTCCCAGCGGATCGTGAGCGGTTCTCCCTTCTCCCAGTCCGTGTAGAGATCCGGGAAACGCAGCGCGATCCGGCGCGCGGTTTCGGGCTGCGATTCGTGTGTGCCGAAGCCGTAGGCCCCCAGGTCCGGTGCCCAGGCCTGGGACACCACGCGCAGGAACGCGCCGTCCAGCCAGGCGTCGTTCGCGCCCGAGCCGACCCGCTCTGCCTCGAAGCGGAACACGACGGAGCGCGCGCCGACCGGAATCGACGCGCGGCCCCCCATCAATTCCCAGCGGTCCGCGACGTCCGATGCATCCACGGTCCTCTCGCCGACGAGATTGCCGGTGCCGTCGAGGAACCGCAGGACGATCTTGCCTTCGTCACGAGTGCCGTCGTCGGCACGCCGCACGCGCCCGCCGAACACGATGTCCAGCGCCCCGCTGTCGAGCGCCTGAGCGCTGTAGCCGGCCGCCACGAGATCGACGCTCTGCTGCGCGAAGCCGCCTTCCGTGTCACCGGCATAGAAGCGGTTGGAACCGTCCCACGCCGCAGGGGCGCCAGCCTTCACGCCGCCGCTGACGTTGACGGTCCAGCCGGTCGTCCCGGACTCGAAGCCCGGGTTGGTCAGCAGGTTCGCGTAGCCGGGGGGCAGCGCGCGATCAAGACGCACGTCGGCCATGTCGACCGACGGACTGGTGAAGCGCAGTCCGGCGACGGGGTCCCGCAGGCGGAAGTCGTCCGCGTGGAGGTCGAAGAACGCGGGCCGCGCCCACTGCGGATTGACCACGGTCGCGCCGATGGAGTGCAGGTCGAAGCGGGCGATGTCCGCCTGCCAGTCGAGCACGTCGGTGAAGTCCTTGGTCCAGTAGCCGACCTTGCCCGTGCCGCTCGCGTACAGATCGTTGTAGTCGCTGAAGAAGCCGGCCTGCGAGTCGTTGGCCACGTACAGGTCGTAGCCGGACTCCGCCCAGAAGATGTTGCCGATGACCTCCACACCGCTCGATGCGGTCTGTATGCGGACGTTGTCGCCCTGCGGCGCGTAGAAGGTGTTCTGATACAGCCCGACGCCGCTCCTGCTGGAGATCAGCACCCCGGCCGTGGTGTTGCGGTAGACGAGGTTGTGGTGGATCTGCTGACCGGTCTCGGCGCGGATGCCCATGCCGTTGCCGGCGATACGGCTGTACTGGATCGTGCCCTGGAATCCGCCGATCCCGGTCTCGTTCTCTTCGATCAGGTTGGCCGTGTCCAGCGAATCTCCGCCGATGGTGCCGGTACCCCGTACACCGGTCACGGCACCGGTCACGTGCTGATACTGGATGCGGGCATTCACCATATCGACACCGGTCTGGCCGCCTTCCACGTGGTTCACGCCGCTGCCGGCCACGAAGCCCAGGGCCCCGGCGCCTGCGACGGTTGTCCGGACGCCCGTCGTCGTGCCGCGGATCGTGTTGCCGATCAGTGCCGCGGCGGCGTCGTACTGGACGCCCAGCCCGCTTTCGATGAGGTTGTCCGCGATCAGGCCGTCGAAGGCCGCCGAGATCACCAGGCCGATGGAACCGCCGGAAACGTGGTTGCCGCGGATGTTCCCGCTTGCCGCTGCGCCCAGCGTGATGGAACGCAGCGTGTTGTTGCGGACACGCAGATCCGATGCCCCGATACCGCCAGGCGCCGTCACTTCCAGGGCGGATGCCGTGTTGCCGTCGATCAGCGCGTGAGCGACCGCATCGACGACCCGGATGACGCCGCTCACGTCGCTGACCGTCACCTGGGCACTGTCGCCGCCTTCCAGACGCACGTCTCCCGTGACGTGCGATTCCGTCAGCGTGAAGCGTGCCGCGCCCTGCACCGTCACCGCACCGTTGATCCGCAGGCGCTGGAACGTCACGTCCGCAGCGCCGGACGCGACGGTCACGGGTCCATTCAGCACGGCGCCTTCCGCGCCGACGATCGTCACGCCGGCATCCTGTGCCGAGATCGTGAACGGACCGCCGTGCGCACCGTGCACCACGATCAGGTCGCCCAGCCCGAGGTCGTTGCTGTCGAGCACCTGCTGCAGCGTCACGCCGGTAGAGGCGTCGGCGATGAATGTACGAGAGACGGCGACGGAACTGCCGCGCGCGAGGATGCCCGGCACGCCGGACGCGGCGTCCTGCCACGCGACGATGGGCAGTCCACCGGCGTTGGTCGCTGCGGCGAGCGCCTGCGCGGAACCACCGGTGAGGCTCAAGCCCGCACCGCTGGCATCGCCCGGCACTTCCTCGATGAAGCCGGCGCCGGTGTAGCGAACCGCGTAGAGCTGCGTCTGCGACGATTCGTAGGCGGCGCGGGTCCACAAGAGCCGCAGCACGCCGCCGCCGCTGGTGAGCACGGGATCCGAACGCAACTCCGGCGTGTCGAACGTCCCGCGCACCTGCGCGGCTGCGTTGCCGGCGTATTCCACCACCGTGATCGCGGCCCCTTCGTCCGAGAAGGTCTGCCACGCGGCGAACAGGGATCCCGCGTGATAGGCGAGCGTCGGACGGGCGTTGTACGACAGCGTTCCGGCGTAGGCGCCGTCGGTGGAGCCGCTCATCCCGGACCCGGTGCCGGAACCTGCGCGCTCGGTCCAGTTGCCGGACACCAGTTCGCGCAGATACGCCTGCCGCGCTCCCGTCGACGCGTCGATCTGCGTCCAGGCGACGGCCACCCGGGTGCCGTCGGTCGCGGCCGCCAGATCTTCGACCTGCACCGTGACGGCGCCGCCCGCGATCCCTGCGCCGGAAGCCCCGTTCGCGCCGAGCGCCTGCCACGTGCCGCCCGAGAAGGTCTTCGCGTAGATGCGCTTGGCGTCCGCCGCGCCTTCGAGCCAGATGACGGCCGGGCCACCGGCGGTGATCACCACCCTGGCGCTGTCGGCCTGCCCGCTGCCCGAGATGCCGCCGGCAGCCAGCGACGTGCCCAGCGATTCCCACGCACCCGCTCCGCCCTGCGCCGCGGGGTCGAACCTTGCCACGCGGATTTCGCGGCCCGTGGCCGTTTCCTGCGTCCAGGCCACGACCACGCGGCCTTGAGCATCGATCGCCACGCTCGGTGCGTAGGCGGGCGTCGCCGCGTCGCTGACGCCTCGCGCCGACGCGCTGGTTCCGAGCTGGATCCAGCCGCTCGCTCCGTGCCTGGCAGCGTAGATCTGCGGCACACCGGCCCGGGTGTCGGTCCACACGACCACGGCGCTGCCGTCGGGTGCGGTCGCCACCTGCGGTTCGCGGGAGAGGATGCCGCTGCCCGACACGCCGCCATCGCTTGCCGAACCGCCCAGATCCGCCCAGCGTCCCCGGTGATCCGTTCCGTCCGGCAGCGTGGCGGCTTCGCGTGCAACCGAGAAGTCGATGGCCTGGAGCGCGGGCGCCGCAGTTGCCGTGGGTGCCGAGAAGGCCGCGTTGTCGAGCGCGTCGCCGAAGTCGATGACGTTGCCGGAACCGCCGCTGGATTCCACCGCCACGAAGCCGGCCACGCCCTCGATCAGGTCGTCGCCGCCTTCGCCGAACAGCAGGTCGTTGCCGCCCTGCCCATACAGCCGGTCGCGTCCGGAACCGGCTTCGTTCAGCCCCGTCCCGAAATCGCCGTAGAGGGTGTCGACGGCGTTGTCGTCCTGCGCACCCGCGTCGGGGAAATGACCGTAGAGCGTGTCGTGATCGGCACCGCCCACCAGAACGTCGCTGCCGCCGGCACCCTGCAGCAGATCGTCCCCTGCGCCACCTTCGAGGATGTCGTCGTCCGCGCCGCCGTCCAGCGTGTCGTTGCCGGCGTACCCCCAAAGACGGTCGCGGCCAGCCCCACCCAGCAGCGTGTCGGCGCCGTCGTCGGAGCCGTGGATCTGGTCGTCGCCTTCGCCGCCGTCTGCCGTGTTGAGACCGAAGCCCGTATGCAGCACGTCGTCGCCGCGTCCGCCGAACAGCTGGTCGTTGCCGAAACCGCCCTCGATGAGATCCAGACCGCCCTGGCCGTGCAGAACGTCGTCGCCCCACTCGCCGAAGATCCGGTCGGCCGCATCGTCGTCCCCGGCGTCCGTGAGGCCGTGGCCGAAGATCGCGTCCGCGCCGTGGCTGCCATACAGCGTGTCGGCTCCGGTGCCGCCCACGATCCGGTCGCCGCCGAGTCCGCCGTCGACCCAGTCGATGCCTGCGCCCGCATCGATGTCGTCCGCGCCGCCGAGACCTTGGATGACGTCGTCGCCCTCACCTCCCTCGATGCGGTCACCGAAACGCAACGCATCGCCGAAATCAGGATCCGCCTCGGCCCCGTCTTCCGACCCGAAGAGGCGATCGTTGCCGGCCCCTCCCCGGAGCACATCGCCCACACCCGCGTCCGCCACGAGCAGGTCGTCGCCCTCGTCGCCGTCGATCTCGTCCGCGCCCTCGCCGCCGTAGAGATCGTCGTCCTTGCGCCCGCCGCGCAGGATGTCGTTCCCGCGCCGGCCCCAGCCGGTGACGGCCATGGTGAGGCCCGTGGCGATCAGCACGTCGTCGTCGTCGTCGCCCAGCATGGTCAGGCGGGACCCGGCAATCTCGCCCGTGAGGGACAGATGTCCTCCGGCACCCGCATCCGCGTTGCGGTGATCGACGGCGAACACGAGCGGGTCGTGCGCGAAGACCCGGCCCGTCACGGCGATATCGTCGCCGGACTGCAGCGTCACCGAACCGAGCAGCGCGGTCACTTCGGCGCCTGCGCCGACCACGATGTCCTCGCCGGCGGCATCGCTGTCGCGGGTGGTCAGGCGGATCTCGCCCTGTGCCGCATCCACACGTTCCACTGCCAAGGGGCCGGCGGTTTCCACCAGGAAGACGTCGGACTGCGCCAACGCCAATACGAGCGCGCTGCCCGACAGCTGCGAATCGATCTCCAGATCGTTGAGGTGCGAGCCGATGCCGCCACCGTTGGCGCGCAGCACGATGCGGCGTCCCACGACGTCGGCTTGGGCGTCACCCAGTGCATCGACGATGCCTGCCGGTGACGTCAGGAATACGTCGCCGGTGGTGGACACGATCCGGCCCACGCGCATGTCGCCGGCGAGTTCCGCAAGCGTGATGTCGCCATTGGTGTGGACATCGATCGCGCCGTCGCCGGTGAGATCGGTCGTGCCCACGAGGGTCATGCGAGTGCTGCCGAACGCAGCCGCGATGCGGATGTCGCCGCCGGCGCGCACCAGACCGAAGGTGGTGAGACTGTCCACCGCCGTGGCGCCCGTGCCGAAGATGCCCATGGACGGCACGAACATGGGACCGCCGACGTTGGACTGGTAGTGACCGAGGTACGTGCCCTGCGAAGCCGGTCCGGGAGTCCCTGCGAGCGCATCGATCGTCGGCTGGTACCACGTGACCGTCACGGTGTAGCCCGACGGAGCGGCGGACACGGTCGTCTGCTCCAGAGCCGGCAGCAGCAGCACGTCCACGTCGCCGCCCGCGTCCAGCGTGCCCAGAGCCAGCGCGAGGGGGCCGGCGGCCGCATTGCGGTCCAGCAGGCGAAGCTGCAGCGCCATGTCGCCGCCGGCATCGGCATCGAGCGTGGGCGTGCGGCCTTCGCTTTCCACCAGTTCCACGGCAAGACGAGCGGCCGTCGAGGCGATGTCGCCTTCGACCTCGATGTTCGCGACGTTCGTGCGGATGAGCGCGGAAGCCGACGAGCGGATGTCCCCGCGACGGTTGATCACTTCCGTGAGTCCCAGCGGGTTGTTCACCACCCCTTCGAAGACGATGTCCGGCGTCCCCGCCGAGCCAAGATTCGCGATGTCGATGCGCGTGGGGCCGTACTCGTGCGCGATGTCGAAGTGGAACTCGTTCTCGTCGGCATCGATCCTGACCGTGGCGGTGCCCGAGCGGTCGACCGGATCGATGTCGTTGATGACGAGATCCTTGGTCGACAGGTTGGTGATGTTCACCGTCTCCCACGTGTGACGCACGGTGAGCGTGCCCTGGTCGCCATCGATCTTGCCGTTCACGCCGCCCTTCAGCTGCGTGCCGAGGACGTCGATGGCGTAGTAGGACGGATTGACGCGGAACCGCGCCGATCCGGCGTTGCCATCGTTGCTGATGTCGTTGACGACGATGCGGTCGCCCAGGTCCACGGCATCCAGTCCACGCTCGACCACGATGCTGCCGGAGGCATTGACGAGCAGTTCCGGCGTCGGCGCGGACAGCAGCACCGTGTCGGCGTTCCAGGTGATGTACCGGTCCCATCCCAGCGGCTGGAAGTGCGACGTGGCCTTGGTGCTGACCAGACTCAGGTCGGGCTTGTCCGCGCTGGGGGCCGCGATGGGCAGGCCCAAGCTCACGTTCGCGAACACATCGACGTTCTTGGAAGCGACCACCGCGTCGGGTTCGCCGATGATCCGGGACATGACGCGGTGCATCGACCAGGCATCCGCGTCCGCGCTTCCGACGGCACCCGCTCCCCAGGAAGTCGGGCGGGCTTCGGTGGCGATGCCGGTGTGCGTCGCGACGATGCGGGCGTTCTCGACCCCGGTGAGGTGCGCGCCCGAATCGATGCGCGTGACGGCGAGCGTGTTGACGATGGACACGGCCACGGCATCAGGATCGACGCCGAAGCCGCCGGCGCCGGCGTACGACGTGGTGACGAGCTGCGTGGCGTCCACACCCGCATCGACAGTGAGATTGCGCTGCGCTCGCACGTCGGCGTTGGCACCCACGCCCACCGTGATCGTGCGCGGGGTCACCGCATCGGTGGAGGACGCTCCGATGGTGTACCGGGCATCCGCCGTGCCGCCGCCGATGAAGGCGCCGCCGCTTGCATTGGCATCGGCGCTGCCACTGGCGCCCGTGCGGGCGCGCAGATCCACATCGTTGTCCGCAAGGATGTGCGCCCCGGCGCCGATGTCGACGGTGGTGGTCGGCAATGCCTGCACGTTCGCATACGCGCCGCTGGACGAATAACCCAGTGAGACGGCACCGGCCACCGCCTCGGCGATGGCGGTGTGACGGCTGTCGGCCGTCACGTCCACGTCGCGCCCCGCCGTGATGAAACTGCCGTCGGCCACGCGAGCGGTGACCGTGTTGCCGAAGGTGACGTTCGCGTTCGACGTGCCCAATCCTGCGAGGCCTGCACCGCCCGACGTGCCGGCGGAGACGGAACCGTTGGCGAACGACTGGGAAATGACGCCCACGTCGCTGCCTGCCGTGAGCTGTGCCGACACGCCTGCACCTGCGGTCACGGTCGGGGAGACGGTGACGTTCGAGTCCGCACCGCCGCCCGAGATGAACAGGGAGTACGACGGCCCCTGGCTCGACGCACGCGAAACACCGTCGGCCCCCAGGGCATCGAGCGACGCGGAGATGCCTCCAGCGCCGAGAAGGCGCTGCATACCCGCACCCGCCGACGTGATGTCGTACGCCAGCCATTGCTGCCCGGTGAGCGGCGCACCGTCGAGTTCGATGCCTTCGGCGCCGATGCGGTGCGTGCCGCCGGCTCCGGTCGCATTGATGTCCAGCGCCGGTCCCCCGGCCGTGGCAGCGAGACGGAAGCTGTCGGCGTCGTTCACCAGCACGTAGTAGGTCTGGCCATCGACCAGCCCGGTGATCGCACGTTCCGCCGCCTTCTGCAGGCTGTGCTTCGTGAGCTGTGCGGCCGAGGACACGGAGAGGTTCACGAACACGCCGTTGGCGAGGTTCTGGGCGCTCGTCGCCAGCTTCACCGTCGTGGCGTCGACCGCCTTGACGAAATAGGTGCCGTTGGCACTCAGGCCGCCCAGGGCGGCGGCCGGCTGGTTCGTGGGGCGCTCGAGGACGATGTCCTCAATGCGGTAGACGACCTGGTCGCCGTCCACGAGACCGTGCGGCTGGGACTCCGTCCCCAGCGCGATGGTCTCGGCCGTGACATCCACCCCGTTGGCGTAGAAGTCGAGCTTGCGCGGCCCCCGGTAGGTAACGGCCTGGTTGGCGGCGAATCCGTGTCCGGCGAGCGTGACGAGATCGGTCGACGCATTCACGGCCCCCGCCGCGAAGGTCTTCGTGGTGGCGAGTGCCTCGGCCTGTGTGCGTGCGAGCTTGACCGTGCGGTCATCGATCACCCGCACGTAGACGTCCTGGCCGGAAGCGAGACCGCCCGTCAGAGGTCCGCCGTCGTTGCCGATCTTCAGCCGTTCACCGTCGTTCAACCCATGCGGGGCGTCGAAGCGGATCACGTCCTGCGTGCTGTCGACGTTCGTTCCCTTGAAGGGAACGCCCAGCTTGATGGTCGTGCCGTTCACGTAGATGACGCCGTAGCCGCGCTCGTCCTGCAGTCCGCCGATGACCGTGCCGCCGTCGGCGAGGTAGGTGATGCGATCGCCGGTCTTGAGACCGTGGGGCTTCGTGGTCGAGAGCGTGTCGTCCTGCGTGCTCACTCCGGACCCCGCATCGAACGATCCATCACTCACCTCGGCGTTGCGGCCGTGGGTCGCTTCGAGGGTGATCGAACCGGTGCGGGCGGTGACCGACGAGGGCCGGACAGCGCTGGAGAGGACCTGCGCCGACACCGTGGGCGTCACGCGCGACGTGCCGTCGATTCCCCCGAACGAACCGAGCAGGCCGATGGACATGCCTTCGGCCACGGCGTCGCCGTCGGTGCTGGAATCGGCCCGCACGACGACGTTGGAGCCCACGTCCACGTGCGCGCCTTCGCCGATGCTGGCGGTCACGGTGGGGTCCACGGTGGACACCACCTCGGAAAATCGCGCCACGCCCAGCGCGCCCAGGTCGGTCGTCTGGCCCTTGGCATCGGCGCGGTCCACGCCCTTCGCATCGATCACGAGGCTGCCCGCGTCCACCGTGGAGTTCATTCCGACCGTGGCACTCACGTCGCCCGAGGCCTTGGCCCGCGTGTCCATCAGCCCGCCGCCCACCAGCGACGCGGAGAAGCCGTTGCCGCGCGAATGGGAGAAATTGAGCGCACCGGCGCGGATGGAAGCCACGCCGTTCACGTCCAGTGTCGTGCCGTCCGCCAGGCCGGCGCCGACGTCCGTGTCGTTGATCGTCTCGGCGAAGGAGACGGAGACCGCAGTGATGCCGCCCGTGGGCGCATCCACGGAGGCATGAGCGCTGCGCTCGGAGCCGCCCATCACCTGGTGGATGGGATTCATCGTCGCCGAGTCCACGTTGTGGCCTGCCGCGACGTCGACGCTGCCCGCCGTGATCGAACCGCCCAGGGACGCGCTCACCGAGGCATCGCTGTTGGCCCTGGCGCGGTTGTCACCGAAGGCAAACGCGAAACCGATGGTGAGACCGAAGACGTCCGACTGGACGTCGTGGTCGGTGTGCGCATGGACCGACACGTCGCCGCTGGCGTGGATGGCCGTTCCGGAATTCACGCGGGCGCGGACCTCCGGCGTGACATCGGCGAAGGCGAAATTGACGTTGGTGGCGGTGCCGCCGACGGACGGCGCGAGCGTCGTGAGATCGGCGTTCACGCGCGAGATGGCCGTCACTTCCACGCGTCCCACCGCGTGGTCGGCCGATCCGATGGACGCGGACGCACCGATCGCGGCCACCGTATCCTCGGCCGAATTGTTGTCCACGCCGATGCGCGTGAACGAGGCGCCGGACGTGCCGGCCCCGGAGACGAGCTGGCCGGTCAGCGCGACGATGTCCTGGTCGCCGATCGAGCGCACCAGCACCTCCTGCGCGTTCGGCACTGACGTGCCATTGGCGAGAAAGGCGGAACGCGTGCTTGCATCGCTGATCGAGGACACCGAAGCGCCCACGCTGAATGCGCCCCCGGCCGACGAGAGCGCCTTGTGATCGACGTCCTGCTCCTGATCGGCGAGAACCCACACGTTGCCGCCGGCATCCAGCACACCGCCAGCCGAGGCGCGCACGTTGAGCCCCAGGGAGAGGGTGCCCACCGAGACACCCACGCCCACGAAACCGCCGGCAATGCCGCCCAGCCGCAACGCGATCTCGTCCTTCTCGTTGGCGTGGACCTCGATGTCCTCACCTGCACGGATCTCGGCGCCGGCCTGGATGACGGCCTCCGTGCCCTGCGTCGTCGCCGTGCTGTTGATGGCTTGCGTGATGGCGGTTGCCGACGGGGCGGCGTTGTTCATGCGGGACGCGGCGCCGCGCGCGGCGCCTGCCATGCGCTCGTTCGCGCTCGTCTGGTTGTCCGACGTGTCGCCCTGGTTGTACGAGGTGAGCATGTCGTTGACCTGGTTCCGTCCGGCCGCGGCCTGGGAGCCGGCGTCGCCGTCGGCCGTGGCCCCGTTGTCGCCGCGCATGGCGTTGTAGGACCGGCCCTGGGCGTCCGTGTAGTTCTTGCTGATTGGCGTGCCGAGCGACCACACGGAGATGGCACCCTGCACCCCGACGAGACCGCCTGCGGCGCTGACCGTGTAGCCCTCGAGATCCTTGATCGCGACGGCGCTCACCTCGACGTCCCGGCGTGCCGCGACCTTGGCGCCCGCCTGGATCGTGGCACCGACATCGTTGTTCACGTTGCCCACGCTCACCGCGCCGCCGACACCGACGAAGCCGCCGCCGACGCCGCCGCCGATGACCAGGGCGCGCATCTCGTTGGACGCGCCCACGAACACCGTCTGTCCGCCCGAGGCCGACGCGTTGTCCGCCGCCTGGTTGATGAGGGCGTTGCCGCCGATGAAGGCGTTGGTATCCGAATCCACGAGCGTCACGCCCACGGCACCGCCCACGCCGACGAATCCGCCGGCGCCGGCAATCGTCAGCTGCAGGATGTCCTCCTTCGATTCCGCCTGCACGGTGAGGCCGTGTCCCACGCTGCGCCCGAAGCCCGTGGCCTGGCCCGCGGCGTCTTCCAGGATGTCCCCGTTCAGCGAGGTCGCGAAGCCGTCGTTGCGGCCGTCGGCATCCACGGTCGCGCCGGTGCCGACGAACGCCATCGTGTCCTTCGTGATCATCATCACGCCCACGGCGGCGCCGGCACCGACGAATCCGCCGGCGAGCGACGCCGTGATGAGATCGATGTGGGTGTCGTCGGTCGCCAGGACGACCACGTCGCCACCCGCATCCACACGGGAACCGGCGCCGATGTAGGCCGTCGTATCGTTGTCCAGGCTGGGCACGTTCACCGAGCCGGCCACGCCGACCACGCCGCCGGCGAAACCACCGCCAAGGATGAGCAGATCTTCCGTGGCACGCGCGGCGACGTTCACGTCGTCCGAGGCGAACACGGACGCGCCGTCGGCGACGAAGGCCTCCACGAGGCCCTTCAGCACCGAGACGCCGACACCCGTGGCCACGCCGACATATCCGCCGGCGCCGCACGCTTCGATCGCGAGGTAGGAAAAGTCGCTGCCCGCACCCACCAGCACCGACTGACCGGCATGAGCCCCCGTGCGGTCCTCGTTGACCTTCGCGTTCTGGCCGATGTACGCGCGGGTGTCGGCGTCGATCACGTTCACGGAGGCGGGAACGGCCACCGCCACCTGTCCGCCCGCGATGGAGAACGTGAAGGTCTCGATGTCGTCGCGGCTCGTCGCGGTGACTGCCAGACCGCGGAAGTTCGTCGCTTCCTTCGCCGTCGGTGTCCGCTGCCCGCTGAACGATCCGTTCGTGCGGTAGTCGCTTCCGTCCTGACGCGGATCGAGCTCGGCGATCTCGGGAATGCCCACTTCGCCATCGGCTGCGGAGACCTGGCGGCCTTCGCTGATGTCGACGTTGCCGATACCCGTGGCGCTCGGCGCGTAGGTGATGCCGAACTCGCCGGTCTTCGACGTGACGGCGGACTGGCCGTCCGCCGTGACCCGCGCGCCCGCTCCGATGAAGGACTCGGTGAACTTGTCGATGACCGCCACACCGGCGGCACCGCCGACTGCGGCCGTTCCTGCGCCCGCGGCACTTCCGACGATGAGGTCGATCTCGTTGCGATCGTCCGCGGCGACGACGATGCTGCCGACCGCGTGAACGTCTCCCGCGCCGGCCGAGGCGATGCCGTCCGACGGATCGTCGCCGATGAACGCCCGGGTGCGGATCGTGTAGACGGGAATCCCCGCGCCGAACATCACGGCCACCGTGCCGGCGCCGCCGGCCGCCGCGGTGATGTTGGTCAGATCCTCGGAGGAATCCGCCAGGACGCGGATGTCGCCGTCGGTGAATGCGGTGACATTCGAACCGATCGCGGCTTCCGTGCGCTTGGTGAAGGTGTTCACGGACACGCCGGCACCGATGCCAGCCGGTGGAACCGGCACCGATCGCCCCGGCGACGACGATCGCCGTGGGGTCGTCCTGTGCGTCGACCAGGATGCCGCCGGTTGCCGCGCCTGCCGCCTGCGCCGTCACGTGCGCGCCGTTGTCGATGAACGCGCGCGTCGTCTCCTCCAGCACATTGACGACGGCGGACGCACCGATCCCCGCAGAGCTGCCGCCACCGCCCGCCGCCGCGATGGTGATGAGGTCTTCCGTCGACCACGCGGCCACGCGGACACCCGCCACGCCGGCAGCGGTCACCTCCGCGCCCTGGCCAATGGACGCCAGCACCTTGTCCTTGTGCACGAGCGTCGTGTTGGACACCCCCACGCCGGCATCCGGTCCGAAAGCGATACCACCTGCCACCAGCTTGGCCGTGAAATCGCCCGTCGCGGACACATCCACGCCCTCGCCTGCGTGGACGATGGCGCCGATGCCCGCGCCGCCTTCGATCGCTGCGAGCGCGGTGGTATCGAGTACCTGAACCGATATGGATCCGCCCACGCCCACCGAGCCGCCGGTGACACCCAGCGATGCGGCGACCGAGACGATGTCCTCCGACCCGTCCGCCAGCACGACGACGTCACCGCCCGCCTCCACGCGCGCTCTCGGGCCGATCACCGCGCGCGTCTCCTTGATCAGCACCGTCACGTCGAGCCCGATGCCCACCCCGGAGCCGTCGAGACTCCCCGCCAGCGCGCCGGCGATGTTGGTGATGCGCGTGTCATCGATCGCGCGCACCGAGACGTCCTGGGCCTGGCCACCCGCGGTCGATCCGTTGACCACGGCACCCGCGCCGATGGCCGCTTCGGTCAGCGTGTCGAACACGTTGATGACGACGGAGCCGCCGACGGCGGCGTCGCCCTTGCTGATGCCGCCCGACACCGAAGCCGCCGTGAAGCCGGGATCGGCGTCGTCCGGCAGCAGCGGCGCGTCGGCCTGGAGCGGCACGAGCGCAGCCTGCGCCGTGACGTTCGTGGCGCCGGTGGCATCGGTGGTCGAATCCGTGCCGATGCGGGCGAGCGTGTCGTGCTTCGGCACGATGTTGATCGCCACGGCCGCGCCCACGCCGGCTTCGTCCTGACCGAGGGCGCCCGCGCCCGCGAGAAGCTGAAGACCCAGAGTGTGATGCGCGGTGACGTCGATGCCGCCCCTGGTCGCGCGCACGTGCGTGTGGCGCCCGTGGAGGCCTCGTTGGTGAGGTCCGAGACGTTGATGGCGACGGAACCGGCCACGCCGTAGTCCGAGCCACCCGCGGCGGCAAGCCCCCAGGCGATGAACTCGTCGCGCCCGTCCGCGGGCCCGCCCGCGTCCACGGTCACGCTGCGCCCGGTGACATTGGCATTGGCGCCGATCGTCGCGCGGTTGTGCACGACGGCCACGTTGAGCGACACGCCGGCGCCCACGGCCGTGTCGGCGTCGAGATTGATCGCGGAGCCGATGGCCTTGGTGGTGGCATCGGTACTGTCCGTGGCGCGCACGGTCACGTCGCCGCCCGTGCTCACCGTGACACCGTCGCCGATGGAGGCGGTGTTGTCCGCAACGACGACGTTCACGCCGATGGCGGCGCCGACGCTCACCTTGGACCCTTCGGTGCTGGATTCCTTCTTCGAGCTGTCGTTGCCTTCCTTGGTCTTGTCCTCGAACTTCGGCAGTTCCTTGTCGCCCCCGTTGTTGGGGTTGCTGTTGACCTGGTTGGAGGCTTCCTGGTCCGAGTTCTTGGCGTCCTTGTCGTTGCCGCTCGCGCTGCCCTTGACATCGATGGTCGTGCTGGTGAGAGAGGACGACTCGACGATGACGTTCCCGCCCGCCGTCACGTTGCGGTTGAGGGCCGCGAGCGAGCCGTCCGTGATCACCGTCACGCCCACGCTGGCGCCCACGCCGGTGTCCGAACCGGCGGCCTCGGCGTCGGCCTTGTTGGTCACGGTTTCGCGGTGATCGGTCCTGACCGTGGCCGCGCCCGTGAGCGATATGCCCGTGCCCAGTCCGGTGCGGGCCTCGGTCTGGTTGTTGGCCAGCGCGACACCGACCGACACACCGACGCCCGTGGCGCCCTTGGCGCCGTTCTCTGCGTCGACGGTCTTGTCGTGGATGCCCGTGGCCTCGATGCGCAGGTCCCGCGCCGTCCCGGCCACGTTCACGGCGTCCTGCAGCGTCGCGCGGGTCTGCGCATCGCTGCGATCGAAGGCGACCGACGCGCCCACGCCGACGTCCTCGCCGCTGCCCGCTGCGCCATCTTCGTTCTCGGGCTTGGCTTCGGTCTTCGTCGACGTGGCCGACACGGCACGCAGGACCAGATCGCCGCCGCTCAGCGTGAGCGAGCTGTTCGCGCCGATCTCCGCGACCGTATCCACATCGAAGAGATTGACGGAGACCGAACCCGCCACGCCGATCTCCTTGCCACCCGCGCCGGACT
Source organism: Betaproteobacteria bacterium (assembly GCA_016713305.1). Lineage (NCBI taxonomy): Bacteria > Pseudomonadati > Pseudomonadota > Betaproteobacteria > Betaproteobacteria bacterium. Next base: position 218,084 of record JADJPK010000031.1, read on the forward strand.
TGGTGATCGTGGTCGACTTGTGAACCGTCGAATCAGTGGCCTTCACCGCTTCCACCGTGAGGCCGTCCGCGCGCACCGTGCTGCCCGTGCCCATGGTGGCCGTGTTGTCGCCTTCGCCGTAGCTCACCACGACGGCAGCCCCGACAGCATCGCCGGTCTTGCTCACCGACGAACCGTCGGCGCTGCCCTCGACCGAGAAGTCGGATTGCGAATGCACGGTGACGGTGTCGCCGGCGTCGAGTGTCAGGCCGCTGGCCGTCGCGGCACGCGCACGGCTGAGACTCACGTTCACCGACACCGCCGCGGCCACGCTCACCGTCTCGGACTCGCTGGACCCCTTGGTGTCGGTGTTGGCCACCTCCGCCTTGGGCGTGGCGGTGTTGGACGATGTGTCGCGCGCGCCCTGGTCGCCGGCGACCGTGTCGGCGAGGCCTCGCACGGCGTCCATCTGCTTGTTGACGCCGTCGTCGTCCTTGGTCCCCTTCTCGCCGTCGTCCTTCTTGGTGCCCTTGGCACCGGCCTTGGTCGTGGCACGCGTCGACTGGCGGCCGTCGGCCCGGACCGCGATCAACCCCGTGACGGCCAGGGACCGGTCGAGCAGCGCCTCGGTGCGATCGTTCGTCACGTTGACGCCGACCGCCGCGCCCACGGCCGCGTCGCCCGAGCCCGAGGCATCCCCTTCCGCCTTGGCGCTGGCGGAACCGCTCCGCGCCGCCGTGATCTCCACGCTGGCCGCGGACAGCGTCGCGCCCGTGCCGACGCGCGCGAGCGTGTCTTCGTTCACGACGTTCACGACGACGGACGGAGCGATGGCGATGCCGCCCTTCGCGCCGGCCTTCGCCTGCCCGTCGACCGTGCTCGCCGCCTGCGCATCCACCACGACCGCGCCGGCGCCCGTGACCGTGGCCGCGTCCTCGATCTCCGCCCGGGTGATCGCATCGAAGATGTTCACGACGACCGCGGCGCCGACACCGTAGTCGCTGCCGGAGGCCGGCTCGTGCGGGAGCGCCTTGCCGATCTGCGTCCCCGTGCCGGTCGCGCGCAGCAGGAAGCTGCCGCTGCCGATCACCGTGACCGTGGCGCCGCTTTCCACCGTGGCCTCGCTGCGCAGGATCGAGACGTTGACGACCAGCGAACCGGCGACGCCGGTGTCCTTGCCCGTGGCGCCGGACGTGGCCTGGCCGCCGAAGCGCTCGCCGGTGGACATGGCGGATTCGATGCGGATTTCCGGCGCCTGAAGACGCGCGTTGCCCGAGACGAAGGCGCGCGCATCCGCGTCGATGACCGTGACGGCCACCGCGACACCCACCCCTGTGTCGGCATCCTTCACCGTCGAACTGCCATCGGCCACGGTCGTCAGGCGGTCGGCGGTCTTCGGGTTCGGGTGCCGCGCCGTCGCCTTGACGTCCAGCGACTCGGTGCCGTGCACGAGACCGGTCGTGGCCACGGAAGCGATGCTGTCCCCGCTGACGGCGGTGATTGCCACGGCCGCGGCGAACGAGAGATCCGTGGATTGTCCTTCGCCCGTCGCGGCGTTCTCGCTGGTGCCCTTGGCCTTGTACTCGTCGAGTTTCTTCTCGCCTTCGGTGTTCTTCGCGATGCCGTCGTCCTCGGCGCCCTTCTGCGTCGCCTTGGCGAAAGTCTCCACCGTGCGTTCGCTGTTCGCCTCGATGTTGACGGCCGCGCCCGTGACGGTGGCCGCACCGGTGACGGTGGCCTTGGTGTCGCCGTACAGCAGTGTGAACGCCACCGTGCCGCCGCTGGCGCCCTCCGCCTTGTCGCCCTGGGTCCCGTCCGCGGAGACCAGCACGCTGTCCTTCTGCGAGGCGAGGATGTTCACGTTGCCCTGCGCCGTCAGGGCGGCGGAGTCGAGAACGATCACGTTCGCCATGCTGCCGAGAATGGCGGTGGCGACGGCGGCGTCACGGTCCTTGTCCTTGCTGGAGTCGTCGGGGGCGGTGACCACGCGTACGGTCACCGTGGATTGCGCGGCCAGCTCGATATCGGCTGTCGCGTTCAGCACCGTCGTACCGAGCACTTCGACGTTTGCGTGCGACTCTCCCTGCACCGCCGCGATCTTCACCGGACTGCCGAAGAAGTCGATGCTCTCGCTGTCGATGTTGATGGAGCTCTCGGCGCGGATGGAGATCGACGAGCCGGTGATACGGCTGTTGGTCAGCACGACGCGCGCCTCGGCGTCGGCCAGGATGTCCGTGAAGAGCAGCCCGCCCTGCGCCTCGCGCCTGGAGCGGATCTGCACCATCCCGCCCTCGATGTTGGTGAGATCGCTGCCGAGGATGACGCCGCCGGCCTCGATCACCACCGCGCCCGTCGCGCGGATCGCGCTGTTCAGCGTGACGCGATCGGAGCTGTCGAGAAAGAAGCCGCCGAACCGTGCGTTGTCCGCGCCCGTGCTGTCGAACAGCACACGGTCGTCCGCGGTGAGCCCGGTGTCCAGACCGCCGTCGAAGGCGACGAACACGGAGACGGGATTCTCGAAGAACTGGTCGCTGTCGTTGTAGCCGAGATCGATGCGCAGCGTGTCGACGCCCGCTCCCCCGGTCACCTTCACCTTGATGTTGTCGACCAGGGAATGCTGCGCCAGCACGGTGCCCGTGGCCGTGCTCTTGAGACGGAGGATCGGCGCAAAGCCGCCGCCGTCCACCACTTCCAGCGTCACGTCCTGATCGTTGGTGGTGATGCCTGCGTCGAATACGAGTTCCGCGTGGAATTCGGGCAGCGACGCGAACGAGGACACGTGCGTAGGCAGCGGATCCGCATCCGCCGTGGAGGTGGGATCGGACGACGGTGCGTCGCCCATGTCGGGAAACTGCTGCGCGCCGTCCTGCCAGTCGTCGAACAGGGACCGGAACACGCTGCGCAGCCTCGCGCTCTCCCACAGTGGATGATTGCCGCCGCCCGTGTGGTACTTGAGATCGACCCACGCCGTGCCGGTCTCGCTGTAGGGGCCGGCCAGCATTGCGCCAGAGGAGCTGTCGCGGTTGATCTTGAGAACCTGCGTGGCCCCACCCACGAGCGGTATGACGCGCACCGGTCCGGAGATCACGTTTCCGTCGGCGCCGGCATTGCCCAGCTCGATGCGCAGGTGCCGCTGGTGATCAAGAAGTCGCCGAGATTCGCGTAGGCGACGGGTCCGTCCTGGTCGTCCGTGGGAAAGAGCCGCTGATTGCGCACCACCGTCGCGATCTTGGTGTTGCCGTCCCAGATCGAGTACGTGGCATTCGTGGCCGGGAGAATGGGCCGATCGGGCTGGATCGAATTGTCCAGGTTGTCCACGAGCTGCGTGACGTTCGCCACCCAGGAGGCCTGGACACGATAGGTCCGGTTCGGCACCACCGTCGTCGTCCACACGCCGGTGGACGCGCCGTCGTCCGGCCGTGTTGACGCGATAGAGCCCGGAGGTGGTGGTGAGGCTGTCGATGCGCCACATGTGGTCGCCATCGATGGAGGACAGCCACGGCTGCCCGTCGGCCACGCCCGGCAGCGTCATGGTGAGGATGTTGCCGCCGTGCGAACCGTTCAGGTTGAGCAGCGCGGCGTTGTAGTTCTGGGTCACCCCGTTCGCCAGCACCGTGAGCTGGTCGGAGAAGAGCTTGCTGAGCTGGCCGGCCCCGACGGTCTCGCCATCGATGGGCTGCTCCATCAGCAGCAGCACCTTGGAGAGCGTCACGCTGTTCTTGTAGGCAGCGAAGTTTTCCTTGCTGAAGCTCACGCCGTCGTTCAGCGGTCCCAGCACGTCGGGGTAGAACGTGTAGATGTTCTGGTCGCCCAGGTCGGACGGCGCGGCCGTGTGATCGGTGGGCAGCAGGCCCATCAGCGCATCGAGGCGTTCCCGGTCTCCGGGCTGAAAAATGGGAATGACGGTCGTGCCGAGCGTGATCGACTTCAGATCCATCTTCGAACCCGTGTCGGTCAGGAACTCGAAGATGTCCAGGTCGATCTTGAAGCCGCGCCGGATCTCGTCCTTCATGAACTCCTTCACCTTCTCCGCCAGCTCCGCCTGGAGATTCCGGATGGGATTCAGGATCGGGTCGAGCGGCTTCAACGCTTCGTCGATTCGGGTCGACAGGCCCTGCATGCGCGGTGCGCACCTGGGCGAGCTGCTTCGGCACACCCAGCATGGGGAGAAGGTGATTGTTGATGTAAGAGTCGTCGGTGAACCCATCGTCGTTCGGATCGTCCAGCTCGTCGAACACGGCATCGATGGCGCTGACACCCTTCTCGGCATTGATGCGAGCCTGATCCGTTTCGGCCCGAGCGCCTCGCCCTCCTTGTTCTGCAGGTCCCGTTTGGACTGGGCATCGAACAGGCCCTTGGTGATCGCGAGGCCCACCGTGGGCCAGTTGCGCAGGCCTTCGTCGAGACTGTCCAGCCACTGCTGCAGGTAGGCGGTGAAGACGTCCTCGAGGAACAGGCTCGAGAACGGAGTGCCCGTCGCTGCCTGGACGATCATGTCTTCCACCAGGGTGCCCCAGTCCTTGGCGGGCGCCCGGCCCTGGAGCTTGTCGGCCACCCATTCGCGCAGGGCGAAGAGCTTGTTGAGCAGCGGCCCGCGCTCGCCCAGCACCATGAGCTGCTCGTCGCCGTTTCCGTGCGAATCGCCGGACGCCAGCGTCTCACGGACCTTCAGCGTGAGATCGCCCACTTCCACGACGGTGAAGTCGCCGTTGTTCACGACGAAGCCCGACGCGCTCAGGCGCATGCCCTTGGAGAAGCCTTCCTCGAGGAAGCTGCCCGTGGTGCGCACGAACGCGTTGTCCGCCAGATTCGCGGCCAGCGTCATGCGCTCGGTCTGCGGCACCTTCTCGACGATGCGTTCGTCGCCGGTCGCGGCTTCGTCAACCAGCGCCGCTGTATCCACGACGATCCGCGTGGCGGTGGCGGAGACAACGCGGAACCGGCCGTTGTTGGCTTCGTTGGCAAAGCCCGAGACGGTGATCCAGAGATTGCGGCCGGCCGTCATCTCGAAGCCGTCCTTGAAGAAGTCGCCGCCCTCGTCCTGGCGGACGAACGTGTTGCCACCTAAGGTATGGATGGACACCCACGGGGAGGGTGCGAACAGCGACAGATAGGCGGGCTGCTGGACCCCGGTGCTGTGCAGGACGGTCGGATCGTTGGTGATCGGCCTGACGAAGGATTCGTAGATGAAGCGCACGGGCGCGGCGTATTCGATGCCAGGGGTGCTGTCGTTGCTCACGTCGCCGTCGGGCAGCGTCGTGCGGTCGGGGTTGTTGTCGTAGCCGGGCGTCGCGTCGCCGAGGTAGCCTTCCACGAGATAGTGACGCAGGAAGTTGGCGAGTTCGCGCTGCTCGGAGGTGATGCTCTGGACGATGTCCCCCACGGCCGGGAACACGCCCTCGGCGAATTCGTTGACCAGCGTGTGCGCCCAGTGGTCGGCGGCCGCGTGCGTGGCGAAGCCGTAGGCCCACGCGAGGATCTGGCCCTTCTCGGTGTCGGAATAGCTCCAGTCGGATTGGGCCTTCCACGCCATGTCGAGAATGCGGGTGACCCACGTGCCCGTCATCTCGGGGTGGATGACCGCCTGGCCCATCAACAGATCGGGAAAACCGTCGGGACCCACTGTCCCGCCGTAGTAGTACGCGGCATGGTCGCGCACCGCCGCCACGATCTTGGGATGTACCAGGTACTCCTGGCCCTCGAGCGTGATGTCGCCGACGCGCCCGCCTGCGCCGTCCGCCGCGAGCAGATCGTCACGGACGTCCTTCGCGATCTCCACGTGCGTGTAGGGCTTCCACGCGACTTCGGCGAGCGGGTCGGCCTCGTCGTGCACCTGATGGGCGTGCTCGAAACCGAGCAGGTGCCCGGCTTCGTGGGCGATGTGCTCCGCCAGCATCGCCCCGAACGCCTGGGCGTCAGTCCCGTGGCGTCGAGGTTCGCGCTGAAGACGAGCGCCTCGTCGGACCGGTCCGCGTTGCCGGCATCGACCTTTTCGGCCAGACCCAGGTAGATGCCGTACTGCGCGAAGGCCTCGCCGCGTCCGCCTACGTAGACCGTGGACCACGGACCTTCGGCGGGAGGCGTCAGGCTGAACGTCACGCCCAGACCCGGGTATTCGCCAGCAAGCGCCTCGAGCATGGAGGCGACGATCGCCTCTTCCCGACCCGCCAGGGCCGCGGGTGCGGCGAAGGCTTCGACGTCGATCCCGTCCACACGCACGGGGCCGTCGTAGGAGACGTCCTGTGCTCCGTCCAGATCGATGACGAACCATTGACCGGACATAGCCGACGAGGAAGGTGCGGCAATGTCGACGGTGACACGGGTCCCGCTGTCGGCGGGATCGCCGTCCGCCGGAGCGGTGGAGGGGGAAACCGCGGCAGTTGCCGCGGGGACGGAAACAGGGGTGACGTCAGCGATCGTGGATGCCAGCTCGCTCTGCGCGGCGGAATCCGCGACGAGAGGGACGCCCGGAGGAGAGGCAGACAGCAGCAGACGGGCTTCGAGTTGTTCGAAGAGGACCTTGCGGCGGTGGGGAGGCTTGGCGCCCCCTCCCGTCTGGCCGCGGCTCCGCCAACGCTTGATGAGATCGCCCTTGAACATGCCCCTTTCCTTTTTTGGCCGTTGTTCTGTCAACCGGCTTGCGGAAAGGGCGGCACGGACGACCGGATGGAAAGCGATATCACGGTCGAGATCCGCAATGCCGCCGAACGTCCCCACGCCGGACTCGACCGGGCGAGCGTCACGGGCCGCCTCGGGTCGGATTGCCTTGGTCTTGCTGTCCGAGGGGAGGGCGGTCGGTCCGCCCGTTGTTGGATGAGGTCTCCTCAGGACTGCTGAAACATACTACCGCCGCCAGATGTTGTCCATGTGACCGCGCAACAGACGTTACGATCCGGGATCGGCCTTGCAGTCGTGGCGCCCGGGCCTCGCCCATCTGCCGCAACGCCCCCGTATTGCCGCAACGCCCCCGTATTGCCGGAACGTTCCGGCCGGTGGGATCAGGTCCGGCGCTTTCCTCTCCGGCCCAGCGCCAGCATCCCCAGTCCCGCTCCCAGCAGGACCCACGTCCCAGGTTCAGGCACCGGTGCCATCTCGCCGGTCACGCCCGTCTCCAGCCAGAAGGCGTCCCAGACGTTGTTGACGGAATAGCCGCGCATCTCGATGGTGTTGACGCCGTCGACGAAGACACCGGTGCCGGCGCCGACCGAGAAGGAAAGATCGGCAGAGAACGTGTAGCCGCCGCCGTAGTCGGTCCCTGCGACCAGCTGGCCGTTGATGTAGATGCCGCGGGCCGCGTCCGCCACGCGGAATTTCCCTGCCAGAGCGACCGTGTCGATGTCGTAGTCGGAGAGGTCGAAGGTACGGCGCAGGTACACCATGGTGCCCATGCCCCATCCGGTCGTGGGGCTCGTCGCCACGACGCCCGGCGTCGTCACCCATGCCGCCGTGCCGGGAACCGTCTCCATGCCGCAGCAGGTCTGGCCAGACGAATAGTCGGGGTAGGACCCCGGATAGGCCACACGGGCAGCGTCGAAGTCCACCCCGTCGGTGGAGATGGTCCAGAAGGGATCGAGCGATCCCGCGGAAAGGACGGCTCCATTGGAGTCCGTTCCGGTGTTGAGCTGAATGTCGGCGTAGGCTACACCGGTCGTGACGGCCATCGTGACGACGGTCCCGAGCAGGAACTGCTTCATGTGCGATCTCCCTGGAAAATCAGCGGCCGCCGGTTCGTGCGTGCCGGCGATCGTGCGGGAGAGACCGCACGGCGCGTGCCTGCCGGCCTGCCCCATCGGGGTGGCGGCCGCGAAGCCGCTGCGGAGGAAATCCGCTCTCAGTGTGGGGATGCCGCGGAGGATTCGGCAGGCCGGGCCGCGTCGTCCCGCGGCGCCCTGCGCAGTTCCAGGATGCCGTCCCGAAGATGCAGGTCCCGCTGGGGAAAGGGAATCTCGATGCCTTGTTCGTCGAAAGCGCGCTTGAGCCGGCGCAGATACTCCCGCCGCACGTTCCACTGCTCGAGCGGCATCACGCGGAACCTTCCACGGATCACGATGGCCGAGTCATCCCACTTCTCCACGCCCGCCAGCTCGAAGGCGTCCAGGATCTTCTGCCCGAAAACCGCGTCGTCGCGCATGGACGCTGCGACGGACTGCATGACGGTCATCACCCGGTCGACGTCCTCCTTGTAGGCGACGCTCACATCCACCACGGCCTGCGCGAACCCGCGGCTCATGTTGACCACGGTCCGGATCTCGCCGTTGGGAACGAAGTGCACGTTGCCGTCGTAGTCGCGCAGACGCACGAACCGCAGCGTCACCTCCTCCACCAGGCCCGAATGGTCGCCGAGCTTCACCACGTCCCCCTGTCGGATCTGGTTCTCGAGCAACAGGAAGAAGCCGGTGAAATAGTCTTTGACGAGACTTTGCGCGCCGAAGCCGATGGCGATGCCGGCCACGCCGGTCGCGCCGAGGATCGGGGCGATCGAGACGCCCAGTTCCGAGAGCACCAGCACCCCGGCGACGAGCGACACGGCCACTGCAACGAGATAGCGGAATGCCCTTCCGAGGGTTTCCGCGCGCTTGACCGCCTCGGCATCCTCGAGCCGGCTGGCGATCCGGATTCGGACCTTGCGAATCATCCTCTGCAGAAAGAGGGTCAGAGCCCAGGCGACCAGGAGAATGATCAGCACCCGCACGGCCGTCACGCCCCAGCTTCCCATCCCTGACAAGGATGCCCTGGCCTCTTCCACCCACGACGCCCCTCTCATCACACCACCTCATGCCACGAGCGGGACAACCGCACGGCACCGTTGACCACCCCCACCATGGAATACGTCTGCGGAAAGTTGCCCCACAGCTCGTGCGTCTCGCGGTCGATGTCCTCGGAAAGCAGTCCCAGCGCATTGCGGCTCGCCAGCATCGCCTCGAAGATCTCTCTCGCCTCCTGCGTCCGGCCGACACGCGCGAGCGCATCGATGCGCCAGAACGAGCACACGTTGAACGCGGTACGCGGCAGGCCGAAGTCGTCCGCGCCCTCGTATCGCCGCATGTAGGGGCCGTCGCAGAGCGTCTGCTCCATGGCCTGCACCGTCTGCACGAAGTGCGGGTCGCGTGGATCGATGAAACCGACTTCCGCCATCAGCAGCACGCTCGCATCCAGTTCGTGACCGCCGAAGACGGAGGCGAATGCCTGCCGCTTGCTGCTCCACGCTCGCTCCAGGATGCACGCGCGGATCGCATCGGCTCTTTCCCGCCAACGCGCGACGGAGGCTTCGGCATTCAGCCGTCCGGCGATCTTGGCGAGCCGGTCGCAGGCGGCCCAGCACATGAGCGACGAGGACGTGTGAACGTTGGCGCGGGTGCGAAGCTCCCACATGCCTGCATCCGGCTTGTCGTGGAGCAGCCATGCCCGCTCGCCCACCGCCTCCAGTGCATGGAAATCGTTGGCGTCCGCGGGCCGCAGCAACCGGTGATCGAAGAACGCCTGGGCCGCGCCGAGAACGATGTTGCCGTAGACGTCGTGCTGGTGGTGTTCGAACGCCTGGTTGCCGACACGTACCGGGCCCATCCCGCGGTAGCCCGGCAGCGTGGGCACGATGTCCTCCGGAAGCTCCCTCTCCAGGCCCACTCCGTAGAGAGGCTGCACGTGGCCCCCCTGTGAATCGCGGACGACGTCCTGCAGCCAGCGCAGGTAGTCCTCCATGGTTCCCACCTCCGACAGGCTGTTCAGCGCGCGCACGACGAAGAACGCATCGCGCAGCCAGCAGAAGCGGTAGTCCCAGTTGCGCCCGCTGTCGGGCGCTTCAGGGATGCTCGTGGTCATGGCGGCGACAATCGCGCCGGTCTCCTCGAACTGGCACAGCTTGAGCGTGATGGCCGCGCGGATCACCGCGTCCTGCCACTCCAGCGGCACGGCGAGCCTGCGCGTCCATTCGCGCCAGTGCGACACCGTGTGTTCCTCGAACGCGCGTGCCGTGTCCTCGATGGAGCCGTCGAGCGTCTCGTCGGGTCCGAGAATCAGGCTGACGGGCGCATGCAGCGAGAACCAGTTCTGGCGGATGACATACGTGAGCGGTACGTTGGCGGTCAGTCGCAGCGTCTGCCCCGGCAGGACGAATCGCAGATGATTGCTGCCCCGGGTGATGGATGGCGCCACGGCGTTCCATTCCCCTCGCGGTTCCAGTCGCACGCGGACGCGGGGGCGCCCGCTCACCGCCCGAACGCGGCGCACGAGCTGGGCCGGCCGGAACATCCGCCCGTGCTGCGGAAAGCGGGGCGCGAAATCGACGATCTCCACGCCCTGTCCCGCTTCATCGAAGAGGCGGGTGCGCAGCACGGCTGTCCCGGGCACGTATTCCTGCTCACTGCGCGCGAAGCGTTCGATCTCGATCGCGAAATCGCCACCAGCCCCCTGATCCGGGGTTGTGGAAAGCAGCGCGCAGAACACCGGATCGGCATCGAACCGCGGCATGCAGGCCCAGACGATCCGGGCGGTCCGGTCGACGAGCGCGCCCACCGTGCAATTGCCGACGAGCCCCAGTTCCAGGCGAGCGTGGGCACGCTCCATCCCGTGGCCGGGCCCGATGACGGCTCGACCAATGACGAGTCGGTGTTCTGTCATTGAGTGAAGGGTGTGCCGGCCCATGGTCGTCGCCATGCAGGCGGCAAGGCAATCGCCGTGCCGCAACTTTGCCCGCCTCGCAGCGGAAACGTTCACGGTTCGCCGGAACTGCGCCGACGCCGGATCTCGCCCCTGCTCCTGTCGGGCATCGCCCGACAGGTCCCGGCCTCGCCGGCATCAACTGGTCAACACGGAATGCAGGAGAACCTCGCGATGAACACCCTTGCGTCTGCAGATGCGATTTCTCGTGCCGCTCATCCTGCCGCTCATCCTGGCGCCTACCTCGCTCTTCCTCTCATGGACCGCCTCAACTGCGGTGGTTCTCGCGAGACCTGAATCTGCGCGGCACCCTGGTCACCAACACCCTGTCCGAACCGATCAGCGAGGCGCTGGCGCGGACCCGAAGCCTCCGGCGCAAAGCTGGATCCGATCATGCGCCGCGGTGAAGGACGAGCGGCTGCTGGGGATCGGTCTGTGCTCGCCCGAAGAGCAGATGCTGAGGAGCAGGTCCGGGATTCCTCCCGAGCTCGACTGCGCCCGTGCCCGTCAGACCGCGACGCAGGAAATCCCGCGCCTGCGCATACCGGGCGGCAGCGCACGTCGGCTTCCATCTCTTGTCCACCGAGGATGGACCGATGGCGGATCTGGTGCTGCTCCACGACATGAGCTTCATCGAAAGGCGCAGTCACGACACGCCAGTACCTCATCGCGCTCATCGCCGTACTGGGCGGCGTCATCGCCGTCATCACGATGATCGTCGCGCAGTTGAGCTGGCGGGGCTGGATCGACGGCGCGCGCTCGGTGCTGCGCGGCGAAGGGATGAGAAGGGCATCGTGGTCAAACGCCCGGCCAGCGGACTCGTCACCGCCGTGGAACCGGTCATGCGCGCCTGTTCCGGTACCTGGATCGCCCACGGCAGCGGGGGCGCCGATCGCGATGTCGTCGATGCCGGCGACAGGGTCCTGGTCCCGCCCGACAGCCGGGAATACGTGCTCCGTCGCCTCTGGCTCTCCGCCAAGGAGGAACAGGGCTACTACTACGGATTCGCGAACGAGGGCATCTGGCCGCTTTGCCACGTCGCGCATGTGCGGCCGGTCTTTCGCGAATCGGACTGGAATCACTACCGCGCGGTGAACGCGCGCTTCGCCGATGCCATCGTCACAGAGGCCAACCGCGAAGATCCGGTCGTGCTGATCCAGGACTATCACTTCGCGCTGCTGCCTGCTCTGTTGCGCGAGCGCATGCCCCGGGCCACCATTCTCACTTTCTGGCACATCCCCTGGCCGAATCCCGAATCGTTCGGGATCTGTCCGTGGCGGCGCGAGATCCTCCAGGGGATTGCTCGGCAGCACGATCCTCGGATTCCATACCCGCTACCACTGCAAGAATTTCATCGAGACCGTGGATCGGTACCTGGAAGCGCGGATCGAGCACGAGCATTCCATCGTCGCGTACGGAGGAGACGAGACGCTCATTCGTTCTATCCCGATCTCCATCGCGTGGCCCACGCCTGAGCCGTGGCAGCGCGCGGCCGGCCCAGGCGAATGCCGCAAGGCCGTCTTCGACCGGCTGCACTGGCGGCCGACGCCCGCGTGGCGCTGGGCGTCGACCGCTTCGACTACACCAAGGGTATCCTCGAGCGGCTCCATGCCGTGGAACGGCTGCTCGAGAAACATCCCGGGTGGGTAGGCACCTTCGTCCTGGTGCAGGTGGCCGCGCCCACCCGCAGTTCGCTGGAGGAATACCAGTCGTTCCAGGAGCGCATCCGCCAGGTATCGGACCGGATCAACGCGCGCTTCGGCCGCGAGGACTATCGGCCCGTCCATCTCCTCGCGGAACACCATGGTCCGGAGGCCGTCGAGGAACTCTATCGCGCGGCCGACGTCTGCCTCGTGACGAGCCTGCATGACGGGATGAATCTGGTCTGCAAGGAGTTCGTCGCCGCGCGCGACGACGAACAGGGCGTGCTGATCCTGAGCCGGTTCGCCGGGGCGGCCCGCGAACTCGCCGAGGCGCTCATCGTCAATCCGTACCACGTGGAGGAACTGGCCGACGCGCTCCACCGGGCGCTCCTAATGCCGCCAACGGAACAGCGGGAGCGCATGGCCAGCCTGCGCATGACGGTGCGTGAATTCAACGTCTACCGGTGGGCGGGCCTGATGCTCACCGACGCCGCCCGCTCGCGCCTGCGCGAACGGATCGAGGCGAGAGTCGCCCGACAGGGAAAGGAAGCGGCGTGAAGCTGGTCCTGGAGGAGGAAGGAAGGCATGCGGTGGCGCGCTGATGAGGCGGAGGGCACTTCTCGCTTTCGATTTCGACGGAACGCTGGCGCCGATCGTCCCGCACCCCGAGGACGCCGGGTGCCGCTGCCCGTGGCGCGCCGGCTGGAACAGCTTTCCCGCGTGCGGCCCCTCGCCGTCGTGACGGGACGATCCATCGCCGACGTGACCGAACGGCTCGACTTCGCGCCACACCATATCGTGGGCAACCACGGTATCGAAAACCCGCAGGACCCCGGCCACGGCCAATGGGGAGAAGCGCTTTCGGACTTCCGCCACGCGCTGCGCACAAACGCATCCGTTTTGGCGGAAAGCGGTGTGCTCATCGAGGACAAGGGCCTTTCCATCGCCCTGCACTACCGGCTCGCCCCGGATCGCGCGCGGGCCGTGGCGGCCGTGGAATCCCTCTATCTCGGGCACAGCAGCGGCCTGTCGATCCTCGGCGGCAAGTGCGTCTTCAACGTGATGGCGGCGGGTGCCCCCGACAAGGGAGACGCGCTGCTGTCGCTGGTGGAGCGGATCGGGGCGGATGCGGCACTGTTCGTGGGCGACGATCTCAACGACGAGGCGGCCTTCGAGAAGGCGCCGCCCGACTGGGTGACCGTGCGCATCGGGCGCAATCATCCGGCCTCGCACGCCCGCTTCTACCTCGATCTCCCCGCGCAGCTGCCGCTGCTCCTGCAGATGCTCATCGACTACGCCTGAGCGGACTTCGGGCCGCTTCGCGAACCGCCTTTCCCTTCGCTTCGGGGAGAAGCCACCGGCGGGGTCTGCCGGCGGCCTCCCGTTGACCCGTCAGCGTACGGCCTTGGTCACCACCTTGAGCAGCGACCGCAGCAGACTTGTCTTCGGCGTGGCGGCGGGACCGTCGGCGTCGTCGATCTGCTGCAATCTCGTGGTGAGGTCCTTGGCCCACGCCGTGTTCTTCCAGTCGTCCGTCGCAACCGGCACGGGCGTGATCGGGGTGGACTGGCTGGACGGCTGCTCGAACTTGGCGCTCCAATTCACCAGGGGAGCCGGGGCGCTGCTCTGCAACGCGGCCACGATCTCCGGTGCGACCGTCTGCACGGCCGCCGCGGGCGCCACCGCCGGCGCCGGCGGCACCACCGGTTGCGGCAGCGTCACCGTGATCACCATGTCCGTGGCGTCGGGACCGACCTGCGGCGTGACCGCAGGCTGCAGCCGCCCATCGTTGAGCGACAGCAGTTGCAGATCGACCTGCGTCGTTCCTGCCTGGGCGGCGTCCTTCACGCGGAAGTCCAGCTCCAGCAGATTGCCCTCGCCCACCCCCATCGGGTTCAGGCGGGCGATGTCGATCTCGATGGCGCGCAGGCCGCCTTCGATCGCGTGGTCGCGTACCAGCCTCCACTGGAAGTCGGCCGACAGCGCCGGCCGGGCCTGCACATACTGCAGTGCGCTGGGGTCGTAGACGATCCTGGCCCGCACGCTTTCCAGACCCTGCGTCTGGTCGATGGTCACCGGCACCGTGACGGTCTGGCCGCGCGTGGCGGAGACATCGGCACCCAGCGCGGCGGACCGCGTCGGTCCGTCCAGGACGAACGGCACCGCGCCTTCGGGCAACGCAGGAATCTCGCGGCGCTGCTGCCCCAGCACGAACTGGTAGAAGCGGTTGACGTCGAGCGTGGTCAGCTGCCCGTTGGCGTTGAGGTCGCCGACGATCACGGGGTCGACGTTCGGATAGGCGCCGAACCCGGTGTCGATGCCGGCCACCACGCGCTGCAGACGCTGCACGTCCAGCGTGCTGTAACCGGCATTGGCGCTGCCGTCGAGGAAGTAGCCCGCCAGGTGTACCGCATCGTCGCCGGTGGCTTCGAGCGATTGCTCCTCGGCGCCCAACGCCTCCAGGACTCGCACCTCGATGCGTTGCGCGCTGCCATATTCGACGTTGTCGGGCACGAAGGCCGCCAGCCTGAGCGGCGTCGCGCTGCCCTGCACCGTCTGCTCGAAATTGACGAAGAACCGGCGTCCGCCTTCGATCTCTATCCAGTCGATGCCGCCGCCGAAACCGTTGGCGAACGAGAGATCGCCGAGTTCCAGCATTTCTGCGTCGAACAGGACCTCGAAGATCAGGGTCCGCAATCCATCGGCATGGGCGATCGAGACCGGCAGGAGGTTGCTGTCCTGTGCCGTGCTGTTGGGCACCACCACGGATTGTCCCGGT
This sequence comes from Betaproteobacteria bacterium, assembly GCA_016713305.1. Classification (NCBI taxonomy): domain Bacteria; kingdom Pseudomonadati; phylum Pseudomonadota; class Betaproteobacteria; species Betaproteobacteria bacterium. Next base: position 233,141 of record JADJPK010000031.1, read on the forward strand.
CCGCGCATGAAGTCGGGCAGGGAGACGGTGAGATGCGCGGCGGTTTCCACCACGATGTGGAAGGAAGCGTTGTCGCCGCCGATTCCGTCTCCGTTGCCGTCCAGGGCACGTCCGAGCAGATCGACGAATCCGCCTTCGCCGGCATTGAGGACGACCTCGTAGTCGCCATCGCCGAGCGGCGCGCCGGTCTTGACGAATTGCACGCCCAGACCGTCGGCATCCCGGAACAGGGATCCGGCGATCGTCTGGCCCTGCGGGCCCAGCACCGTCAAGTCGGCCGCGCCGAACATGCCGCCCTGTCCGCTGTAGAGGTTGAGGGACGCCCCGTCGATCGCCTGGTCGAACCGCACATGGAATACGGAGACGGTCCTCTGCACGCTGTCGACGGACAGCAGGTCGGGCCGGACTTCCACCGTCAACGTCTCGGCCGTCCACTCGCCGTCTTCATCGATGGCCGTGGCGACGATGTCCACGCTGCGCGTCCGATCCGTCTGATAGATATGCACCAGCACCGTCGGACCTTCGGGATTCGCCTCCACCGTGACAGGCTCGCCACCGTCGCCCCAGTTCACGATCCATTGAGTGACGTTGTCCGCACCGGCGTCGGTCCAGTCGAGTTCCAGTGTGTAGGGCTCGCCGGAAACCACGAACTCGGGGCCGTGGACGGTGAGTTCCGGCGCGACGTTCACCACCGACAGCTCGAAGGCATCGGACCCGGTGTCGCCGGTGTTGTCCTTCACCGTGATGCTGACAGTGCGCACGCCGTCGTCCGAATACTTGTGCTGGCCCACGACGTACCAGATGCCTTCTTCCTCGATCAGCTGCGCTTCCTCGGCACCGAAACCGTCGCCCCAGTCGATGAAGCCGGCCGATTGCGCCGGATCGAGAACACCGGCGTCGCTGAACGGCACGCGGATCTCCACCGTGCCGCCTTCCGTGCTTTCACGGTCGGGCCCGGCATCGACGACAGGCGCGACGTTCGCCACGTTCACCATGAACGCCGTTTCGGTCCCGCTGCCGTCGTTGTCGACGAGCTGCACGACCACCTTGTAGGCGCCCTCGTCCGCATAGACGTGGGACAGCGGTATCACGCCATTGCCGGACACCGTGTCCAGAACGATCCCTTCCGGCTCGGAACCGTCGCCCCAATCCACAGAGGCGAGGTGAGTGTCCGTGACACCGGGGTCGCTGTAGGAAAGATCGAGCGTGAAGACCGCGCCTTCGTCCGCGCTCTGGTCCTTCGTCTCCTCCAGCACGGGTAGTGCGTTGAGCGCAGTCACTGCGAAAGACAGCGTGTCGCTGTCTTCGCCATCGCTCACGGTCAGCACGACCTCGTACTTGCCTTCGTCCGCGTAGACGTGGCTGCCGCGCAGGAACCCGGTGGCACCGGGCTGGGCTTCCTCGCCGGGGAATTGCCGGAAGAGATCGAACGGAATCTCCTCGACGGTGCCATCGCCCCAATCGGCCGTGACGAAGTAGTCGTCGGCGAAGCCGGTGTCGAAGAACCCGATCTCGAACTGCTGCAGCGCGACGGCCAGGCCCTCGACGGCGACGACTTCACCCGGCCCTTCGCTCAGGAATTCCGGTGCCGAACCGACCACCGTGAGCACGAAGGAATCGCTGCCCGTGCCGCCGTCGTCGTCCGTGACGGAGATCGTCACGGTGTAGGTTCCGTCGGCACCGTACATGTGCGAACCGAACAGGCTTCCGCTCATGCCGCCTTCGCTTCCGGGCGGGCCGAACGGCTCCTCGAAGAGGCCGATCTCCTCGATCACGCCGTCGCCCCAGTCGACGGTGGCGGTATGCCCGTCCGCCGTGCCGAGATCGACGAAGAACGCCCCGGGATCCTGCTGGTTCTGACTGCTGAAGCCTTCGAGGAACACGAAGGTGCCCTCGAACGCCGTGCGATCCTCGCCTGCCGAGACCGTCGGCGCGACGTTGCCGACCTCGACCACGAACGTGTCGCGGGCACGGCCTCCGTCATCGTCCAGAACCGTGATGCCCACGCGGTACTTGCCGTCATCCGCGTAGACGTGACGCAGGCCCGCAAGCACCGCCTCCACCGATTCGCCGGGCAGCACGAAGGCGCTCTCCACCGTCGTGTCGCCCCATTCGATGTCGATGGTGAGCGCATCGCCCGCTCCCGGATCGCTGAGCGTGACTCCCGCCAGCGTCAACGCGACCCCTTCGGTCAGCGAACGATCTGCTCCCGCTTCGAGGACCGGAGCCACGTTGGTGACCCGGACGTTCACGATCTCGGGATAGCCGACCTGCACGAGCTGCCGCTCGTTCGCGGCCACCCGCACCTGCTGCTCCCCGCTCACGTCGCGATAGGCGTAGAGGTAGAGCTGGTACACGCCTTCGTCGGCCGGGGTGAAGCCGAAGGTTTCACCTTCGCCCTGCGCGATGGTCGTGCCGGCGGGATCCACGAGCGACCACAAGGTCACGTAGCTCTCGCCTCCGGCCGGGTCCTTCGCCACGCCCGAGAACTGCATCGTCTGGCCTTCGACACCGTCACGGTTCCCCAGCACCTGCAATTCGACAGTCTGGCGATTGCCGATATCCTGTCCGAGGCTCACTTCGCCGTCCGTCGTGAGGCTCACGACATCGATGCCCACGACACCGAAGCCGTCGAAGCCCGTCTCGCCCGTGGGTTCCCAGCCGCCTTGCGGAACTTCCACGACCAGGAAGGACGCATCGGCGCCGGCACCCTGCGTGACGCCTGCCGGGAAGCCCATGCCGCCATTCGATGTCTGGTCGGACACGACGCCGGAACTCTGCAGGGCGAAGCTGGAGATCGACGTGCCGAGGAAGCCGGTGAATCCGCGCGTATAGACGTCGCGCACCACCACGGTCCGCGTGACCGCCGTCACACCCAGCACCTGATCGGCGCCCGCGGCGAGCGATCGGAACGTGAGCTGGTTGCCCGTGCGCCCGACGGCGATGTCGCTGCTCAGACCCGCGTTCGCGAACAACGACGCGATGTCGTTCACCAGATCGTCCATGGTGGCGTTGTTGGACGCCATGCTGGCGGACAGCGTGATGGACCCGAGCGAGCGTCCGCTGAGATTGAAGGACAGCGCGGCACTGGTCGTCGTTGTCGTGACCGTCCGCCTCATGTTCACGTTGCTGAACCACAGGTTGGAACTGGGGTTGCTGTCCACCGTCGTGGTCGTGACGCCCGTGCCGCCGCGGACGTTCGTCGTCGAAGGCGCGGTGACGATCGCCGGCACCGGCTCGGCATCGCCGATGCTGCGGAACGCGTAGTCGCCGTTGGCATCGGAATAGGTGAACTTCTCGCCGTCGTCGTAGCGCAGGTTGCCGTTCGCGTCGAGGAAGAAGAAGACACCGTCGATCCCCGCCTCTCCCGCATCGCGTACGCCGTTGCCGTTGCGGTCGTCGTACTTGGTGCCGTAGATGGCGTTCTGAGTGGGCGTGTAGTCCACGACCACCGAAGCGCTGCGGCCGCGGCTGTCGCCCAGGGCGCCCGTGCCGTCGCGCACCGTCACCACCACGGACTCCGTGCCCGGTTGACCCGGCAGCGTCGAACGGCCCAGCGTGATGTCCGTGCCGTTCAGAGTGGCGACGACGAGCGGCGCAGGTGCCAGGACCAGGCTCAACGGATCGCCCGGCGTGTCGTCGATGTTCACGTGCACGGGTGAAGTGGTTCGCGTGACCCCGTTCACCAGCGTGCCGGTGTTGTTGTTGCCGCTGGAGTCCCTGACCGTCGTGCCGGCGGGCTCCATGAAGTTCCACCACCCGTTCAGGCCCGAGGGCGCCACTTCCGTCAGGGCGTACATGGCGGCCTGGATCTGCTGCTGCGTCCGGGCGACATTCCACAGGCGCACTTCCTCGATCGTCCCGCGGAAGGCCCCGTAGCTCGCGTCGCTCTCCAGCGTGGCGCCAAAGAGCAGAGCGGCGGGAGTGACGACCGGATTGGTCGAGGCGATGCCTGCCTTGCCGACGAGTTCGCCGTTCAGATAGACCGACATCTCGCCCGTGTCACGGTCGATCACGCCGGCGAAATGATAGGACTGCCCGGCCTTGATGGATCCGGTGGGCGTGTTCACCCAGTACTGCACCGTCCCATCGGACGACGTGAAGTGCAGATACCCCGTGTTGTTGACCCACAGGGTGTACGAGCGCGTGTTGACGCTGCCGCCATTTTTCTGGATGAGCGGCATCCAGGTGTTGGTGAAGGCCTCGACCTTGAACCACGTCTCGAGCGTGAGTTGACGGCCGGGAGACACGGTCGCGCTGTGGGGGACCAGGACGAGGTCGTTGATGCCGTCCAGGCGAACGGCCGACGGCGCTCCGCCCTGAGGCAGGACGGCCCCGATCGTGGGTGCATCGTTGGCGTCGTACAGCACGTCCACGCCTTCGGTCTGCCGCTCGAGGAAGCCCAGCGGCTGTGCCGCGTAGATCGTCGCATTGGCGATCGTGTTCGTGGTGATGTCCAGCGTGAGCCGGTCGCCGTCGATCACGAACCGCATGCTGCCGGCTGCGTAGCCGATGCCGGCGAGTTCACCGTCCAGAGCGGCATTGAGGTCGGCGACCAGGTCCGCAAGACTCGTGTTGGCGGCCGTTTGCGCCGTCGTGAGGCTGAGCGTCATCCAGCGGATGCTGCTGTCCGCCGTGCTGATGACGATGCGCGCATCGAGATCCTCGGTCAGCTGTCCATCCGCGGGCGGCGAGCCTGCGGGATCCACACCCAGACGGGTCGCGAGGATGCGCAGTTGCGTGCCGAGGTTGTCGAGAATGGAGCTGTCGTTGATATCCAGTCCCAGACGCCCGTTCACCACCGTGAACTCGATCGCGTCGTCGGCAAAGCCGGCGTTGTCGAGACCGACACGCAAGGCCGCATTGAGGTCCTCGACGAGATCCGCCAGATCCGTGTTGTCCGCGGTCACTGCCGCGAGCAGGTTGATCGAGACGGTCGTGCGCACGTCGCCCGGCTGGTCGACGCGCATCTGGTACGACAGGTCCTCGGCCAGCTTGCCGTCCGTCACCTTCGGCAACGGCGCAGGAATGTCCTCGTTCGCCGCGATCGTATCGAGCAGCGGAATGAAGTCGTCGTGCGCCCGGTTGTCGAGCGGATTGCCCTCCAGCCCCAATACCGAAAGGGAGGGCATGAAGGAATCGACTCGCACCAGTCGCACCGCGTCCGCGGCCGCCAGACCGGCCGCGTCGCTCAGGACCACCTGGACGCGCAGACCGTCGGTGGCCGTGGGATCGGCAGTCACGTTCACCGTGCCGAGCGTCTGCCACGGACGTCCGCCCATCGTGTCGTCGGCCTGCGGCGCCTGCGTCTGATCCACCGTGACGACGAGCCCCGGCGGCCGGATGAACATGGTGTCGCCGTCGTTCAGCGTCACGGCCTTGCCCAGGTAATTCACGGCGCCGACGTTGCCGCTCGCCGTGAACGCTTGCGTCGACTCCGGAATCAGCGTCGCGTACACGCCGTAGGCTTCCAGGTTGGCGAGAATCTCCGCTCCGCTGCCGCCGAACTGGGTCTTGGTGGCGAATCCCGCCTTCAGCAGTTCCGTCTGATAGCCCAGTTCTCCGGCACCCAGCTTGGGCGCGGCGATCGTTTCGTCGGTCAGATTTGCGAACAGCACCAGGTCGAAGCCGGCGAAATCGTCGGAGACGCCCAGGATGCCGGCGTCCACCCGCACCACGGCCATGGCGGCATCGCCCGGCGCCGCCGAGAGGAACGCCGTGTCGAACAGTTCCGTGGAAAGGAACGGAAGCAGACCACCCACCGCTGCACCGCCCTGGAGGGCCGGCAGATACGGCGTGAGCGTGGTGCCGCCCTTCACGAACGGGTTGGCTGTCCGCGAGCCCGTGTAGGTCTCGATGTCAGCGGTGACCCGCGGCTCGATGGAGACCGCGCCACCGCCGAGATCCGTGGCCTCGTAGTACTCGAAGGTGCCTGCGTTGGAACCGAGGATGAAGCGGCCCGTCTGGCCGGTGCTGCCGCCCGTGCCGCCGCTCGTGTTCACGAAGCCGTCGTTGGAATTGACGACCGAGCCGTACAGCTTGACCGTGCCACCGGCACCGCCGCCGCCCAGCCCGCCCAGCCCGCCGTCCCCGCCTTCTCCGCCGGTGCCGCCCTTGCCACCCGCGCCGCCCTTGCCACCCGCGCCACTGAAGATGGATCCGGCACCGCCGTTCGCACCATTGGTGCCATTGAAGCCGGTCAGGCCGCCGTTGCCGTCCGCGCCGCCGGAACCGGCACTGCCGTTGCCGCCCGTGGCATCGAATTGCGCTCCATCGACGAGGATGCGGCCGTTCGCCACGATCTCGAAGGCACCGCCGCCGGCGCCGCCGACGCCGCCCAGCCCTCCGCGCCCGCCAGACCCGCCGCTGCCGCCGGCGCCCCCGGTGCCGCCGTTTCCGCCGTCTCCGCCGGTGGCGAACACGAGGGAAGTATTGCCGCCACCACCGCCGCCACCGCCACCCGCGCCGCCACCGCCACCGCCGCCCGCGCCACCGCCGCCCCCGCCGCCGCTGCCGCCTGCGCCACCGCCGCTGATGCCCAGCCCGTTCACATTGTTGTTGCCGCCTGCGCCGGCGTTGCCGGTGAATCCATCCGCTCCACCGAAGCCGTTCTGGCCCGGTGTGCCCGCCTGGCCGTTGGCGCTGATTCCGCCACCGCCACCGCCGGACACCTGCCCTCCACCGAATCCGCCCACCTGGAACCAAAGGAAAGGCGCGTAGCCACCGGAACCGCCCGTACCGCCCGCACCGCCGCCCGCCACGTTGCCGTAGCCGCCGGAGCCCGTGCCGCCCGTGCCTCCTTGGGAGCCCAGGGAACCGATGTTGCCGTAGTTGCCCGTGCCGCCCGCACCTCCGGGCGTGCCCTGATGGAAGCTGAAGAACAGGAACTCGGCGCCTTCGCCTCCTGCACCGCCGCCACCGCCCGAGCCGCCCGTGCCTCCACCGCCGCCCGTGCCTCCGGCGCCCACACCCGCAACCGCGCCGCCGCCGGGTCCGGCGATCGTGCCGCTTGCGCTCGCATCGATCGTCACGTTGGTGCCGATGTTGACGTCGTCGCCGACCTGCAGCGACAACGGTCTCAGGCCCTGGATCACGATCGTCGTGTCGTCGGGGATGTCGAGGTCGCCGGCGATGTTGAAGGTCAGCATGCCGTTCACTACGGAAACCGTGTAGGGCGTACCGAAGAATGTCGCGGCACTGCCGTCGTCGCCGGTCACGAATCCCGTCGTCGTGTCGATGATCACCATGCCGCCGCCCGCACCCGGATCTTCCGCGTCGAGCGCGAGACCTCCGCGGAACAGCGACAGTCCCGAGACCACCTCGGCGGTGTTGGTGCCGCGGACGAAATACGTGACCGCATCGCTGCGGGAGTCCGCCGCCGGCCAGGTCACGTCCACGCGGTACTGGCCGGGCTGAAGATCGCCGAAGGTCCAGATCGCCGCGTTGGTCTCGTCGACGTTGCCGGTGAAGCGGTAGTCCTGCTCGAAGGCACCCGCGACCGGATTCAGGTTCCGGTCCCAACCCGGGGCCTGGAAGATCGGCACCTCGTTGGCACCTGTTCCCGTGGTTCCCGTGTCACCATCGTCGATCACGCGCTGACCGACGAGATCCTCGATGCTGCGGATCGTGTTGTTGTCCAGGCGCAGCACTTCCACCGTCGAAAGCTTCGTGAACGGTTCGACGTCCTGGATCGTGTGGTTCTTGAGACTCAGCACACGGATGTCGGTGAGCGACGCGAGCGCGGAAGCATCGTCGGACGGCACCGAGGCGGGCACCGGATCGGGCAGCAGCCTGCTCGAAGGAACGATCTGCTTGGCTCCGCCCGGGAGCCGGTAAGACAGTTCCACCCCTGCACCGCCGCCGTTCTCGAAATAGTCGAGACGTATCGTGTGCCAGCCCGCCGCGAGGCCGATGCTGCCGGTCGCCTCGAACGGTGCATGCTGGCCATCGTTGTTGACGACCAGCGCCCCATCGATGAACAGGCGCGAACCGTCGTCGCTGTTCACGAAGAACTGCGTGGTCCCGCTCGCGTCGATGAAGATCTGCCCGGTCCAGCGGGCAAAGAACGTGTCGGACATGCCCGTTCCGGCGAATTCGCCGAGGGTCGACGGATTGTTCACGTTCGCGTCGATGCGGACGACGTCGGCATTGCCGCTGTTGAAGCCGGACGTGAACTGGGCCAGATTGTTGATGGTGGAGTCCACATCCCAGAACCGGGCCAGCAGTCCCTGCTGGAACAGCGAGGCGGACGAGTCGGGAATGAGCACGGCCTGCGGGATGACCTGCTTGGGTCCGTTGACCGGGTCGTACTTGAGGATCACGCCCGCCGGACCGCCCGCGTCGAAATAATCCAGCCGCAGGTCGTGCCAGCCGCGCTTCAGGGTGAGGGTGCCACCCGCCTCCGTCATGGCATGGCCGCCATCGTTGTTCACGACCTGCACGCCGTCGATGAACAGGCGCGAGCCGTCGTCGCTCTCCGTGTAGAACGTGACCGGGCCGTCCCCGCCGATCCAGATCTGGCCCGTCCACCGGGCGAAGAAGAGTTCGCTCCCCACGCCCGGTGCGAACGCCGCCGTCGTGGAGCCGATGTCCACGTTGGATTCGACACGGACCGAGGCCACGTTGGTCGCGTTGTACGTCTGGTTGAACTGGGAGAGGCTCGTGATCGAGCCCAGGCCGCTGTTCCAGTACTGAGCCAGCAGGCCGTTCGCGCGTACCGTGTCCAGCGACAGGAACTCGAGCGAACGGGTGCCGCCGCCGGCCACGGTCCAGGTGAGGTCGGCGAACTCGGCGAGATCCGAGACGGCGTTGCCGTCGAAGGAGAGGCTGCGCAACGAGGCAAGCACCTTGACCGGGTCGAGTTCGTTGTCGACCGTGGACGAGAGCGACTGGATCCGCGGATTCAGATCCAGGGCGAGGTGCTCGAGCTGCGCGAGCCCTGCCTTGAAGTTGATGGCATCGCGGTAGATGCCCTTGACGACACCGTCGAGCGGATCGGTGTCCAGGCTGACGTCGTCGGTCACCGTGCCTTCATAGAGCGCACCGAACTTGCGGTCCTCCAGGCGGCGCAGCTCGTCAAGGGTCAGGTTGTTGTTCGAAAGGTTGAGCGATTGCAGGTTGGTCGCGAACTCCAGCCCCTGAAGCGTGGTGATCCCCAGCGAAGAGGCGTCGAGCCCCACGATCTCGGCCAGATCGCTGGCCCAGATGCGCTGCTGCCAGTCCGCGCCCTGCGTGGCGGTGAATTCCGTGCGGTCCGAACCGTTCTGGACGTGAACCAGCAGGCCGCCGTCGTAACGCTTGGTGACGGCCAGGCCCAGCGCATCGGCGATGGCGGCGCGCAGGCCGGCGTCCTGGATGGCGATCAGCGCGTCCACCCAGGGCGTGAGCGGCTGCTCGGAACGCTGGTCGAGCGCCGGATCGACGCGGGTCTCGCGGTCCTCGTCCAGGTCGCGCACCTCGATCTGCTCGCCGATGAAGTAGTCGTTGCCGCTGTCGCCCTGCAGGCGATCGAGGCCGGCATTGCCCACGACGAAATCTTCGCCCTCGCCGCCGTAGACCCAGTCGCGGTCGGTGGACGGATGGGCGTAGCCCCAGATGGGAGGTGCAACCTCGATCTTGAAGCCCGTATCCTCGGCGACCGGCCCTTCCTCGTTGTACACGCGCAGGTAGTACCCGCCGGCTTCCAGGGCCCGCATGTCGATGATGGAACGGCCCGTCGCGACGAGCTGGCCGTCCTTGGTGTACAGATCGGCAAGCAGACCCTCGGTGCGCGGGGTGATCTGCAGGCCGGTCTTGCCGTCGGAGCTTCCGCCGGCCAGGCGCAACGTGACGGGATCCGCACCGTCCAGGTTCTCCACACGCACGGTGAGGCGCGTGTCGCCGCGGGCGAGCGCATCGCGAACGGCCGTGGTGATGTCGAAGTCCGTCTGGGCGCCGGTGAGATTCCCGCTCGTCGTGTAGATCGCCTTGCGCTGCAGGTCGGCGCTCGTGTAGCTGTCGTCGCCCTCGCCTTCCAGCACGCTCACCGTGAGCTTCATCGCCGGTGCGGGAACCTGGTCGAAGCGGCGGGTTCCCGCGTTCGTGCCGTTGGTGGACCAGAGGGAGCCACCCGCGCTGAAGTACAGCTGCCCGCCCATGACCTGGAAGCTCGTCGCGTTCGCAGGCACATTCGGCAGGAGCGCCGGCACGGCGGCCGGGTTGTTCGCGTCGAGCACGTACATCGAACCGTTCGCCACGAAGACGACGCGGTTGAAGCCGGTGCCTTCCAGCACGGCCATCTGGGTGATCGTGCTGCTGCCGGCGCCCGGAACCAGATCCATCACCCGCGAAGCCGCCTCGCCCGTGTTCATCCGCCACAGCTCGTAGCCGGTGGAGGAATCGTTGGCGAGGAAGTAGAGGCCGGTGTCACTTGCCAGCAGCTGGCGGGGATCCCCGCTCGCCACGGAGCCCGGAACGGTGAACTGGATCGGCGGCAGGGAGATGCCGAAGAAACCGCCCTGATTGATGGTGATCACCTGCGCCGCGACGTCCGGCACGCCCACGTTGATGCCGAAGTCCTGGCTGGAGGTATCGGCCGCATTGGGATCGATGCTCCAGAGCTCGCGTCCCTGCAGCAGCGCCGTGGAAAGCGTGGAGCCCGCCGGCGCGTCCTCCGCCGCAAAGTACAGGCGCCCGTTGAACAGGGTGAGCCCGTTGGGATTGGAGGTGGCGCCCGGTAGATCGCTCATGCGCGTCAGCGCGGTGCCGCGCACGCGGTAGACATCACGATCGGCACTGGTACCGCTCACGCGCTGCGTGAAGAAGAGCGCGTCCGCGCCGTTGGCCAGCCTCGCCACGACCAGATCCGCCGGATCGGCCGTGCCGGTGAACACGCCGAGCCCGCTGGAGCCGAGCGAGAAGGAGAACAGGGAGGCAGGACCGGTGGGAGTGTCGCGGCCCGCGAAGTACACGGTGCCGCCGACGGCGGTGAGCTCCGCCATGCTGTCGATGGCCGACGAGCCTGAGATGACCCGCGTTCCGACCACGGTGCCGTCGCTGGTCCACAGCTCGTCGCCCACACCCGCGGCGGCGCTGGCATTCACGAAGACCAGTCCGTCTCCGGTGCGTGCCGCGGCCTGATCGGCCGTGAACCCCAGGGGAGCGCCATTGCGGACGGTGAAGCTGACGACGTAAGGCGTGGTGGTGCTGGAAGACCCCGGAGCAGCCACGAGGGAGAGCTGCGTGCCCGCCACCTGCACCGCAATGCTTCCGGCGTCCAGACCCTGGGCCGTCAGCGCTGCATTGAGAACGTTCCGCAGATCGCTGGCCAGTTCGGTCACGGCCGCCGAGCCGGCAGGCAGGGAGGCGTTCCCGCGCGTGGCGTTGTCGGGCAGCGTCAATACGAGATCGACAGTGCGCCCGTCGCTCGTCACCGCCTGTACGGTGATCGTCGGCGCGATGAGCGGCCGCCCGCCGGCGGGCGCGCTGTCCGAACGCAGCACGACGTCGCGGCTGTCGTTGGCTCCGCCCGCGAAGCCCAGGGTGGTCGCGCCGGCTCCGCTCAGAGCGATGTTGTAGACGGACTCGTGATCGGAGACGAGCACGAGCCTGCCCACGTTGCCCAGCGTCCCTTCGGCGAAGCGGATGGAGCTCGCGCCAAGACCGAGGGATTCGTTGAACGGGGCGAGCGCCGCATTGAGATCCTGCACCCAGGCCGCCGTGCTGGTGCCGTTGTCGTTCAGCTGCGCCGGCTGGAGCACCAGCGTGATGTTGGCGGCGGACGTCTCGCCCACCAGCGACACGGCGATGTTGAACGTCAGCGGCGCGGTCACCGTTGAACCGTTCGGCACATTGGCTGTCGCCGTGATGCGAGTCTCGGACGACGTGGAAGCGAACGTCGCGAAGCCGATTTCCTCGGCATTGCGCAGCGCGATCTGGACGATCTGGGAGACCGCGGACCGGAGTCGCAGCTGCGGCGTGGCGCCGGAGCTGTCGACCTCGACCACGATGTCGGATGTGCTGATTCCCGAGCCGGAGAGTGCGCTGCTCGCGAGCGCCGTTGCGACTGCGTCGCGGACATCCACTCGCAGGTCGTTGATGCTGGTGTTCCCCACGTAGGCGGCCTTGGGCACCGTCACGTCGACGCTGTAGCGCTCGCCCGTGGCCTTCTGCAGTTCCAGGGTGAACACAGCGTCCACGTTGGGCACACCATCCTGCGGCGCCGACGTGGTCGTGGCGCGTGCCTGGCCCAGCACGGCGGTGAATTCGCGGGGATCGCCGGGAATCTCGCCGAGTCTGGTGGTGACGATGCTGCCGTCGGCCTGGCGGACGGCCTTCCACAGCTGCGTTCCCACGGATGCGTTCGCCGTGAAGTAGAGCGTGCCGCCCACATCGGTGAGATTGGCGGCTCCGAAGCCCTGCGCGGCGGTGGTATCCGACGGGTCCATGATGGCGACCTGCTTCGTCCCCGCCAGGGTTCCGTCCGTCACCCACAGCTGCGTCCGGGGATCGGACACCGTGCTGCCGGTGAAGTAGACGAGGCTGCCCGAGCGCGTGACGTTCTGGACGTTGGTGGGTGCCGGGACGCTCGTGACAGACCCCTGCGCGTCGAGCACCAGCGACGCTCCGGCGATTTCGGACGGATCTCCGGCGTAGGCCAGGAACTGGCCCAGGTCGAACTCGAGCACCGTGCCGGTGGAGACGACGGCCTGAACCGAGTAGGCGCGCCGGAACGTCTGGCCCGCCAGCAGCGTGCTGCCCGCGTGGACCGCGTTGCCCGCGGCCTTGTTGGACCCGAGCCACTGGACGTTGCGGGCGGCACCGTCGACATCGTTGCCTGAATTGAAAGCGATGACACCCGCGTTGTCGGCGCTGGACGAGCCGTCCTTCCAGCCGAGGAAGTAGCCGGCCCCCACTGCGTCGGACCCGGACTGAACGTCGAACTTGAACGAGAGCGTCTTGTTGGCGCCCACGGTCTGGGTCTTGCCGATGCCGGTGATCTCGTACGTGCCGTCCGACCGGAGCTTGTAGATGATCGGCGTGACGGAACGCTGTGCCGAGGTATCGCCGAAGTTGCCCGTGACGAAGGACCACGAATCGACGCGGCCCGTCTGGGTGAAGGCATCCGCCACGAACAGGCTGCCGACGGCGGAGTCGACCGAGGCGCGCGACACGAGCGAACCGGTCCCCACGGTGGTGGGCCTGGCGACGGTGGCCGTCGTGCCGCGCGGAACGGCGGCGATGAACGTGTCCACCATGCCGGGACTCACACGGATGGCGTTGCCCGTCTGGCCGTCGCCGAGTGTGGTGAACCGGTACCAGCGTTCCGTCTCGCCCTTCTGCAGCACGAAGTCGTCCTGTCCGTCGCCGTCGATGTCCAGGCTCTGGAACACGATCGCACGGCCGGAGCCGTCGTCGATGAGGAAGTCGCCGCTGCCGGGAACGGTCTCGTTGGTGAGATCGATGATGACGTCGTCGCTCGGCAGGTCCGGCGGAGTGGAGGTGCCGTAGGCAAAGTACACCTTGCCGCCGCCCGGAACGACCCGCTCCGTCACGAAGTCGGCCCCCGAGGCGCCGACCATGAGGTCGTCCCGGCCGTCGCCGTTCACGTCGAGGAACGGAACGGCGGCGAGCGAGCCCAGCCGGTCGAACTCGGATTCGCCGACCAGCGTGCTGTCGGCCGCCGTGAGCACCAGCGTCCCGCCCTTGTTCATGGCAGAGAAGAACACATAGGCCGCACCGCGCTCGCTCTGATCGAGCAGCGTGCGCGTTCCGGTCGCGAACGTCTGACGCGACGGTTCGCCCACCACCAGGTCGGCGAGGCCGTCGCCGTTGAAGTCGCCGGCCGTGGCCACGAGGGCGCCTTCGTAGGTCACGCCTGCCGGAATGTTCGTCGCGAGATCGCGGCGGACCGTGATCATCGCGTCCTCGGGCGCATAACGCTTGACGGTCGAGACGCCGGTGAAATCCTCCCGGCCGGCGAAGACGAACAGGCCGCCTTCCTCGTTGGGATCGGCGCTTCCGGTCTTGCGGCCCTCGAACGAGCGCCCGATGGCGATGTCGTCGTAGCCGTCGTCGTTGAGATCACCGAGTGCGGAAAGCGAGGCGCCCAGGCCGAAGCCCTGGATCACGGCCGTCCCGTTGCCACCCAGGCTGATGGTCGAGTTGCTGCCGCCGGAGAAGGTCGTCGAATTCACGGCGAGGAACACCTTGCCGTAATTCGGATGCGTGGCGGTGATGCTTGCCTCGCCGCCGCCACCGGCCGTGGTCCCGAACACGATCGCGCCTCTGTCCGCGATCAGCACGTCGTCGCGACCATCGCCGTTCACGTCGCCGGCCACGGTCAGGTCGAGGATCGACTGCGATGCGGCGGAAGCGGACAGCGAACCCGTGCCGCCCCCATCGTTCAGGATCGCCTGCGCTTCGGCCTTCACGGCGCTCGTGGAAGGCACTGCATACGCGAAGCGCGTCAAGGCGCCCACGCTCCACGAGGTCTTCGGCGCGTCGTCGGCGCTCCACATGGAACGGCCGGACAGCACGTAGCCTGCCGTGTCGGGACCGATCCGGCTGCTCGCACCCAGGAGGATGTCGGCATAGCCGTCGTCGTTCCAGTTGAGCACGGAGAACGACGAGTCCGCCGCGGCAAACGCGACATTGAGCGTGGTCGTCGCGCTTGCACCAGGCGACGACAGCGTGAGCTGGCGGACCCGGTTCTGTCCGCTTTGCGTGACCAGGAAATCGACGTACGCCCGGTCGATCACCCGTGGCAGCTGGATGCCGTCGGCGAGTCCGCCGAGAATGGCCGTGACCACGGACGAGTTGTGGTCGTCCGCCTCGCGGATGAACAGCAGGTCCGTGTGGCCGTCGCCGTTGATGTCGCCCATGCGATCGGCCGCGCGACCCACGTCCGCATCGATGAACACGTCGGCCAGATCGATCACGTTGTCGATGGAGCCGATCTCGACCGGCCCGAGCAGGACGTAGCTGCCTTCCGTCCCGGTCAGCAGCAGGTCCTCCGTGCGGTCGCCATTGAAGTCGGTCAGGTGCACGGCGCGCGACAGACCTTCGTTCTCGAGGTCGCCGGCGAGGGCGAACGCATCGCGCATCTGCGGAGAAGACTGGTTGGCCAGATCGACCCCCGGAATTTCCCGCGGGCCCGTGGACGGCGGCAGAGGTGTCGCGAGCTGGAACACGTAAGGTTTGGCCGGCAGCCTCGACAGGATTTCGCCCTGATCCGCGGGCGTGGGTTCGCCGAGGTCCGTGCCCACGAACAGACGCAGCGAATCGCCGCCCGGGCCCGCGATCGCGAGGCGGGTGTAGTTGACGCCATCGACATTCACGACATCGGCACCGCCGAACAGCAACGGTTGCGAGGCCACCGTTCCGGCCGTCGAGTACGTGGCGCGTCCGGGTTCGAACTGGAGATCCGGAACGGCGACACCGCCGGGAATCTCGAGCCTTGCCTTCAGTGCGGCCCGGCTCGGTCCGGAGAGGAACAGCTGCACCACCTGGTGATCGAGCGAGGCGACCTCGTTGAGACGCGTGCTGTGCACCATCACGGCGGCCGCGAGATCGTCGCGGCCATCGCCGTCGAAATCGCCCACACCCCGCAGCCCGATGTTGTCGAGCTGCAGCGCGCTGTCGTCGCCGAGGAGGGAGCCAAGGGTCACCGTCCCGGTGAACGAACCGCCGAACACCAGGATGTCGTCGTTGGTGCGGTCGAGAATGAAGTCGGTCTTGCCGTCGCCGTCCACGTCGCCGACCGTGCGGACGGTCGTGGCTGCCCCGATGTTCTGGATCGTGGCCGCGAGCACCGGCTCGCCGATGCCGCTGGTTCCCTGGCGGATCATCAGGCTGCCGCCGCTGGACCCGGTCACGGTGGCGAAGTCCTCGATGCCGTCCCCGGTCTGATCGCCGAGGCCGGTTCCGCGCGCGCCGTCGAACGTGAACGTGCTGCCGGTATCGATGAGCCACTCGGCACGGGAACGCCCTCCCAGCAGCTGCTGGCTGCCGCCGAAGGAGAACAGCAGGTCGGCCGCCTGGGCCGAACTCGTCGAGGAGGCATCGCCGCGGCTCACCTGATTGCCGGTGAGGAACTGGAATTCATCCGGCGCGCCGCCGGGCAGATCGACCAGGATGGCGGCGCCCTTGAACGTGTCGTTCGACGGATCGCTGGAGAACAGCTCGTAGGAAAACTGGTGCACGCCTGCCGCGAGATCGACCGTCGCCTGTGTGCCCTCGATCCCATGCAGGCCGCTTGCCGCCGAGCCATCCGCACCGATGACCACCCTGCCATCGATGATGAGCCGCGCGCCGTCGGACGAGTGGGATTCGAACGTGTAGGTGCCTGCCGTCGTCGCCAGGAACTGGCCGGTCCAGCGCACGGCGAACTTGGTGCCCAGCGAGGCGATTCCGTCCAGCCCGGAGCCCGTGTTCGCGAAGTGGTAGAAGATCGAATCCGCCGACGACATGTCGATGCGGCGCTCGACGGGACCGAAGCCCGCCACGTCGACGATCGCCCCCCCTTCGATCCACAGCGGCACGCCTTCCTCGAAACCCGAGGCCGCCGCGAGCTGGACGGCACCCGAGACGGAGTCGTGCAGGGTGACGACGACGTTGTCGATGGCGAAGGACTCGGTTGCCCCCACGTGATAGCCGTCGCCACTGGCGAAGAGCTCGATGGTGAGCGTATCGCCGGTATGCGCGATATTGCGCAGCGCCGCCTCGCGCCCCATGTCCAGCAGGCGGTCCCGGCCCGCGCCGAATCCGAGCGAGCCCTGATCGAGCAGGACACCCGTGCCCGGCGCATAGCCCGTCCCGCCTTCGGCAAACATGTCCTCCGAGAAGACATCGACACCGTCGACGCGCACGGTGAAGCGATCCGCGCCTCCAACACCGCCCCAGCCGTCGACCAGCGCCAGCAGGAACGAAAGATCGATGGAATCGTGCGCGGCCAGGCCGGTGAGGACGATCCGCGTCGCGCTCTCCGCGCCGGCGGCAGCGTTCAGCAGGAACGAACCGGAAGCGAAGCTGCTGGGAAGCGTTGCGAGATTGGAGGTCTCGGCCAGATCGTAGTACTCGGCCAGGAGACCGTTGCCCGATTTCGACGTCACGTTGCCCGCCGCGGCGAGGGTGACCGCGCCGGTGCCGGCGTAGGGGATGAAGACGTCGCGGTCGGTCGTGAGCGACAGCACGTCCCGTGCGTCGCGGAACAGGACGGACGACGGTACGACTTCCCTGCCGGCCACCGTTCCGGGCGGATCCCAGTCGAGCCGCACACCGGCGAAGCCGCCGTACTCGAACATCTCGACGCGGATGTCGTGGAAGCCCGCGGAGAGCGTGACCGACCCGCTCCGGTCGGAGTACCCGTGCAGGCCATCGTGGTTGATGACGAGCTTGCCGTCGATGAACAGACGGGAACCGTCGTCGGAGCCCAGCGTGAACGTGTATTCGCCGGCCGTCTCGATCCTGATCTGGCCGGTCCAGCGCGCGGCGAAGTAGTCGGTGAGATCCGAGAATCCGTTGAAACCGGGGCCGCCGCTGTTGGGAACGTCGACCTGCGCATCCACCCGCGTGTGCACGGGCGTGAGGTTGTCGAACGCGATGTTGGACAGGAGCGGCGGCACGAATCCGCCCGGACGCATCGACACCGGCAGCGAGTAGTACTCGCCCACGAGGCCCGGCATCCGCCTCCACGTTCTGCTGGCGCCAGTCGCGGCGGCCGAACACGACGTAGACGCCTTGATCTTCTGTCGCCTCGGCGGCGCCGGTGATGGGATTCGCGCGACGCTTCGTGACCGCCACGGCGATATCGTCGATGCCGTCGCCGTCGACGTCACCGACGCCCCTGATCTCGGCCTTGTTGCCGGCCGTGGTCGACAGGATGGGCGAAGGCAGACTCAACGTGATGGGCGACCCGTACAGATCGGGATCGAGACCGGTGGCCGTGCCGAAGGCGAGGCGGGCGTAGCTGCTGTCCGTCGAGCTGGCGGCATCGCGTATCGACACCACCGCATCGTCATACCCGTCGCCGTTGATGTCGCCCAGGTCGATGAAGACGGGCTGGCCCAGCAATTCGATGCTGGAGAATTCCTTGGTGGCCTCGTCGGCCGACACCAGCGTGGTATCGCCCAGCGGTTCCTTGAACTTGATGCGGTACTGGCCGACGCCGAAGTCCGTGATGAGCGCCTTGCCGGAACCGTCCAGGCCGAAGCCGAAGCCCGGATTGTTGGCGGCCAGGAGCGTCCCGTTGATGCGGTTGCGCGTGGAATCCAGCACCTGGTTGCCTGTCGTGGCGGGATCGCCGTCGGCGACTTCCTCGAAACGCCAGTAGCCCTGCAGGCCGGATTCGTCGCCGGTGAGGACCCGGTTGAAGTTGCGCTGCACTTCCTCGGCCGTGCGCGCGGTGTTCCACACGCGCACTTCGTCGATGCTCCCGTCGAAGTTCTGGCCGGTGGGAATGGACTGCCGGCCGCCGATGCGGAAATCGTTCTGGCCGGTCGTGAAGTCGCCGATGCTTCCCGAGCCGGTGTAGGTGTGCGCCAGCACGCCGTTCTTGTACGTCTGGATCGTGCCGCGGTCGTAGACGATCGCGATGTGGGTCCACTCGCCTTCCTCGGCCACGACACCCGTGTCGATCCAGGCCCAGCCGGGGTTGGCGTTCGAGAACGCCCAGCGGATCGTGCCGTCGCTGAACCGGGCGATCTCGTATTCGCCTTCCCGGTTGACGATGATGCCGCCCTGGCCGGACGTGTTCGATCCGGGACCGGCGGGATTGATCCACGCCTCGATCGTGCCCTGCGCCGTGAGCTTGAGCGCGGCATTGCTGCCCATGTTCACGTAGTCGGCATCGTCGCCGGGGATGTTCTCGCCGTCGAACGTGAGCGAGCGGCCCGCCAGCGCCTCGTCCGCCTTGACGTCCTTGGTGACGTGCAGGAGGTAGTACTCCGGAGTCCCCGAGAAACGTTCGCGCGGCACCAGCGACACGGCACCGGTGGGATCGGTATCCTCGGCCGGGAAGAGGTATGCCTGCAGCTTGACGTCGTCGTCCTCCGTGACGATCGAGTCGATCACGTTCACCTTGACCACTTCGATCATGTCGGCCGTGAGCACGGCGCCCGGCGAAAGGCCGAACTGGCGGATCGCTTCCGGCGCACTGAGGATGTACCAGTCGCCTTCGTCGCCCAGGTGGAAGTTGAGGCCGTCGATGATGCTGCCCTGGCGCACGTCGGGAAGCTGGGCCGCGTAGGCGACCACGTCGTTCCGGCTGGAGAAGCCGTTGCGTGTCTGGAACTCGTAGGCGTCCGGGTTGAGGACGAAGTCGCCCGCGAGCAGGTCGCCGCCGGAGCCGCCGGTGATGGTGTCGTCGCCGCCATAGCCCATGACGATGTCGGCGCCTTCCCCGCCGTCGATGGTGTCGTCGTACGCACCGCCATAGAGGCGGTCGTTGCCCGCACCGCCGCGGATCTCCAGGTTCACCAGTTCCGCGCGCGCTTCCTGGTTGCCCTCCTTGATGCCCCATTCCTCCGTCCGGTTCGGGAACTTGAACTCCGGATCGGCGTGCACGACGTCGTCGCCCGCGCGGGTGTCGATGACCTGGCGCTCGACATTCACGGTCCGGTAGTAGGAATAGAGCTGCTCGTACTTGGCCGAGCCCACGGACAACGGGGAGAAGCCCAGTTCGGTGACGGCGGTGTCGGCGGGATCGTCGACGCGAAGCTCCAGCCCCGGACCGTTCGCGGAGAGCGTCAGCACGCCGCCGGGAAACTCCACCGTAACGGTCGACTCGATACCGGCGAGCGAGAGCGCCTCGTTGATCGCGTTGGCGAGATCCTCGCCCAGATCAGTGATGGTGCCGTTGCTGTCGGTCTGCGCCTTCTGCAACGTGACATTCACCAGTTGCGTGGCGCCCGGCACCAGCAGCCGGAAGTGGGCGTCGGCGGAGAGCTTGCCGTTCAGCGGCCCCTGCTTGCCTGCCTTCACCACGGACTGATCGGTGACGAATTCCTGGTTGGCCGTGTCCCACTGCAGCGCCGTGAATTCGTAGCGGTGCAGGAAGATGTCGTAACGGATGGCGACCGTATCGTTGACCGGCCGGCCCAGCTGATCCGTATCGCCGCCCAGGAACAGCACGCGGTCGTCGCCCGTGCCGCCGTCGAAGTAGTCGGTCAGCGTCTGCAGGCTTTCCTGGCCGTTCTTCAGCAGTGCGGAGCCGTCGGGGATGAGCTGGAAGGTGTCGTCGCCTTCGTTGCCGAAGAGCAGGTCTTCCGCCTGGCGGTCGAGGCCGCCGTTCAGCACGTCGTTGCCGGCGCCGCCGAAGATCCAGTCCTCGCCCGATCCGCCCTGCAGGATGTCGTTGCCGGTCCCGCCGAGAATCACGTCGCGCCGCACGACCTGTGGCTTGTTGGTGAAGTCGATGACCGTGGACGTGCCCTCGGTCCCCAGATCGACCGTGAATTCGTAGGTGGTCGGGATGCCGTTGGGCGAGAACACGCGCAGGAAGTAGTCCTTGCCCGCTTCCAGTCCCTCGAGCGACAGCACGCTCTGCTGTCGCCCGGAGAGATTGAGTACGGCCGTGCCGAGATAGAGCACATCGACGGGCGCGGACGGTGCGCCGGGATCATCCGGATCGATGGCATTCGCCGTCTGGGTCGGGTCGGGCGTGCCCGGCTGCAGCACCGTCGAGCACCTTGATGCCGGCAGCGTTGTAGATCTCCAGACGAAGATCGTCGGTCGCAGAGGCCTTGACGAGCCCCAGCTGGTCGTCTTCAGCGCCCCCGGTGGCGAGCGTGAAGCGGAAGAAGTCCTCATCGGCGGCGTTGTGCAGCGTGAGTCCGTCCACGCGCGCGAGCCCGCGCACGTCCGGCAGGGCGAAGGCGTCGGTGAACGAGTCGTTGCCGCTCGTGGCATCGAGGATGTCCTGCTGCAGTTGCAGGGACACCGGGCCGGTGCCCACCTCGTTGCCCGAGGCATCGTAGAGCGCCATGCCCAGACCGTCGAGCGACGAGGCGCTGTTGAGGCGGACGCGAGCACCCGCGCCCGCGGCCGAGGCCAGCGAGAACCGGAACCAGTCGGCGTCCAGCGGGTTGTCGATGGTGAGCCCCTGGACCGTCGTGTTCTGCGTGAGCGGCCCCGTGCCCAGCGACTGGGCCAAGCCCCGGACGTCGTTGCGCTTGTCGCGGTCGGCGGCGTCCACCAGGATGGCCTGGCCGGAACGCATGAGCACCGTGTCGTCGCCGTCTCCCGCGTCCACCCAGACCGTCTTCTGGACCGTCGGACCGACCGACACCCGGTCGTCGCCGCCCAGGGAATCGATGAGGATCACGTCGTAGTCGCCCTCGCCGCCCAGGATCTGGTTCGCCAGGTTGGTGGAGAGGAAGTTGATTGCCTCCAGCGCCAGCGTGCGGTCGGTGCTGTTGACGTCGATGGCCGCGGCCTGCGCATCCAGGTCGCCCGTGTCGATCACCACGTCCGTGGCATCCCACGTCGGGTTTCCGTTGGAGTCCGTGCCCTGCGCGTCCAGGCGGACCTGCGCGGCGAACGTGGAGGCGCCGTTGTTGTTGGTGAGACGGGTGACGAGGTGGTAGTCGCTGAGCAGCCCCGGCTCGGTCACGTAGTCGACGGCGATCTCGTCGTTGGCGTTGGTGCCCGCCACGTACCAGACCTTGGAGTTCTGCTTCGCGTATTCCTTCCAGTCGTTGCCCAGCAGGCCGCCGTCGAGCGATTCGAACAGCGTGCCGTCGGCGCGGAACAGCTTGTCGTTGCCCCCGTTGCCGAACATGAAATCGACGCCCGTGCCGCCGTACAGCTCGTCGTCTTCCGCCGAACCGAGCATGCGGTTGAGGCCCGTGTCTTCCAGCACGTAAGGCGTCTTGGTGGCATCGGAATCCAGCCGGCCGTCATTGTCCAGATCGCCGTCGTTGTCGTGCAGGCCGCCCTGCGCATCGACGTACACGCCGAACTGTCCGCCCGCCTTCGGATCGCGGGACCATGCGAACAGGAAATTGCGCCCCGATCCGCCGATGGCGTCGTCGTTGCCCTGACCGCCGTAGAGATAGTCGACGTCGCTGGTGGAGCCCACGCCGCCCCAGAGGCGGTCGTCTCCGCCGAAGCCGTACATCGTGTCGTCGCCGGTGCCGCCATCCAGGCGGTCACGTGCGGCGCCGCCGATCAGTGTGTCGTTGCCGGGGCCGCCATCGAAGACGCCCACGAAATCGTCGCTGCGCGCGGCCAGCAGGGACAGGTCGAGCTTGAGGACCTGAGTGCCGTTGACCACGGCATCGGCATCCCGGAAGGCGATGGTGTCGTTGCCGCCCTGCCCTTCCACCTGGAACTGCTCGACCAACGGATTGCCGTCTGCGTCGAGCCACACGGCCGTGTAGAAGTCGCGGCGGAACGTGGAGAGAACCGGGTTCTCCCGCGTGTAATCCACGTGCAGCCGTCCGTCGGCGAGCTGACCCAGCAGGATCGTGTCGTACTCGTTGCTGCCCTTGATCTCGAGAATGTCGGTCGCGTTGTCGTCGAGAACGTCGTTCTCGAAGTCGTTGCCGAAGTGGCCGTCGAAGACCTCGTTCACACCCGCGGGCAGCGGGTCGTATTCCGTCTCCACGTCCATGAGCAGCAGGTCGATGCCGCCGCCGCCGTAGAGCCTGTCGATGCCGTTCTGGCCCTTGATGCGGTCGCCGTCGGCGCCGCCCCACAGGTCGTCGTCGCCGCCGCCGCCGAAGAGCTGGTCCTGGCCCGAACCACCGAACAGCAGATCGCTGCCGCCGATGATGTCCGCCAGCACGCTGTCGCCGTAGACGGGTCCCGCCAGACGGTCGCCGTGCAGGTAGTCGTTGCCGTCGTCGCCCAGCAGCGTGTCCTGGCGCAGGTTGCCGAACAGCAGGTCGTTGCCCGACCCGCCATGGAGTTCGTCGCCGATGCGGGCGGTCTCGGCGGCAATCGCCGCGTCGCCGTCGATGAGCCGCACATCCGAGTAGGCGTGCAGGCGGTCGACGCCGTCGCCGCCGTAGAGCCGCTGGCCGGCCTGCTGGCCGTTGACGGCCGACTGGTCGCCGCCGATCCCGTTGACGGTGACGCCCGCGTCGTTGTCCCGGCCGGCATCGCCGTAGAGGAAGTCTGCGCCGCTGTCGCCGTAGAGCTGGTCGATGCCGGTGCCGCCGAACAGCGTGTCGTTGTTGCCGCCGCCACGGATGACGTCGTGGCCACGTTGGCCACGGACGATGGCATCGCTGACGCCGCCGTCCAGGTAGTCCGAATCGTCGCCGCCGAAGAGATCGTCGGTATCGAAGCCGCCGAACAGGAAGTCGATGCCGCCGTCGCCGTGAAGGGAATCCTGGCCGTCGGCGAGGTCGCCGTCCACGGACAGGTTGTCCAGGGCCACCGCGTTGATGCGCGGCGGGACGAAGCCGGTGTCGAATCTCGCCTCGTTCAGATCGAACGCGAAGGGATTGATGAAGTTGGACGAGACGTTGAGGTCGAAGTTGGCGCGGCCGACTTTCTCGAAGCCGCCCCAGATGATGTCCTGGCCGCCGCCGCCATGCAGATCGTCGTTGCCGAAGCCGCCGATGATCCGGTCGTCGCCGCCGTCGCCGAAGATGTGGTCGAGGTCGTCGCCGCCGTCGATGTCGTCGTTGCCCGCCAGACCGTGAATGGTGTCGGAACCGTCGTCGCCCAGGATCGTGTCGTTTCCGAGATCGCCCCAGATCTGATCGTCTCCGAGCCCGCCATCGATGGAGTTCGCCCCCGTGTCGCCGCCGGCCTCGCCGATGCCGCCGTACAGCAGGTCGTTGCCCAGGCCCCCCAGGATCTCGTCGATTCCGGCGTCACCGAAGACCGTGTCGTTTCCGTCCTCGCCGAGGACACGGTCGTTGCCCGCCCCCGTGCGGATGATGTCGTTCCCGACGCCGCCGAAGACCAGATCCTTGCCGCCGCCTGCCTGAATCGTGTCGTTGCCGGCGTCACCGAAGATGAGATCGAGACCGTCGCCCGACGTGATGACGTCGTCGCCGTCCTGGCCGTGGATGGTGTTGCTGTCGTTCAGCGTCGTGATGGTGTCGCCACCCGCCGTCCCGGTGTTCTCGCCGTCCTTGTCGTCGCCGAAGATGAGGTTGTTGCCAGCGCCGCCGTCGATGATGTCGGCACCGCCGCCGCCGTAGATCTTGTCGGCGTCGGATTCGCCGAAGATGGTGTCGTCTTCCTCGTCCCCATAGATCTCGTCCGATCCCGCACCGCCGCGGATGGTGTCCTGTCCCGTGTTGCCACGGATGAAGTCCTTGTTGTCGCCACCGATCAGCGTGTCGTTGCCCGCACCGCCGAGGATGGTGTTGTCCTGCTTGCCGCCGTCGATCGTGTCCGCGCCGTCGTTGCCCTGGAGCGTGTCGAAGCCGTCCTCGCCGAAGATGGTGTCGTCGCCTGTATTGCCCTGGATGGTGTCGTCGCCCTTGCCGCCCCAGATGCGGTCGTTGCCGCCGTTGCCGAAGACGATGTCCGCACCGCCGCTCGCGCCCTTGTTCGTGTCCTTGACGGTGGCAGGATCGAAGCTGAAGAAGTCTCCCGCCGCGGTCAGCGTGAACACCACGCCATCGGCGAAGATCACGTCGTTGCCGGCCGGCGTATCGGCCCCCGGGGCCGTGCCCGGATCGGCGTCGCCGCCGATCACGTCGGCGCCGCCACCGCCGATGATGATGTCGTCGCCCGCGCCGCCATCGACGATGTCGGCGCCGTCAGCCAGGCTCGCTCCGGCCGAGAGGACGACTTCCTCCTTGTCGAGCCGCGCCTTGTCGGCGGCGATGAAGTCGTTGCCGCCCTTGCCGCTGATCTTGTCGGCGCCGCCCTCGCCATAGATGATGTCCGCGAGGTCGCTGCCTTCGATGGTGTCGTCACCGTCGCCGCCCTTGACGATGCCGCGGCCGGCACCGAGACGGATGATGTCGTTGCCCGTGCCGCCTTCCACCTCGGCCACGATGTTCGTGTCCGTGACCTGGGACAGGTCGATGATGTCGTCGCCCTCGCCGCCCAGCGCGATGATGCGCGAGTCGACGTCGTACTCCTGCGCCATGGACTCGGTGACGCCCAGGTTCGGGGCCCACACCTTGACCTTGCCCGCGCCGGACTGCTTGACGAAGAACTGCTCGGCGATGTCGTTCTCGTTGCCCTCCAGGCGGTCCTTGGAGTACTTGCCCATGTTGAGCTGAAGCACGCCGTCCGGCAGTTCCGTGGCCAGCGTCGGGATCCGCGTGAACGGGATGTCGAAGTCCACGATGGTGATCTCGGGGGTGATGTTGAATTCCTTGTCCACCGAGAACAGCAGGAGGTCGATCTTGAGGTAGGCGAAGAGCTTGGCGAATATCCTGCCGGTCACGTCGAACACCGCCAGCGGCGACAGCGCCGGCTCGCCGTACTTGAATTCGTTGAGGAAGTTCGTGGCCAGTTCGTACAGCCGGATCTTGCCGTCCTCGTCCGGGTCGTGCAGGTTGAAGTCGACGGTGAAGAAGATCCCGCCGCCCACGCCGGCCTTGGCCACGCCCAGATTGATTTCCGCCGACGCGGTGATGCCGCCGCCGAAGTGGACCTCGGGAATGTCGACGCCGCTCGTGTTGAGGTCATCGATGAAGAAGCCGTCGATCAGCGACAGCGGATTCTTGAAGCCGCCGTCGAAGAAGCGCTTGATGCCCAGCGTGTCGTAGCCGAAGGCGAAGTCGATGGCGACATTGAAGCGCCCCTCGATGGCGGCGCCCAGCGGACCCCAGATGGGGAAGAACTGCGAGTAGCGGAAGTCGAACAGCAGCGGCTGCGGGTCGATCCGCACCAGCGTGACGTCGTTGCCCATCAGCAGGCCGAAGATCGGGCCCGGATCGGTGATGATCGGGAAGGAGATCATCTGGCCGAAGGTCTGGTTGCCCAGATTCTTCGTGAACGTGGTCGTCCGGCTGGCGCCCGGATTGGAGGCCTGCAGCTGCGACATCGTCTGGTTGAAGTCGTACGACGACGTGTTGGTGGGCGTGAGGGTCTGCCGCACCGTGCTGTTCCTGCTCGACAGGTTGCCGCGCAGGTTCGGGTTGTTGATGTCGTAGACCTTGAAGCCGCCGAACGGGATGAACAGCGTATCGGTGTCGGTCGGGATGTTGTTGATCAGCGTGATGAAGCCCGCGATGTCGCGGATCAGCCCCACGTTGAACTTCTCGGGCGGGGTGATCGCCTGGGCGATGTCGATGAGCGTCATCGGCTTGCCGGCGAGATCGGAGATCACGGGGATCGGCGTGGTCAGCGCATCGATGAGCGGCTGCAGCGGCTCGGTGATCTTCTGCACTTCCTTCACGATCGGCTGCACGTACTGGGAGATGAACGTTCCCATGTCCATGCCGATGTTGCGGAACTCGACCAGCTTCAGGCCTTCCTGGATCGAATCGCCGATCGCGCTGAAGCTGACGAACTCTCCCGCGTCGCGGTCACCGATCGCCCACTCGAGGACGAAGTCGGCCTGCAGCTTGGGGAATGCGGATTCGGCGTTGGGAATCAGCTCGTTGTTGAGACGCAGCTCCAGGCCCAGATCGACGTTCGCCTCGGCGGCCACGCCGGCATTGAGCCGGATGTTGCCGAAGTCCGTGATGCCTACCCGCTCGTCTTCGCCGGTCGTCGTGTACAGGTCAACTGCGATGCTCGCGCCCAGACCCGTGTTGCCGTTGTCCGAGGCATCGACCTGCAGGAAACCCAGCGTCCCGGTGATGCCCGCGCCAGGCAGCGTCACGTCGATGTCCATGCGCAGTTCGTCGGGGTTGTCCAGCTTCAGATAGAACCCCTTGCCGCCGCCTATGCCGAAGCCGAAGTTGACTTCCTAGTCCACGCTCACTTCGATCGCGCCACGCGTCTCCAGGCCGAGGCCGGGAATGCCGAGGTCGAAGTCGATGCCCGTGCCGGCCGTGACCAGGTTGCCGCCGAGCTGGATGTCCCAGTCCATGAAGATCTCGCGCAGCGGCACGCCCGGCTCGTCGATATTGGTGTTGAGCCCGATGTCCTCGACGGTGATCTCGCCGTCCTCGTTGCGGTCCCCCAGGATGCCCTGGCCGTTGATCTGGATGGTGTCGTGCAGCAGCTCGTACAGCTTGACGGAGATGAAGTTGGCCGACGGGTCGTTGGCCGTCTCCACGACGTTGCGCAGCTCGTCGATGAAGCTCTCGCGGAAGTCCTCGATAAATGTGGCCGCACTGGAGAGCTTGTCGCCTATGAGCGGCATCTTGAGCCCCGCCACCTCGCCATCCAGGAAGTCCTGCAGCAGCGCGAGGAAGCCGTCGACCCCGTCGATGATCAGCAGCAGGTTGTCCATCGCGCTGAACTGGCTGAAATCGAACGTGAGGATCTCGGGCGCGACGTAAATGAACTGATCGGCGGAGGGACCGGCAGTGCCACCGATGACGAGGCCGTCGTCGATGGACGCGGAGAGGTGGCCGCCGATCACGATGTCGCCGCGGTACAGGCTCTCGGTGGGGAAGTACACGGGCAGGGTGCCGTCGACGTCGATGCTCATGCCCACGTCGACCGAGCCACCGAGATCGGACAAGAGGTCGGTGAGCAGAATGCGCTTGGATTCGTCGGTGCTGCCTGTCAGCGCGGAGTCCTTCAGCGTGAGACCGAAGTTGCCTTCGATGCCCAGGCTGCCGCCGACGATCTTGCCGCCGATGAAGGGCCCGCCGTCGGGATCGCCCAGGCCGATGGCGAAGGAGATGTCTTCAGCTCCCGCATCGATGTGCCCCTGGATGCCCGTGTCGCCGAACACGACGATCTCGGTCGGGTCGGCGAGATTGAGACCGAACGCCAGCGTGAGGTCGAGATTGCCCTGCGTGCGCAAATCTGCGCCCCCGGACAGTTCGAAGGCCTGTGTAGGCAGTTCGAACCCGATGGGCAGGGATTCGGAGAAGCCGGGCTTGAACGTGAGATCGAAGCGCAGGAAGGTGTCCGTGCCGTCCTCGATGAGGGACAGCCCCAGGACGTCGCTGTCCTGAGGCATGTTGAAGGCTTCCTTCAACTTCTGCTCGAGGAACTGCACCGTGCCTGCAGGATTCGCCTCCACCTGGTCCAGCGCCGCGGCGAATTCGTCGGCGTAGCCGAGCATGTCGTTGACGCTCACATTGATGAGCGGGATCTGCTCGTTCAGGAAGCCGAACTCCTCGAACTCCTGCAGGAAGTCGACGAGGCTTCGCAACGCTTCCAGCACGTCGGCAAAACCGATGTCGTCGAAGTTGCCCAGCTGATCGAACCCGGACGTCGTGATGCTGATCACGGGCGCCTGGCCATCGAACGGGTCGCCGATGTCCGTGATGTCCACGGTGACGGTCGGCTCGGCCCCGGTCTGGATGAGGCCGAACGACGGCTCCAGGTCGACGCTGAAGGTGAGGTTGCCGTTGCCGTTCACCTCGGGCGCGTCGATGAGGGTGTCGATGTCGTCCAGACCATCGATCAGCTCCTTCAACGTGATCTTGCCGTCGGCCCGGCTGGTGCCGGGATCCTGCAGATCCATGCGGATCTCGCCTTCGAGGTGGCCATCGCCCTTGAGCGAGACGCCCACGAAACCGAACTTCGCGGCGAGCACGACGCCCTCCGCTTCGCCCGTGCCTGTGGGCGCCAGACCCAGTTCCGACACGGCGGTACCGGATGCGGTGATCGTGAACGATGTGGTTCCTTCGGCCTCGTTGCGGAAGATGAGGCGCTCGCCGTCATCGCCGACGAAGACCTTGCCCTTGGAGGATCTTGACGCCCCCCACCTCGACGTTGTCGATGGCGGCCTGGACGTCGGTCACGATGTCCGCCATGTTCGCGTTGGCGGCCGTGTCCGCAACCGACACCGAGACGGCGACGCCCGCACCGCCGTTCAACGAATTGCTGGTGATGGTGAACTGTGCGTCCGCCGTGAGCTGACCCGCTGCCGCCGGCGACCTCGTTGGCGGCAGTGATGACGTAAGCGTCGGGCGTGTCGATCTCGAAGCCTGCCCGCGCGTGTGCGTCCTCGATGAACAGCCGGTCGAGAATGTCGACGCCTCCGAGGGGCGCGCTGTCGATGATGTGGTCCGGCGTTTCGTCCGGATCGTCCGGATCCACCACGTCGGAGCCGAGGATGCCGAGCAGACTCGCCGCGTTGGAACCAATGGCGTTGTCGATCCGGAACACTGCCGATCCGGAGGGTGACGTGTCGCGCAGTCGCAAGCGCGAATTCTCGTCGGTGAACTCGACCTGGACACGGCCGCCTGTCTGGCTCTCGATCGCATTGATGACGTCACCGAGCGTCGCGGTATCGGTGAGCGCATCGAAGTTCACCTCGCGGCGCACGCCATCCCGCGTGGTGATGACGATATCGGCGGGGCTGCCGGTATTGGCCGTGCCAAGACCGAGTTCGGATACGGCGACTCCGCTGGCGTTGATGACGAAGCTGGTCGTGCCCGGTTCCTTGGCCGTGAACGTGAGGCGGCGTCCCTCGGAACCGACCACCACCTTGTTCTTGAGGATCTGCACGCCGCCCACTTCGACATTGTCGATGGCGTTCTGCACGTCGTTCACGACGTCCAGGATGCTCATGTTCGCCGGCGTCTCGGACTTGGGCACGGTGACCGTCACCGGCGAGCCGCCGTTGACGCTGTTCATCGCGACCGTGAACGTCGCATCGCCCGACAGGCGTCCGGGCCTGCCGATGAGTTCGGACTGGGCGCGCACGCGCAGCTGTCCCTCGACGGTATCGCCCGTCTGGTTCGTGGCGAAGCCCAACTGCGCGGCGGCACTGCTGGCGGACTTGTACTTCAGAGCGGTGACGCCGCCCTGTGCATTGAGAACGACACGGTTGCCGTCCTTCGCGGCCTGCACCTGGCTGGCGACGCCCGCGGCCGCCAGCGCGGCATTGATGTCGACAAGAAGATCATCGATGGTCTGGTTCGTCTCGGCGGCGGCCTTGGTCACCGTGACCTCGACGTCCGACGCGGCGCCGTTGATGTTCAGCTTGAACTTGGCGTCGTCGGTCAGCTGGCCGTAGGAGTTCTTCACTTCCTCCGGGGCTGCGATCACGCGGTCCTTGTTGAAGGTGATCGCGCCGCCTTTCAGGGACGACAGGAGCGTCGACTCCGACAGGGTGACGTAGCCTTCCTCGCCCAGGTAGATCCCCAGGCGAATGCCCAGTTCGCCGTCGGCAGACAGTTTGAGCGCACCGTCACCCGTCACATCGCCGATCGCGCCGAGATCGATGTTGAAATCGAGCGGGGTGTCGATCTGCGCGAAGGTCCGCTGCAGGGAGAGATCGACGACGATGGATTCGCGGGCCGCATCCCAGGTGACCGGACTGCCGGCGCCGAGAATCTCCACCAGCCGTTCGGCAAGCTGCTGTGCCGTGTTGAAGCGGGGATTGTTGTCCTTGTCGACCAGCTTGGCGGTGTCGTCGTCCAGCGTGTCCGCCGTGCCGTTGTCGTCGTACATCAGCGCCTTCTGGATGAGGTCGCCGAGTTCGAGCGCTCCCCGTACGACGTCACCGACCAGGGGAACGTCGACGCTGAAGGCATCGGTATTCTTGAGATCCGACAGCCAGCCCGTGATCTGCGCGAGCAGGCTCACGAGGGTTCCTGCGTTCATGTTCGTGAAGCGGGACAGGTCGGTCAGGGACGAAGGAATGTCGACGTCGATCGTGTTCGGATCGGCGAGATTGGTCCAGTTGAGCGTGATGGCCGTGGACGGGCTGGCCACGAGGCCGATGAACGGCGCGCTGATCGGCAGCACCACCTCGGCCGAGCCGCTGAAGGCGAGGTTGGCCGTTCCGAGCGCGTCGAGCAGTTCGGAGAAGTCGATGCGCCCGTTGGCGTTGCCGCTGCCAGGTTCGGCCAGGGACAGCGTGAAGGTCGGATTCGCGGTGATCGATCCGTCCACGACGCCCACGGAGAGGAAGCCGAACCGGGCTTCCGCATCGAGGTTCTCCGCACTGAGGATGAGTTCCGCCGCCACGGACGGATCGCGGATGAACATCCACTCAGTGGGATCGGCAGGCGTGGCGAGCAGATTGTCGAAGTCGATGCCCACGCCCACGTGAAAGTCGAGCTCTCCGGTCACGGAGGCGTCCGACGAGAAGCTGAGATCGGCGAGACCTGCCTCGAGATCGAAACCGAGATCCAGCGCCTCCG
The DNA here is from genome assembly GCA_016713305.1 of Betaproteobacteria bacterium. Classification (NCBI taxonomy): domain Bacteria; kingdom Pseudomonadati; phylum Pseudomonadota; class Betaproteobacteria; species Betaproteobacteria bacterium. The sequence continues at coordinate 264,268 of JADJPK010000031.1, forward strand.
CCGAGAACAGCTGCTGGGTGAAGGCGAGATCCCAGGTGAGTTCCTTCGTGGCGCTGTCGAAGTTCAGCCCCAGTGCGTCCGCCTGCACCCCCAGTTCCTCGGCCAGATTGGCGATGAGCTCCTGGATCGAACCGAAACGCACCTGGCCGGAGGCGGTGCCGATGGGATCGATGATGTTCGTCTGGATGAAGTTCGCGATGTCGACGATGGCATCGAGCGAGTCCTGCAGGAGCGGCACTTCCTTGCCGTTGAACGTCACCGAGAAATCGGTCAGGGACCGGATCTGGTCCAGCACCTGCTGCGCACCCACGCGGAGGGAGTCGATCAGGGTCGGCGCCGCGCGGGCGCTGGCCGTCATCTCGATCGTCGACAGATCGGTGATGCTGCCCCAGGTGAACGTGACATCCGCCGAGCCCAGGTCGAAGGGCGGCGCATCGCCGGGAAGCACTGCGGCCACGCGGGCATCCACCGTGACGGAGATGTCATCCGCCGCCGAACCGGCGACCGTGAAATCCAGCGTCTGCTCCAGAGCGGACGGCGTGCCGATGGCGCTGTCGAGATCGGCGATGCGAAGCTTCTCGTCGCCGCCGGCATTGTCCTTGAGGACCACGTCCAGGCGCAGCGCGGGATCCACCTCGAGCGAGGCATCCGCGAGGGTGACATCGAGGAAGCCGATGCGGCCGGAGGCGTTGAGATCGCCCTCGATGCCGATGTCGCGCACGGTCATGCGGGTGTTGCCGCCGGTCGTGTCGATGTAGAAGCCATCCGCATCCACGCCGAACACGACGCGCAGCGTGACTTCCGCACCGATGGTGAGCTTGCCCGACAGGTCCACGATGCCGCCGAGCTGCGACGTCAGGATGTCGATGTCGGCCTGGCCCTCCAGGCGGCGGACGATCGTCGCGTCGAAGCGCGTGTTGCCCGCCGACGAGGTCATCGTGACGTTGCCGTCCGTCGTGTCCAGTGCGTCGAGCTTCTGCTGCAACTGGGTCGCCGTGAGCCCGGGGATGGAGGCCAGCGTGAATCCGTTGGGGCCTTCCTCGATCAGCCGGCGGAAACCGCTCAGGACCGCGTCGGTCGCGATGCTGCCCGCCGAAGTGCCGTCTCCCGGCGCATCGGTGCCCGCGGGTGCGTTGGTCGCCGTGCTGCGTCCCTGGAGCGCGCGCGGCAGGGAATTGCCGACCAGCGCGATCTCGTCCCACGCGCCGTCGCCGGAAGCGTCGAGGTAGTTGAACAGGAAGTTGAGACCGGCACCGAATTTCTCGCTCTCCGTCGCGGCCGCGACGTTGTCCTGCACGTTGGCCGCCGTGACGTTCTCGTACGTCACACTCTGGGCGCGGCTGAATCGCGAGTCGTAGGACTTGATGGTCGTCCGGGCGCCATCCACCGTCACCGTCTTGCTTTCGCGGGCCTGGCCTTCGAGCACCAGCCGGTTGCCGGCACCGGCGCCACCATCGAAATGAATGCCTTCGGGCAGGCTGAGCGGTCCGTTCGTGCTGTCGACCGTCAGGGTATCGTTGCCACCGTTGCCGAAGACCTCGATCTTCTGCAGGGTGTCGATGGACGCCGAGTAGACCAGTTCGCCTGTCAGCCCCACACGAACTTCGACCTGCGAAGCGTTGGTGGGGCTGCGGCGGATGACGAACTCGTCGTCTCCGGTGCCGCCGTCGATGCGCAGCGTGGACGGCTGGGTGAGGAAAGACTCCGCCCCCATCACGGTCCAGGCGCCACGGCCTTGTGTTCCCGCGAGCAGCACGTCGCCTTCGTTGGCGGCACCGAAAGCCGCCGCCGTGCGTTCCGTGAGATCGAGGTCGAACACCAGGGCGTTGGGCAGCCCGTTGCCGAATTCCGTCCAGATGCCGCCGGGAGCAGGATCGATGGCGCGATAGGTTCCCGCCGCTCCGCCGGCCAGCAGAATCAGGTGCCCGCCCATCCGCGTGGTCTCGACGCTGCGCACGTCCGGATTGTTCATCCGCTGCGACACGAGTACCCAATCATTGCCGGTGGTGCGCCGCCAGACTCCGGTGTCGGTGGCCGCGAAGATCACGTCGTGATCTTCCGGATCGACCGCGATGTCCTCGATGGACGTCGCCCCGCCAATGGTGAGCGTGGTGAAGTCCGCGGCGACCCCTCCTGCCCCGGTGCGGGCCGTGCGGACCAGCACCTCGTTGCCGCGCGATGCGGCGATGAAGTCGGCGTTGTTGGTCCCGCCCTTGCGGCCGCCGTACACCACCGAACTGAACACGCCGCCGTTGTTCGTGCCGGCTGCCGGCAGCGACAGGCGCTGCACGGTATCAAGACCGTCGTAGAGCGTTGCGCCGCCCGTGCCGATGTTCGTGCTTTCGTACAGACGAGTGATCCCCAGCAGCATCCGCGAGGAGTCCACCGTGTTCACGGTGTACGGATACTCGATGAACGAGCCGATGAGATTCGTGTCGCGCGTAGACAGCGCCGTGAAGCGGTTCGTGACCGACACCTGGCCCGTGCCGGCATTGGTGAAGGTGACGGGTGTTCCGCCGTTGGAGTTGGCGAGCTGGAACGTGGTGGGGCTCGCTGCAGTGACGCCCACCACGAAGTAGCTTCCGGCGCCTGTGGCGCCGCCCGGAAGGTTGCCGGTGCTGTCGACCCAGACCACGTCGCCATTCGAGAAGCCGTGTGCCGCCGCGCTGGTCAGCACGCCCGTCCCGGCATTGACCGCCACATTGACCGTGTCGGTCGTGGCGGCTGTGAGCCCCACGTGGTGGTTGGACCCGGCGACCATGTTGCCGGTGGCGTCGAAGAGGCGGAATCCGAGCGTTTCGAAACTGTTGCCCATCGTGTAACGGCGCACCTGCTCGAAGGCCGGGTCGGCGTCGGTGTTGATGGGCACCGCGAGCGCCGTGTTGCCGTCGCCCGAACGCCGGAAGACCACCACCTCATCCCACGCGAAGCGCTCGTCCGCCTCGTCGACGAAACCGTCACCGTCATCGTCCGTGCCGTTGACGGCGCCGGGCTGCTCCGCGATCCCGTTGTCCTGCGTCCCGATGAAGACGATGTTGTTCAACGGGTCGTACGCTGCGGAGAGCACTTCGACGGCGCGAATGCCGTTGTTGAGCACTTCCCAGCGGATGCCCTCGAGGGTCACCGTGAACGTCCCGATGAGCGCCGAGCTGAGCGAGTCTCCGGCAGCCAGCGTGATCGTCTGGGCCGTGACCGACGCGATGGTGTACTGACCGAAGTTCACGTTGGCCAGCGTGCCGTTGTCCTGCGCATTGCGGATGAACAACCGCATGCCGGCCTGGAATCCATCGGTGACAAAACTGCCGCTCGCGACCGTGCGGGTGATGGTCGAGGAAGCGCCGTTGGCGAACGTGAAGGCGGTCCGGGCCGTGGCCGGCGCCGTGGTCGCGGGATTGGGCATGCGATAGACGCCGCCGTCATCGCTCTGAAGGATGCGGCCCGTGCTGTCGAAGGTGATCACGCGCGCATCGGGGTGCGTCCCGGTCGGCATGACGGGACGCCAGACCTGCCCGTTGGGCGCCGCACGGTTGTCCCACCAGAACAGGTTCGTGCCGAGTTGCGCCGTGTCTCCGCCGATGAACACGTTTTCCGCTGCGTCCACGGCGAGAGCGAAATTGCGCTGTCCCTGCTGGCCCACGTGCACCTGCGGCTGAACGTTGCCGGGCGTGGAGGGAATGGCCAGTGCACCGGTGATGACGATTCCCGCCGCGGGTGCGGGCTCCGCGACGAACGCCGCAGGTGTGTTGCTGATCGATCGAAGCGTCAGCACCGTGGGGGTGGCGGCGGTCACGAAGTAGCGGCCGTTGTTGTTGACCGTGCCGGACACCGTGGCGAGGTGGCCGGGCATGAACCCGTCCGCACCCCAGGTCCCCGCGCCTGCGGGCCGGGTGATCGTGATGACGCCCGCGGTCCCACCGGAAGCGATGGTGAGGGTCGGGTTGCCGCTGATCTGGATGGGCGTGCGGGAGACCTGGTTGATCACGGCGCCCGCCACGCCGGCGCCGGCCGCGATGTTGGAACCGGCGGCGAGCGTGAGGGTGGTGGCCGTGACGGCCGTCACGCGGTAGAGCGTCGCGGTGCCGCCCGGGAGCGTGACGGCGATCTCGCGGTTGGCGACGAAGCCATCGGTGACGAAGCTGCCACCCGCGTCCTTGCGGGTGATCGTGGGGCTCGCGCCCGCCACGATGTCCACTGCGGCCCCGCCCGACATGGAGACGTCTTCCGCATACATCGGATCGCGCGGGGGCGGATTGGTGCCGACGAGCGCCCAGTTGGCACTGGCCGGAGCCTTGCGCCATACGCCCATCAGCCAGTCGGTCGTGCCGATGAGCGCGGCATAGACCGGGTTGTCGTTGGCGGTGCGGTTCTCGCGCACGGACAGCACGATGCGGGCAGCCCCGGCGGCTCCTTCCTCCGGATTGTCGACGCCCAGATAGGCATCGTTGTCGACGCCATCCGCGGCGACACCGAGCGTGCCGTTGATGTTGGTCCACGTGGCGCCGGCGTTGTCCGACTGGTAGACACCCCCGCCCACCACCCCCCTGTAAAGGCGCGAGAGATTGCCCGGATCCTGGACGATGGACGTCACGGAACTGACGGGGAAGTGATAGACACCCGGCTGCGCGGGCGCGGCGACGATCTCGGACTTGGTGAAGGTCTGCCCGCCATCGGTGCTGCGGAAGACGCCGCCAGCACGGGCGACGCGCGTCTGCAGAGCACCGGTGTCGTCGCGCGACGTGACGGAATTGGCGATGGTGCCGACGACGACGACGTCCTGTGCGCCGTCGCGCGTCGCCACGATGGATGCGATGGGCAGGCCCGCCATGTCGGGCGGCGTGATCAGTTCCCAGGTGGCGCCGCCGTTGACCGAACGCATGAGGCCGACGCTCTGGCCGCCCGTGTACTGGTTGCTGAACTGGCCGGTGCCGGCATAGACGACCAGCTTCTCCACGGGAGTCGCCGCCGTGACGAGCGCGCCGGTGTTGTCGTGGGTGCTGACGGCCAGAGCGCCGATCGCCAGCGACGGGAACTGGTCGGTCGTCGTGGACCACGTGGCGCCCGCATCGGTGGAGCGCCAGACGCCGCCGTTCACCGTGCCGACGAAGAGGATGTTGGAATTGAGCGGATGATCCGCGATCGCCTGGATGGCGCCCGCCCAGGGCTGGCCGCGGAACAGCGGGAAACCGGCCGCGTTGCCGATGCCGCCTGGCCCTTGCTCCACCCAGTTCGGAACACCGTTCGCGGTCAACGTGAACGAGGCCCCGAGGACCGTTTCCACGTTGCGCAGCTCCACCGCCGGCCCGGTGCCTTCGACCAGAAGAATCGTGCCGTCGGACTGGCGTACAGCCGTCATCGACACGGCCCGGCCGCTCACGTCCACCGTGTCGTTGCCTTCTCCACCGTCGATCACGATGCGGCTGTCGAACAGCAGCGCATCGAAATTGATGACGTCGTCGCCCGCGTTCGCGTTGATGAGCAGGTTCTGCTGCGGCTCGCGCAGCGTGTGGTCCTCGAAGGTTCCGTTGAGGCTGTCGATGAGCAGCGTGCCCACGGTGACGCCATCGAATACCCGGAACGTGTCTGCACCCGCGGTCGCCAGGTTCAACACCTTGTCCGGCGCGATGGTGTTGTCAGGCAGCGGCTCCATGTTGGCGTAGGCGATCGTCTGGTCGTCCAGACGCACCGTCCCGGAGGACGGACCTGTGGCATCGAAGATGGCGATGGTGACGCGCCGCTCCGCGATGACCAGCGAATCGAATCCGCCCGCGCCGCCGTCGATCAGGCCGCTGACCGTGGCATCGGGCCCGATGATGAAGGTGTCGCGATCGTTGTCGCCCCCGGTGAGGCCACCGTCGACGCTGCCCGAGACGGTCCAGACGCGCTCGGGGGTGTCGAGCCATCCGGCCGGCGTGGCGATGTTGGGATCGACCGAGGCAGGGCCGGGGTTGATGTTGACCGTGATCGGTGCCGTCGTGTCCGGCGCATTGTTGCGGAGGATTTCGGGAACAGCCCCCCCCGGGAGGTCTGCCGAGAGCAGCACCCGCGGCTCCAGCGCCTCGAAGAACGCCTTTCGGCGGAAGGGGATCGGGGTTCTACGTTGAGCGGTCGCGCGGCGACCATGGAAGAACCGATTGAATGCGTTTCGCCCGAGCATAGCCGACCCCTTGCCGCGATCTGCGGCGGCTTCATCACAGCCAAAGCCGGATCGGCCGGGGTCGAGCAACCCGCAACGGGTGAGCCCGTGCTGCAGACACGGGCGTGGCGGGCCACCCTCGCCGGAGAACCGGCACCAGCCCGCGCGAAATCACCCCTTCCGAGCGAGCATGTCTGCGCGTCGCATGCGCCGCGCAGAAGCAGCACCACGAGGGAAGGACCGGGGAACGGAACGATTCGCCTCAGGGCAACTGCTTGATTCTTTGTTTTGTTGCGCGCGAGGGTGGCGCCGGGGGCGCCGATAGGAATGGTCTCCTCACGACGGGATGAAAAATACTCTCGCCGGTGCCGCTTGTCTATCGCTGAACAACGTTCATTTCGCGGCGAAAACCTGTCGAGTTTTCTTACCTTTACATTGTTGCGGCTTATGTCCAGAATCGTCCGCACCCGCGATCGAATCTCTTACTGATCTCTTATTTCAATGCTCTTCGCCCTGCGTGATCCGAAGTACCTGGCGGCTCTCTGCCTTCTGCAATGCAGCACCGCCATGGCGGCCGAAGACTACGACTGCCTCATCGAGGCGCGCGACACCGTGGAGATCCGCAGCCCGGTCGAAGGGTTGATCGAGCAGGTCCTGGTGCGCCGCGGCGACATGGTCCGAAAGGGCACGGTCCTGGTGAATCTGGAATCCGGCGCGGAGCGCGCGGCCGTGGAACTGGCCCGGTCCAAGGCCACGATGGAGGGCCCGCTCAGGGCCGCCGAATCCCGGCTCGACTTCGCCGCCAAGAAGGAGCAGAGGACGGTCGAGCTGTTCAAGCAGAACTTCGTCTCCGCCGGCGCGCTCGACGAGGCCCGGACGCAGCGCGAACTGGCCGAATCGGAATTGCGGGAAGCCCGCGAGAACCGCCGCCTCAACGAACTGGAACTGCAGAGGTCCGAGGAAGTGCTGAAGCTTCGCACCATCCGTGCGCCGTTCGACGGCGTGGTGGTGGAGCGGTACATGTCCTCCGGCAGCTTCGCCACTTCGAACGTGAAGGATCCGATCCTCCGGTTGGCGGAAGTCAACCCGCTGCACGTGGAAGTCGTGATCCCGGCGACGCACTTCGGCAGGATCCGCAAGGGCGCTCGGGCGACGGTCCGGCCGGAGGCCCCCAACGGACGCTTCAAGGCAACCGTGATCACGGTGGATTCGGTCATCGACGCGGCGAGCGGCACGTTCGGCGTCCGCCTGGAACTGCCCAATCCCGGACTGGCGATTCCGGCAGGTGCCAAGTGCAAGATCGCCTTCGACGGAAAGTAGTCTTCTCCGCCTGCGCCTGCCTGATCGCGGGGACGTGGAGTTCCCGCGCGCTTGCCCAGACGGGCCAGGCGCGCATCACGGCCGACGTCCCGCCCGGCGTCCACAAGACGCTCCGGCTGCGCAACGTGCCGAAGGACGCCCAGCTGGCGATCGCGGTCCAGGCCTCTTCCCGCATCCTCCTGTCCCTCATCGGCGAGGAGGACGCCAAGCGCTATCCGGACGTGACGGAGCCGCTGTTCACCGCACCCGTCGAACGCGCCATGTCGTTCTCCGTGACGCTGCCCAGCGCCGGCAACTACTACGTGGTGTTCGACAACCGCAAGGGTGAAGCGGTCAGCAAGGTGCGGCTGATCGTGCGAGCCGCGCGCTCGCGCGCCGACCCCGTGCCGCCGGCACCTCCCGCCGCGGAGCCTCCGGTTTCGCCGCCACCGCCCGCCGACCGCCCGTCGCCGCTGAGACGCAGGACGGAAACGCACGAGATGTAGGACGGAACGGGCGGGATCGCCGCCACCGTCCTTCCGCACCGTGACTGCCGTTGCGCGATGGCGAACGGTACGGCGGCGACCCCTGCATGGCGCATTGCCGACGCCCGCATCGGCCACGTAGCCCGATGGCGCGGCGTCTCCAGAGGAGGATTCCATGACCGCATATTTCGCAGGCCGGCGACGCGTCGGACGATTCTTCCAGACGCTCGACTCCGGACGCTCCCGCGTGGACGTCGACATCTACGAACGCTGGGAGGACATCGACGCCAGTACCACGGCGCGATGCGGCGCAGCCGGCAGTTGCCAGATCGCGAAGTCCGAAGGCCTCAGCGAGAAGAGCGCCTACAACCTGAAAGGCGTCATCGAGAGCACTCTTGGCACCGCCGGAGTACTGAGTCTCAAGGCGCAAGTGGAGGAAACCATCGGCCGGGAAGTGAACTGGAACCGCGGCGTGACCGTGACCAAGACCTTTCCCTACACCGCGCCCAAGTGCGGACGGTTCACCCTGACCATCTACGAACTGACCCGCGAATACGAGATCGCCTATTCGAGGCTCAAGCGCCGGCTGTTCCATCCCGATGTCTGGGAAACCAGGTGGACGAAGACGCTGCACGAGGCGACCAACCGGCACGACGGCTATCCGGACATCGAGGAGTTCGACGAGGCCTGTGGCTGCCCGGGCGCGAGTCCGCAGTCCGATGACGGCAGGCTGTCCTTCGACTTCGGCTCGCTGACCTTCCGCTTTCCTTACCGGCTGACGGAAAGCGGATTCGAGGTGCAGATCTTCAAGCAGGTCGTCGCGTTCGCGTTTGCCACCGGCTACGCAAACGGCATCCGCAGCCTGGACGCGGGCGTGACGATTGACGTTCCGCTCGACGTCATTCCCGAGCCGCTACTTTTCCTGGGGGAACTCCAAGGCGAGCGCGCCAATGCGACGGTCACACGATGGTTCGAATCCCTTGCGTCCGCCCTCCCCGTGCCGGATCTCTTGCCGGCGGCGGCGGAATCGATCCGCATCTCCGGCATGGCGGCACTGCCCGAACCGAAGGGCTCCTGACCGGGGAGAAGCGGTCGGTGATCCGTTCGCTCGCCCGCTTCGGGCTCTGACCGGGGTACTGGGGAAGTTCTCTGCGCGCCTCCGTCCCTGCGATCCTCGATGCCCCGGCAAACCTCAGGGGCCCAGGAAGCGTCCATCGGCGGCCGCCTGCACCAGGAAGTCCACGAACGCCCGCACGCGCGGCGTGGCGTGGCGATTCTGCGGATAGAGCACCCATAGCGCCGGGCTCTGGACCCGGTACCCGGCCAGGACCGGTTCGAGCGATCCCCGCCGGATGGCATCGCCCGTGACGTAGCTGGAGATCTGGATGATCCCGCAACCCGCGCACGCCGCTTCGACCAGACACTCGGCGTGATCGAAGGTGAGGCGCCCCGACACCGGCACCGGGAACGTCTGCCCATCCCGCTGGAACAACCACTCGCGAAGAACACCGCGGCTGGGGACCACGAAGCGGGTGCATTCATGGCGGGCGAGATCCTCCGGGACGGCCGGACGACCGTGCGTGCTCAGGTACGCCGGGGAAGCACAGGTCACGAGGGTCCCTCCGATCAACCGGCGCGCCACGAGACGGGAGTCCGGCGGCTCGCCGAGACGGATGGCGACATCGAAGCCTTCCTCGATCAGGTCCACAAGCCGATCGGTGGCACTGGCTTCGATGGTCACCTCCGGATATCGCGCGAGGAACTCCGGGACCAAGCCAGCGACTTGCAGACGGCCCACGGATACCGGCATGGTGAGCCGCAGGCGGCCCCGGGGCGCAAGGTGTACGGAGCTCAGGGACTGTTCCGCATCCTCCAGGTCCAGCACGATCTGACGACATCGCTCGTAGAACGAGACGCCCTCCGGCGTGAGGGTGACACTGCGGGAAGTGCGATGAAGCAACCGAACCGCGAACTTCGTCTCGAGCCGGGTCACCGCCTTGCTGACGCCGGAGGGCGAAATGCCCAGCATCCGTGCTGCGGTCGTGAAACTTCGAGCCTCCGCAGCCCGGACGAAGGCGAGCACACCCGTGAGATTGTCCAGCCCGAGGCCCGCCATCTGTGACCCTCCGTCACTCAAAGATTGCCAGGAGCCAGGATTATCACGCCAGAGTCATCCTTCTACAGTCCTCCCCACGACGGCACGGGAATGCGCCCGGATCCTCCGGGCAAACCCCCGTCTCTCTCGAGGAGAGGACATGAACGGATTCGAAGGCAGGGTGGCGTTGGTCACGGGCGCAGGCTCGGGCATCGGCAGGGCGACGGCAATCGCGTTTGCCCGGGAGGGCACGTCAGTGGTCGTCGCCGGCCGGCGGGAAACGGAAGGAAACGAGACTGTGAGAACGATCGAACAGGCCGGCGGCGAGGCGATCTTCGTGGCGGCGGACATACGCAGCGAGGCGTCGATCGCCCATCTCGTCGAAAGAGCGTTCGGCTGGAAGGGCCGCCTGGACTTTGCGTTCAACAACGCAGGCACGGAAGGCCACGGCCGGTTCGTGACGGAAGAGACGGAACAGAACTTCGACGACGTCTTCGGCACGAACGTGAAGGGAACGATGCTCGCCATGAAACACGAGATCCCGGCGATCCTGAAAAGCGGCGGCGGGGCGATCGTCAACAATTCTTCCATCGTCGGGCACATCGCGTTTCCGGGAGCGGCGGTCTACTCGGCCAGCAAGCATGCGGTCATCGGTCTGACTCGCTCCGCGGCTCTCGAGCAGGCAAAATCGGGAATCAGGATCAATGTCGTGGCGCCCGGCGCGGTCAAGACCGACATGATGGATCGCTTCGTCGGCGGCAGCGAAGAGATGGCGGCAGGCTTCGCGGCCATGCATCCGATGGGTCGAGTCGGTGTGCCCGGGGAGATCGCGCAGACCGTCTTGTTCCTTTGTTCGCCCGGCGCCTCGTTCATCACGGGGCAATCGATTCTCGTGGACGGAGGTTTCACCGCTCAATGACAGGCACGCCGGCGGGCCCGCAGAACCTGCCCGATCACATACGCTCCCAATGGCCGTTCACGCCGCGCTTCGCACGCGTGAACGGCTGTCGCATGCACTACGTGGACGAGGGTGCCGGCGATCCCGTCGTGCTGCTGCACGGCAATCCGACCTGGGGGTTCCTCTACCGGGAATTCATCGGCCCGCTCGTCGCGGCCGGCCACCGGGTCATCGTGCCGGACATGATCGGCTTCGGCCTGTCGGAGAAGCCACCCCGGGAGCACGCCCACAGCCTGGATGGCCACATCGCCGATCTCGCGGGGCTCATGCGGCAACTGGACCTGCGCCGGGCGACGATGGTCTGCCACGACTGGGGCGGGCCTACGGGGCTCGGCGCGGCGCTGTCCAATCCTGAGCGCATCCGCGCGCTCGTCATCATGAGCACGTGGGCGTGGCCGGCTCCGCCCGCCGAATTCCACACGCGCGTCTTTCCCTGGCGGACGATGCATGCACCGCTGGCTGGACCGTACCTGCTCGGACGCCACGCCGCGTTGTGCGGACGCGGCATGTATCTCTCGGTCGTGGATCGAAAGCGATTCCAGTCCCGTGCCCAGGCGGCCTACGAGGCCGTGCTGCCCGATCCTGCGGACCGCCTGCTCACCTGGGCCTGGCCGCGCTGGATTCCGCTCGATGAAACGGCCCGGGGGCATGCGCGCTTCCAGTGGCTCGAGCGAGAACTGTCGCAGAGCCGGTGGCCCGCCATGATCGTCTGGGGAAGAGAGGACGACGTCTTCGATCACGGGACGTTCGCCACCCGCTTCAAGAAGATGCTGCCGCACGCGGAGGGACCGCACCTTGTAACTGGACGGCATTTCCTGCAGGAAGATTCGGGTCCGGAAATCGCCGCGCTGATCGTATCGTTCCTGGATCGTGTGAAGAAGGGGGAACGCGCGTGACACCCGCTCCTTTCGTCCGCATCGCGGATTCCCTGCCGCTCGAGGACAAGCGATGCTCGCCCGTGCTGGTGGAGGACCGGCTGGGCCACTACCCCGAGTTCCGCGAGTTCTTCGCCCGGCAGTTCGATCTCGACCGCACGGGGCTCTCGGCGCCTGGATTCGTCACGGCCGACGATCGGCACTACATGTTCGTCTTCGTGGGCCGCAGCGGCGAGCCGTTTCCGAGCGGCGTGGAGATCCACGCCGTCGTCGATGCGCTGGAACCGCTCGACGACACGCTCGTCGACCGCGATCTGTGGGAGATCCTGCGCTGGGTGTTCGAGGGCGTGGGTGCTCCATGGACCGTGGAAGACCTCGACCGCACGGGCGGCCTCTACCGGATCCCGGCTCTGACAGCGTCATAGGATTCGGGCTCACGGGAAGCCTGCTCGATAGGCTATCCTCCGGCGCGCATCGGCCCACACACGAACCCATCGCCAAGGAGAGCGCCGTGGCCAAGGAAGTCGATCCCGTCAAGACCGCCAGGCAGTTCGAATCGTACGTCCGCAACATCTGGCCCTGGCAGCGCAAGTTCGTCGGCAGCCGCCTGCATCGGCGATGCACCCAGTGCGGTGCGTCCGAAAGGATGCTGCCGCTGAACGCCTCCGGCATCTGCAGCGAGTGCGAGCGGATCAACGCCCAGGGGCAGCCGCCGAAACGCGCACGCAATCCCGCCGTGGAGGCAGAACTTGCGCAGATCCTCGCTGCGGCCCAGGGAACGGGAAGCGGCAGCTACGACGCGCTGCTCATGTTCAGCGGCGGCAAGGACAGCACCTATCTCGCCCAGCGCATGAAGAACGAGCATCCGCGCCTGCGGCTGCTCGCGTGCACGGTGGACAACAGCTTCATGAGTCCCGTTGCGAAGAGAAACATCGACGAGATCCTTCCCCGGCTCAACATCGATCACGTCTTCATCCGGCCGCGGCGCGAGTTCTACGTGAAGCTTTTCCGCTACGCAGTCACGCACCTCAATGCCGAAGGCAGTTACGGCACCGTCGATTTCAGCGACGGCGAATTCATGCTCGACTCGGCGCGCAACCTGGCAGCCGAGAAAGGCATCCCGCTCATCGTCTGCGGGTACTCGCGCTATCAGGTGGAGAACGGATTGGGACTGCAGCACTTCGAGTCGCCGCGCGAGACCTAACGCCGTCCGCGTACCGACACGGCAGGACTCAAGCTGGAAGACATGTTCGATGCCGACGAGCGCAACCTCTGGTGGCGAGGGCAGACACGCGCGGACATCGATGTTCCGCGCCTGCTCTTTCCGCTCTACGCGTGGGATCTGGAGGAAGCGGAGATCAAGCGGCAGGTCGTGGAGTGGGGGCTCATCCAGGACCGCAATCAGAGCCCCATCGTCACCAATCACCGGCTCATTCCGTTGCTGGGCGTGGTGGACGTCCACCAGTTCGGTTACAGCAGCTTCGAGAAGGAGTTCTGCCGCATGATCCGCGAGGGCAAGGCCGAGCGGGAGCCGTGGCAGCATACGTTCGAGTTCCTCGAGTACACGTCGAAAACGGGATTGTTCGTGAAGCCGCTGGTGCTCGATCTGCTGAAGGAACTGGACCTCACGACCCAGGATGTGGGCGTGAAGTTCGACTGATCGCCCCGACCCGGCGAGTGCTCGCGTGGATCAGAGGAAGAAATGAGATGAAGGAACGCCCTTCGTCGTTGCCGTCGGCGGATTTGGGCGCGGCCCTGTTCCTCGTGCTGCTCGTGTGTGGTGCGGGTGCCGTGTCCGCGGCGGAAAGCGGCTGCGGAAGGGACGTGCATTCAGTCCTGAGCCGCAACTTGAAACTGCCCGCCCTCGTGCCCGCCGAAGCGGACGGAAACATCGTGGCGGAAGCCTGCAAGCCGTGGCCGGACAACCCGCGGATGACGGTGGCGGCCATCGCCTTCGATTCCGGTGTCCAGTACGAGAAGCAGTTGGTCGTCGCCCTTGTGGACGCGAGATCCGGAAGAGTGGCGAGCCACCACCGGAACACCGTCGCCGAAGACGCAATCACCGAATTCGGCCCCGCCAGCCTGAGCATCGACACCGCCCGATACCGCCTTTCGCCCACTCTCAGGGCAATCGGCTATCGCTTCAGAAGCGCGGCCCAGGGGGCGAGCTGCGGCGAGGCGAACTGGAACGACGAGCTCACGCTGCTTGTTCCGGAAGGCGGGACGCTCCGTCCCGTTCTCACCCTGCCCATGTACCAGCAACGTTCGCTGAAAGGATGCCTCAGCGTGCAGTCACAGGGCGCGGTATGGCAGGACGCCGCCTTGACGCTCGGTATGGAAAAGTCGATATCGAACGGCTACCACGACATCAGGCTGTCGGCGTCCGTGACCACAACGGCCAATGGCGATCCTGCCGGTCCGTCGCCCGCCTCGATCGAGCATCACGTCTTCCGGTACGACGGCAGGATGTACCGGCCGGAGACGGACAAGCCCTGGTGGGCAGGGTTCTGACCCACAATCGCCCGCAAAGCCGCTCCGGAGCGAGTCCGAAGCGGCCCTGCAGCCCGGGCGGACAGGGATGCAGACCGCCGAAGGGTCAGCCCGCCGCTGCGGCGCTCATCGTCGCGTAGTCGAGATAGCCCTCCGGCCCCCTCGAATAGAAGGTCGCCCGGTTGTACGGTGTGAGCGATGCCCCCACCCTGAGACGCTCCGGCAGATCGGGGTTGGAGATGAACAGGCGGCCGAACGCGATGGCATCGGCATCTCCGTCGGCGATCATTGCGTTGGCACCCTCTGCGCGGAAGTTTCCGGCCGCGATGAGGCGGCCGTGCCACATCGGCCGGAACAGCCGCGCCGCCGAGGGCACATTCTGGTGGTCCACTTCTCTCTGCCCCGCCCCGCCCGCGCGCGGTTCGATGAGATGCAGGTACGACAGCCCGAACGCGTCGAGCTGGCGAATCAGGTGCGAATAGAGCGGCATGGGGTCAGCCTCGCCGCTGTCGTTGGCGATCCCGTAAGGAGAAAGCCGGATGCCCACGCGCGAGGCGCCCCACACCTGGCTGATCGCCTGCACGACGTCCAGCACCACCCGGCAGCGGTTCTCGATGGATCCCCCGTAGATGTCGGTGCGCTGGTTCGTGCGCGACTGCAGGAACTGCTCGAGAAGATAGCCGTTGGCCGCGTGGATCTCCACGCCGTCGAATCCGGCCGCCTTGGCATTGCGGGCGGCCTGCGCATAGCGGTCCACGAGCGCGGGAATCTCGGCCGTCTCCAGCGCGCGCGGAGTGGGAAACGGTTCCTTCGTGAAATCCGCCGTGGTCGCTTCTCCGGCCGCGGCGATCGCGGACGGCGCGATCGGCAATGCGCCCCCGGGTTGGTGCGACGGATGGGACAGACGTCCCATGTGCCACAGCTGCAGGTAGGCGACCCCGCCCTTCGCGTGGATCGCGTCGCTCACCAGCTTCCATCCGGCGATCTGCTCGGCCGAGTGGATTCCCGGCGTGCAGGGGATACCCTTGCCGTCCGGGGAAATCTGCGAGGCCTCGCAGATGATGAAACCGCCTGCCGTGGCCCGCTGCCCGTAGTACTGCGCCATCATGGCGTTGGCCGCATTGCTGGCAGCATCGGCGCGCATGCGCGTGAGCGGCGGCATTACGACACGGTGGGAAAGCTGAAGACCGCCGAGTGTCAGCGGCGTGAAGAGGTTGTGAGTGGTCATGGAATGCGGGAGTCCCTGGAGATCGATGAACGCGTCCGGATCCACCGGACGCGCATGGTCGGCCGGGCATTATCTCCGCTTCGACCTATCGCGCGAAGCCTCGCGTGGCATTTCTCGGACAGGGTCCTGCCGATCCAGTACCGGTCCGCTCATTCCCTCGCCGCCATCACGCCTGAGCGCTGGGACGCTTCGATACTGCCTCGTACCAGCGAGCGACATGTTTCAGTTCGGACGGCAGTTCCAGACCGGTAAACCGCGCGAAATCGATCGCGCACAGCGCACTGATGTCAGGCATGGAAAACTGCTGCCCGGCGACAAAGGGATTGCGCTCGAGTTGATGATCCAGCATCCGGACAAAGCGTCCGTAGCGTGCCCGGCCTCTTTCTATGAGCTCCGGAATCTGGGCCACGGTCTCGGCCGTTCCCGGCAGCCCCCGGCCTGCGAAAGGTGGAAACGCATTGCGGAAACTTTCTTCGACACCGAGTTCTCCGTCGCAGTGCACCTTTTGCTGCCACATCTCCACCATTGCCTCTTCGAGGGCCGTCCTTCCCCACAAGGCAGGAATCGGATGAAGCCGCTCAATGTATCGGCAGATCGCGGTGGACTCTCCGATCTGGGTACCGTCGTCCAGTTCCAGCATCGGAACCAGCCGTGGGGAGTACCTGGAGATGTAATCCGTCTTGAGGCACGCGCGCTCCGCGTCGAAACATTCCTCGGTTTCTATCGTCAAGCCTTTCTCGGCGAGGAAGATCCGGACACGACGGCAATTCGGTGAGAGCTTCATATCGTAGAGCTTCATTCAACCCGCCTCCATGGAACGTGGGGATTCGCCGCGAAACCCTACGCGAAACGGTCTTACCGATGGATTACCGCATCGCGCTGTCGCCTTCAGGGCGCCACTCCGAGAGACTGCAAGACGGCTCTGGTCTCGCGCGAAGGTTCCACGCCCAGCGTGCCGGTGAGCATTTCGCGGCACCGGCGATAGACGCCCACGGCATCGGCATGCTCGCCCCTTTGCACCAGGCAAGCCATGAGGCGCCGGTAGAATTCCTCGTGCAGGGCGTCGGCATCCAGGGCCTTGCTGTAGACCTCCGCCGCGTCGGCCCACCGGCCCTGATCCTCGAGCATGCGCGCCACCCGGACGACCGCACGCTGGAATTTGGCTCGCAGGCGGTCCCGATAGCCGATCGACCACACGGAGTCCACTTCTCCACCGAGGAAATGCCCGGCATAAATCGATACCGCCCGCTTCCAGTCGCCGGCCTCCGCCTTCGTACCGGAGCCGGACAGGATTTCGTTGCACCGCACTTCGAAGACATGCGCGTCCACCCAGCAGCGTGCCCCATTCAGGGTGACTCGTCCTGCATCGAGTCGAACGGACTCCTCCCCTCCAAGTAGCTTCCTCAATCGATGCAACGCGACGGTCAACGCCGCGTGCGCCGCATCGCCGTCCAGTCCCTCCCACAATCGTGCCGCCAGGTCCGTGGCGCTCGCTCCCGGCTCCCCGGCGGAGATGATCGCCTTCAGGAGTTCCAGCAGCCGATACTGAGGCCTGTGGCCGAAGCGCAACGGCTCTCCGTCGATCAGGACAAGAAACCGTCCGAGGGTGAAGATCTGCACGGGCCACGGCCAGGGGGCATCCACGGCCGGGGATTGCAGTTTCCGGCGGCGGACGAGTTCGCGAACGTAGTCCGGCTGTATGGAGAACTCCATCGCGGCACTGCACAGTTCACCCATCATCCGGGGCACCCACATCAGCGTCTTATGGAACGCATGGCGCGCTCCTGCCTCGAATGCACGGGACAAGATCGTTTTCACCTCGGCGGATCGCCCCGACCGAAGGGCGACGAAAGCATCCATCACGTCCAGATTGAAATTCAGCAGCGGGCTGCCCATGCCGGCGAGCGCAACTCGCCAGCGTTCGATCCGGGCTTCGGCCGCCTGGAATTCCTTGCGCTCGCACAGAAGAAACACCGGGGGATGGTTGTAGGCAGTGTTGAATGGAACCCCCACCATCGGCATCCGGGAAAACTCGTCCCAAAGCTGGTGCGCCCGGGGGAGATCGCCCTTCAGCACGAATGTCCAGAGTTCAAGGGAGCGGAAGTAGACGACCTCCATGTAGCGATCGTCTCTCAGTCCGGAGCGCGCCTTCTCCAGAAAGCCGCATGCTTCGTCGATACGCCCGACGCTCAACAGCACGTGCGCGCATCCGACCAGTTGGAACGATGCGGAGATCTGTGCGCCTTCCTCTTCGGCGATCCGCAATGCGGCGATCTGCTCTTCGAAGGCGAGGTCTCCCTCCCCCTGCATGTCGTAGTACTGAGATGTCCTGAATGCTTCCCAGATCCGCAATCTGGGCGCTATTCGCGGATTGCGTCGAGCCTTCTTGGCCATCTGGACCAGAGGCATCGACCCACGGAAGTTTCCCATGAGCTCGTAGTAGAAGAGCAAGAAGACGCGCGAACGCAGGAGTTCGTTGGGATCCGTTTCCTCCTCCAACCCCGCAACGACTTCGGCGGCGAGCTCGCGCAGCAGCGGATCGCCCGGCCGGCGATACAGAAGCGCGATGAGCAACGTGGTTCGGACCGAAGCAGCAAGAGGACGCGGTGCGTCTGTCCGCAGCGTCAGGAACAACTCCTTCAGCCGATCGAGAAAAGGATCCATGAAGGCGACCGTGTGCCATTCCTGGCAGAACCCGTCGATGTAGGCGGACAACGCAAGCATCTCGCCTAACGGCTCCGGCTGCGCCGAGAACTGACCGGCGGCTTCGGCGAGAAGTAGTCTTCCGGCGGGAATGTCGAGCACCGACCGGGCCATGCCTCGCCAGTAGGTCAGCCAGGGTCTCGTGGCGCTTCTGCCGGGGGGAGCCGCGTCTACCCATTCGAGTATGGTGTTCCACCGGCCTTGCTTCATCATCTCCGGCGCGCGCTCACGCAAGACCGATTCGATCTCTTCCCAGGCGGCAGCGTCCTTGAGGAGCGCGACTGCGGGGTCGAAATCGCCGCGTTCCACGAGTATGCGGCTGGCGGACAACAGGACGTCCCGCCACTGGCGCGCGGGAAACGTGCCGACTGCACGGTTCAGGAGGAATTCGCGGAACAGGTCGTGGTACCGGTAGCCGATACCCAGGCCCGTCTGGCGATCCGTGAAGAAGTTCCGGCGGAACAGCCGTTCGAGTACCTCGGACGCATCGCTCCTCCCCGTGAGGAGCATCGCCGTCTCCGGCGTTATGCGCGGCAGCAACGCGGTACGCATCAGAAAGTCCTGGTCAGCCGCTTCCGCTCTCGAGAAGACCTCCGAAGCGAAGTAGGCGAAGATCGCTTCCTGCGACATCGACCTGGGGATCGCCGTATCCGCGGCCCCGGACCCGGCCGCGGACAACAACAGGACGACGCCGGCAGGCCATCCTCCCGAGCGGTCGTGCATCCGACGCGCCGCCTCGCCGTCCGTCCCTCCGCGGCCGACGATGGCAGACGTTTCCTCGGCCGTCAGACGCAGCTCGTCCCACTCCATCAATCCGATGGTCCGATCGGCCAGATGTTTCGCGAAGTCCTGAGGCGGAGCCTCGCGCGATACGAAGATCGAACAGCCTGCCGGAGGTACCTGTGACATCGCCGACTTCAGCAGTGCATGAAAATCGGCGCCCGCCGCTTCCTGACAATTGTCGAAGACATAAACGGTCTCGGCGTCGAAACGCGCGAAGAGTATCCGGAAAAATCTGCGTCCGAAGCCTGCCTTGTCGTCTGCGTAGTCGATCGTGAGATAGGGAAGCGATTCGCGCGCAGGCCCGTGCCCTGCCGTGTCCACGAGAAACGAAATGAACGTCGAAGCATCGCCATCGCCGCTGTCGACCTGATACCAGCAGAAAGGGCGTCGCCGCGCATCGAGCCAGCTGCTGACCAGCGACGTCTTACCTGCGCCCGGCGGACCGCTGATCCAGACCGCCGAGTATTGACTGCACAACTCGTCCAGGCGTCGGAACAGTCTTTCCCGCGGGACGGCGCGGTGAATGCGCGGACGGGACAGCTTGGCGAGTTGCGCTTTCTTCGGTGCTCTTCTCGGCATCGGGGCAGTCCTGTTCTGATGGGCACTCGGGGCTCGCAGCCCGCGTGTGCGTCCGTGGCCGGCGAGTTCGTGTCGAAGCTGCCCGTCACACGCCCCTTCAGTTTACTGATTCCCGTCGAGCGGGCGCATGGATCATCGATCGGATACCGCCTGTTCCGTCACGATCGACCCTTCCGGATCTCTCGTCGGCGCGGCCTAGATGACGTGAGATCATTCCGTCACCCCCTTCCCGCTCGAACGATGACATCGAAACCGTTTCCCTCCATGGAACCGACAACCGGCGGCCGGAATTCGCCTCCCCTGCCGCCCACCGCAAGCGCGTGGATCCTGTTCGGCGCAGGCGCGATGGCGTTGCTCTTCTCTCTAGCGATGCAGTCCTGGATGTGGCAGGTCGTGTTCGGACTGCAGCCTGTGGCGCCCGGGGGCGGCGAATTCATGGTGGGCCTTTTCATCGGACTGCCGGCTCTTCTGATCGCCAGTCTCCTGCTGGGGCTCACGGTGGCACGTCGAGCCTGGCGATCGAGAGCCTCGTGGATTCTGTTCTTTCTTTCGGATGCGGTGCTGTTCGCGTGGATCGCCCTGTTCGTCCGGGACGGTCTGAAATGATGCGCCGCACGCACCAGCCCGAGCGCTCGACATGCCGATCGTCCATCTGATCCGCCACGCGCGCCCTGCAGCGGCGTGGGGCGAGGACCCCGATCCCGGACTCCATGCCTTGGGCCTGGATCAGGCGGAGGCCACGGCTCGCGCCATGGCGCTGGCGCCGGATCCGCTCCCGATCTATACGAGCCCGCTGCGCCGTTGCCGGGAAACCGCCCGGCCGCTGGAGCGCAAGTGGGACCGCGCCGCGACGGTATTGCCCGCCTGCGCGGAGATCCCGGCGCCCCCGCTGGATTCGTCCGCGCGCAGGACATGGCTTGACCAAGTCCTGGCTGGCACGTGGGCGGAACTGGATGCGTCACGGGAAGCTGGATGGCCCGACTTCGCTTCGTGGCGCCTGACACTCTTGCGCTCGCTGGAGGCCCTGGACGGCGAATCCGTGGTCTTCACCCATTTCATCGCGATCAACGTGGTGGTCGCCCACGCACTGGGCCGCGACGAGGTCGTCTGCTTCCGGCCGGACCATGCCTCCATCACGACGGTGGAGTTCACCCCTGGCGGTATCCGGATCGTGTCGTGGCGACCAGGGGATTACCTCGGTTCTCACCTGATGCCGCACCGGACTTGCGCTTGACCGGGCCGTGATTCCGTCCGCGGTGTCCGGGCCGTGACCGATCCGTTGAACTTCCTCATCGCAGGACCCGCCCTGCAGGCCTGATCTGCATCCGCTGCCACCCCGGCACTGGTCGCGCATGGCGCGCCGTCGCGGCTCGCAGCATTGCCTCGCGCGTCCCAACTCCTGCTCGTCATGCCGGTTCGGCTCGGGTCGCCGCCACGGAGTGCACAGCACGGCCTGCACGGGCTTGCGTTCCTGTGAATTTTCCCTATGCCGCAAGAAAGATCGGCGCTAGGTTACGCATGACCGGCCCGTGCCCGTTGCGGTGCCGCCCCCCCGCTGCCCTTCGACAAACGCGCCAGCAAAGGAGAACCCATGTCCATCAAGAACTGTCTTCGTACCCTGTCACTCGCCCTTCCGGGACTTCTTGCAGGAGCCGGCAGTGCGTTTCCGGCAACTTCGTCCATCACCGTCGACGCGAATCTGCCAAACGGCCAGTTGATCGATGCAGCGAGTTTCGAATGGGGAGTGAAAGCAACGTTGGTCAATGGTAACGGCAGACCCGGGCCAATCCCGGTCGTGGACAAGATCTCCTGGACGCAGGGCGTCGACACCACCTTGGGGACGCTTTGGAACCGGATGCTCGTAGGTTCCGCCCAGTCCCGTCCGGAGAAGGTCGACTTCAGTCAGCCCGGCACCACCGGCGTCAAGCCGTACCTCTCCATCGCGACGGAATATTCGCGCGTGACGGACATCGACCTGCGCACGGACACGGCGACCGTTTCCGAAGATTTCGTCGCGATTACGATGACGTACGACCCCGCCGGCCTCGGCCGGGAGGGCCAGAAGTCAACGGCCGGGTACAACGTGGCACTCGAAACGGGGACGTCTCCGGCCGCAGCCAAGGTAACCGCGTTCACTGGAACGCAGCCGGCGGCATTTCCCGGCGGCGAAACCAGCATCTATGCCCGGCTGGGAGGTCCGAGCGACTTCATCCCGGGCGCAAGCCAGGCGGCAGGGTACGAGAACTGGATCAAGCTCGATACCGTGAACATGACGGCAGCGCTTGTCAGCACTGCTCAGCCCGGAGGAGAGAGGACGGCCCCCGCATTCGACGGACTGACCTGGACCCAGACAGTGGACTCTTCCACGCCTTACATTCTTTCGCAGATCCCCGTCGGCCCGGAGACTTCCTATGCCACCCTGGAGTTCGTCAAGGACGCCGGTGCGGGACCGGTGACGTTCATGCAGATCACTCTGAGCGACGTGCTGTTCACGCAACTGGATCTCGCTGCGGGTCAGGAGTCGCTCGCCAGCGCGGAAGTCTCCATGTCCTTCGGGGAGTTCAAGCAGACCGTATGGAATCTCAACGCGGATGGCACAAGGGCCGATTCGCGGACCACCGGTTACGACATCATCAAGGGCAAACCCTCCACGGATCTCACCGCGCCCGACATTCCCGGCTTCGGCAAGGGAAATCTGGCGCCACTCGCTCCGGCCGGATTCGCCGCCGTCGCGCTGTCGGTCCCCGAACCTGGGACGTGCTTCCTGACGCTGGCGGGGATCTGTGCGCTGAGCTTCGCGGTCCGGGCCCGGCCGGGCCGGGCCGTCTGACCGGCGCGCCCTCCGCGCACTTGCGGAACCCGTGCGACATGGCCCGTCAGGTGACTGGCAGTGCAGTCGTCTGCGCACCGACCACCGAAACCCACCGCCCAAAGACAGGCCCACATCCGGTCCATTCGAGGTCCGGCCGCGGACGCGCAGTGTGCGCAGCCAGCCCCGCGAACGAACCGCCCTCTCTTGCAGGAGACATCATGCGTAGTCCGACGATTCACCGAACCGTCCTGGCCTTTCTGTTCCTGGTCCTGACCCATGCGGGGGCAGAGGCAACCCCTGCGGGCATCGAGATCGATCTTCGGCCCGGCATCCCGAACGCTGTCCCGGCAGCGAGTCTTGCATGGGGGGCGAAGGCATCCTTACTTGCTCATGGCGAAACCCGAGTGACACTGGAGCCGATCCGCTGGACCCAGAGCATCGATACTTCGGTGCCACGCTACTGGGATTCCCTCGTGGAAGGGACCGTGCTGACCCCGAGAGGATCCTTGAGCCTCCTTGATCCGGACCATGCAGGCAGCAACCCCTATTTTTCACTGGCGCCCGCGAACGTCGCCATCGCGAAGTTGGATCAATCCGCGGACACTGCTTCGGTCGCCGCGCACTATTCGTCCATCGACATCGTGTACGACCCGGCCGCACGCGGTCTGTCCGGTACTCCCGTTGTCCAGAGCTTCGACGTGACCACAGGACGGTCGGATGACCTCCTCCGCTCTTCGGCGGAGACGTTCTCCGGTACCCGCGCCGCCGCTGATCCTGGCGGAACGACGCGCATCTACATGCGACTTGATCGTGGAGACGAATACTATGTCTCGGGCGAAAGCGTCGCCGCGGGTTACGAGAACTGGATCGAACTGGATTCGGCCGACATGGCTCTCGGCCCTCTTTCCGGTACCCTCGGAGAGGTCGAGAATCTGAGGTGGACCCAGCAGTTCGACGGTTCCGTGCCGTTCATGCTGAACCGGTTGCTGACGGGCGAACGGGCGCGGGGTGTCGTGGAATTCGTCAAGGATGCGGGAGCCGGGCCTCTCACATTCATGCAATTGATCCTGGACGAAACACACATCGTCGCACTGGCCATCGAAGCCGCCGGGAGCGAACTGGCAACGGTATCCGGGACCCTCGAGTTCTTGCGTTACCAGCGCACCACCTGGGCGATCAACGAAGACGGCACTCGCGGCGCGGCGTTCTCGGTCGGCGTCGATCTCTCCACCAGCAAGTTGATCGATAAAAATCTGCCGATAACGGACGTTGCCGTTTTCGGACACGGCAATCTGGCGCCGGCAGTACCGGAACCCGCCTCATGGATGCTGCTGTGCGCGGGACTCGCCGCGCTCCTGCTCGCTGCCCGGCACAGGATCGGTATGCCGCGAACGGCGAGTGCCAGCACAAGGCGAACCCTCGCGGAATCCCTCCGGGACTAGCCATTTGCGAGTGCCACGCCTTGCCGGATTCGTGCCACCATCCGGGGACCCGCAACCGTGGCTCCCCCTCCCGATTTCCCGAGGGTGGGAGCCATGAGGCCGTCCGCCTGAGGCGAAGCACAACGGCACCCGATGATCGGACCCGGTGACGACGACCCCTTCGATCTGCAGCGTTTCGTCGATGCGCAGGCCGCGTGCTATGGGCGGGTCGTCGCCGAATTGACGCGCGGACGAAAGGAGTCCCACTGGAGCTGGTTCATCTTCCCTCAGCTGTCCGGTCTCGGCTCGAGTGCCATGGCGGCCCGGTACGCCATCAGCTCGCTCGCGGAGGCCTCGGCGTATCTGGATCATCCGATCCTCGGCGCAAGGCTGCGGGAGTGTGTCAGTGCGATGAACCGGCACGAAGGCACCGGCGCGGAGTACATCCTCGGTCACGTCGATGCGTTGAAGTTCCGGTCGTGCCTCACGCTGTTCCTGGAGATCTCCGAGCCGGATCCTGCGTTCCGGAAGGCGCTGGAACAGTTCTTCGGCGGTGAACCCGATGCCATGACCCTGTCCCTTCTCGGGGCGCGACGCGAGGAAAGCCGGCCATGAAATGGATCTATCTGGGCATTGCCATCATGGCGGAAGTCGTCGCCACGTCCGCACTCAAGGCCGCGGAAGGATTCACGAAGCCTTGGCCCTCCGTCGTGGTGTGCATCGGCTATGCATGCGCGTTCTATTTCCTGTCGCTGACCCTGCGATTCATTCCTGTCGGTATCGCCTACGCCATCTGGTCCGGGGTCGGTGTGTTGCTGGTGACGGCGATCGGATGGCTCGTCTGCGGGCAGACCCTCGACGCCGCCGCCATCGCCGGGCTGGTGCTGATCGTGGCCGGGGTCATCGTGCTTAACGTCTTCTCGAAGTCGGTGGCACACTGAGGAACCCTTGCGGGGCTGCCGTCAGGAGTCGCCTGCCCCGCGAAACTCGAGGAAAAGGATCTCATGCAGGACGCCAGGAACATCACTCAGCACTACGCACGCCAGCATGATCTCCTGACCCGCCTCAAGGCAGCACTCGTCGCCGACGGAGCCGACCCGGACCGTCCGACCATCGACGCGCTCGCGCCGTACGACCAGTTCCATGGCCGGGGCATGGAGGCGACGCTCGAGATTGCGGCACTGATGGAAGCCGAAGCCGCCCATCACCTGCTCGACGTGGGCAGCGGCATCGGCGGGCCCGCGAGATTCTTCGCGGACCGCATTGGCTGCCGGGTGACGGGCATCGATCTCACGCCCGAGTTCTGTGAGCTGGCCACGCACCTCACGCGGCTCACCGGGGCTCGAGGACCGGGTGCGCTTCGAGGTCGGCAATGCCTTGTCCATGCCCTTCTCAGGCGGTACGTTCGATGTGGCCTACTCCATGAACGTCTCCATGAACATCGAGGACAAGCCGGGTCTGTACGCGGAGATTCGCCGAGTCCTGAAACCCGGGGGCTGGCTCATCCTGTCGGAGCTCGCACGCGGCACCGGCGGCATGCTGCAGTATCCGACCCCCTGGGCCGCGTCGGAGGCGACGAGCTTTCTTGCGACCCCGGACGAAACGCGCGAAGGTCTCACGGCAGCAGGATTCGACGTGGTGCTCATGCGCAGTACCCGAGACGCGACGCTCGAGTTCGGCGCGCGTTCTCGCGCCATGGTGGAGCGCGGAGAGAAGGCTCCGCACCGCTCGGTGATGCTGATTCACGAAGATCTCGCGAAGACCGCCATGGCCAATACCGCGCGCGGCGTGGCTGAGGGCGCGATCGAGCCGGTCGAGATCCTGGCAAGAAAGCGGCACTGAACCGGGCTATCCTGTGCCATCACGGAAAACCGGTCGGGAGGACACACCATGAATTCTGCGCTGGCATTCGACCACGTTCACCTCATCAGCCACGACGCCCGGGCTACGGCGCGGTGGTACTGCGAGATGTTCGGCGGAGAGATCTCCAACGAGCAGGAGAACCTTCGCGGCGCACCACAGATCGACGTGCGCGTGGGTGGGATGACGATCGTCGTGCGCGGCTCGCGTCCCGGCGAGTCACCGGATGCGACGAAGCCGATGCAGCACTTCGACGGCTTTTCCAGTCACGACGAATGGGGCACCGATCACTTCGGGTTCACCTATCGCGGCGATCTGCGTGCGTTCTGCGATGAACTGAAGCGCAAGGGCGTGCGCATGGCGGTCGAGCCGTGGGAGTTCAAGCCGGGGATGGTGCTGTGCTATGTCGCCGCCCCTGACGGGGTCAGCATCGAACTGATCCAGACAGCCTGATCCGGAGCAGCCGGCCCCGCGCGGCCGTCACCGGTCGGGTCATTGCAGGAGTCGGTCGGGCCTCCCCGCGCAGCCTCGTATCTCCAGCAGGAGGGCGTCATGCGAATCGAACTGGATCACACGATCGTCCCTGCACGGGACCGGATCGCAGCGGCAAGACAACTGGCCTCACTGCTCGACGTTCCCTGGGCCGAGACTTCTTTCGGGCTGTTCTCCCCCGTCTACGTGAACGACGGCCTGACGCTGGATTTCATTCAGACTGACGATCCGTTCCCGGTCTACCATTTCTGCTTCCGCGTGAACGATCAGGACTTCGATGGGATCCTCGCCCGGCTGCGGACCGCCGGGATTGCCTATCGGAGTGCCGTTCGTGGGCCGAACGACAGCAAGGTGAACACGGACCATGGCGGGCGTCTGGTGTACTGGAACGCACCGGAAGGTCACCAATGGGAAATGCTGACGGTCAGCTACGCTCGGAACACCACGCCCGGGTGACGTGAACGTGTGCCTCGGGAACAGGGATACGGCAGCCATGACGCAGGAGGATCAAGCATGAGCGCTTCGACGGAAACCTCCCGTGCGGAGGCCCTGATCGACGAGTACTGCGCCGCGTGGAGCGCACCCGATCCGGCGCAACGGGCGGAAGTGCTCGCGCGCGTGTGGTCCCACGGCGCCACGTACACGGATCCGAAGGTGCACGCGCCCTCTGCCGACCGGTTGCTGGATCACATTGCCGGAGTGCTTGCCGGACGCCCAGGCGCAAAGGTGGTACGGACCAGCCGGGTCGACATGCATCACGGGCTCGGCAGATTCTCCTGGCAGGTGGTCCAGGCTGACGGCACTGCATTGCCGGAAGGTCTCGACCTCGTGGAATTCACGGAGGACGTCACGCGCATCCGCCGCATCGTGGGGTTCTTCGGACCATTGAAGCGGGACTGACGGCGCAGTCCGCGGCCCGCGACGCGCACCGGTCCCGGGACCCCGCTCGTCCTCCGCATCAAACGATCTTCACGAATCGATCAGACCTTTCTCAGGAGCGCCTCCATGGACATCTATCACATATGGTGCAATCTCAAGCCCGGCGTGAGCGACATGGCGTTCGTCGAGCACCTGGAGAGTTACCTCGGACGTCTGAGGGAAGAGCAACAGCTCGCGGCGTTCCGCATCACCCGATGCAAGCTCGGTTTTCGTCCACCCCAGCTGCGCGAGTTCCACATCATGCTCGAGTTCAACGACATGACGCAGATGCAGGCGGCGTTCGATCAGGTTTCTTCACGCGCAGATCCTGTGGAAAGCCTGCATCATGCCGTCAACTCGCAAGTGCAGGACATCTTCTTCGCGCTGTACCGGGATTTCCCCGACGAAGGCCGGGTGACGGGACAGGAAAAGTTCTGATTCGGGAGAGGCAGACCCCGCCCAGCTCGCGTGGGGCGGGCACGAATTCGAAGATTCGGTGGTCCGGCGTCACGCCGGCATTCGAACGCGTCTTGCCGGGGGTCGTCGAAACGGGACCCATCACTTCCGGAGCCGCCCATGGCCAGCCTCAATGCCGTCGAACTCAAGACTTTCGTCCCCGCGCGGGATTTCCGGCTCAGTCTGCTGTTCTACCGTGACCTCGGCTTCGAAGTGCCGTGGGAAACGGAGGAACTGGCTTCCCTGCGCATGGACCGGGTCAGCTTTCTCCTGCAGAACTTCTATGTGAAGGAGCTTGCCGAGAATCTCATGCTCCACCTGCTCGTCGATGACGTCGACGGGTGGTGGCAAAGCATCTCGACGAAGCGCATCGCCGAGCGCTATTCGGTGCGATGCCAGCCGCCCCAGCTTCGTCCATGGGGCATGCGCGATTTCACGATGCTGGATCCGTCAGGCGTGCTGTGGCGTATCGGACAGACGGCGTCCGACGAATGAGCGCCCGTTCTCCCGGAAACTTCGCGTGCGAAGGATGTCGATCCAGGCTGAAGCCGTTCGACAAGGAATCAACGGACGGACGTCCGTGACCCGCCCTTCATTCAGGAGACCGCCATGCCTGCGCTTCGTACCATCGCTCCCTGCCTCTGGTTCGACCATCAGGCGGAGGAAGCCGCCGCCTTCTACGTTTCGATCTTTCCGGGCTCACGCATCGGCCGCATCGCACGCTACGGCGAGGCGGGTCACGAATTCCACGGCAGGGCCGCCGGTTCGGTGACGACCGTGGAGTTCGAACTCGACAACCAGCCCTTCACCGCCCTGAACGGCGGCCCCGCTTTCAAGTTCAGCGAGGCCGTTTCGTTCCAGATTCTCTGCGATACGCAGCAGGACATCGATCACTACTGGGGCCGGCTGACCGAGGGTGGGGACATGCAAGCGCAACAGTGCGGCTGGCTCAAGGACCGGTACGGCCTGTCGTGGCAGGTCGTGCCTGCCGCAGTGATTCAGATGATGTGCGATCCGGACCAGGAAAGGCGGGACCGTGTCATGAACGCGATCCTTCCCATGAAGAAACTGGTGATCGCGGAACTCGAACGCGCGTTCGAAGGTTCGTAGCGTCCCCCATTCGCAGGTGTCGCAGAGCGATCGAGAAATGCTCAGACGGGCATGCCTCCCAGGGCGACTGTGGCCGCCACGCACCATCCCACGACCCACAGTGCCGACACCCGCCATGCCACGAGCAGCACGAAGCCGACGATGGCGATGGCGACGTCCGCCGGGCTCTTCACCGCCGATACCCAGATGGGGTCGTAAAGAGCTGCGCCCAGCACGCCCACCACGGCAGCATTGACCCCGGCCACGGCGCGCCCCGCGGCGGGGATCGAGGTGAGGCGGCTCCAGAAAGGGAGTACGCCCGCCACCAGCAGAAAGCCGGGCAGGAAGATGGACGTTACCGCGATCAGCGCCCCGCCAACGACGGTGGCGTCCGCCGTCAATCTGCCACCCAGATAGGCAGCGAAAGAGAACAGGGGACCGGGAAGCGCTTGCGCCGCGCCGTAGCCGGCAAGGAACTCGTCGACCGTCAGACCGCCCTGCCGCACCAGACCTTCTTCCAGCAGGGGAAGAACCACGTGGCCGCCGCCGAACACGAGCGCACCTGCCCGGTAGAAGGGCTCGGCAACGGCAAACGGACCGCCGAAGGCTCCGGCCAGTACAGGCAGGAGAATGAGCAGCAGCAAGAAGACGAGAAGCAGGACCGCGCCGGTGCGCGCACCCTCTCGCGAGTGCGCTTCGATGGGCGCGATCGCGGCGCCTTCCTTCAGAAACCACCACCCCCCGAGGGCGCCCAGTCCGATCGCGATCAGCTGCATCCATGGCGTCGATGCGAGCAGCAGCAACGCGGCGGCCCCTGCAGCGATGCTCGCCCGGCGCGGCTCCGGACAAAGCTGCCGGGCCATTCCCAGCAGTCCGCTGGACACCACCGCAAGAGCCACCAGCTTGAGCCCGTGAACGACCGAGCGGCCGACTCCTCCTTCGATCCCCGGGATCAGAAACGCGAGCCCCAGCATGAGCAACGCGGATGGCAATGTGAAGCCGACGAACGCGGCGACGCCGCCCCACCACCCTGCACGCAGAAGGCCCAGCGAAAATCCGAGCTGGCTGCTCGCGGGACCGGGAAGGAACTGGCACAGCGCCATCAGTTGCGCGTAGCGTTCCCCGTCGATCCAGCGGCGCTGCTCCACCAGCGCGCGCCTGAAGTACACGAGATGCGCGACCGGTCCGCCGAAGGACGTGACCCCGAGCCGCAGGAATGTCGTGAACACTTCACGCGCCGTGCCGGCCGGGACGGTGTCCGCAGAATCGCTTTGCGCAGGAACCGAGGATGTCATCGACAACAGGGGGCGGTGGAGCGAAGGCATGATGGTACGCCACTCCCGGCCACCCCATGCCCCATGCGGTCCACGCCATCCCCTTGCCCCGTGGGTTCGCGGTCCGGCGCCGAAGCCTGCCTTGTCCGCGACACGACCACCGGCCTGCGCCGGCGGGCGTGTCAGGCTGCAGTGGGGACGATCAGAAGGAACGACGACGCGCAACGGCGGCCATCAGAACCAGACCGGCCGCCATGAGGGCATAGGTTTCGGGTTCGGGAACGGGGGCCAGCGTATAGCGGAACAGGCTCAGATGGGCATCCAGTTCGTTCGCATCGGGCTCGACGATCATCTCGACGAACATTTCTGCACCGCCGCCGGGCAGCGCGCGCAGCGCGATGCCTTCGGTTTCGTTGAAGGCATTCGGCGCCTTCGGCAACTGGAAGAGTTCGTCCACGTGACCTGTCGCGAGGTCCATGCGGTATACCGACTTGGTCGAGTCGTGCGCGGACATGTACAGCGCGCCGTCGTACACCTTGGCGCCCTGGATGTTGCGCAGCGAACGGTCCATGGTCAGCGTGTGGCTGAAGCTCCAGTCTTCCAGGTTGTACACGTTGATCGTGTTGCCGTTCTTCCACTCCTTGCCGTAACCCAGGCCGGCCGCGCCGTCCACGGCAACCCAGCTCGCAACGTCGTCGTGAGGATTGCTGGGCGCACCGTTCAACTGATAGAGCTTGCCCGTGTAGCTGAGATCCGATGCATTGAACAGGGCCACGTGGCCGTTCTGGTAGTCGCCCACTTCAGAATCGAGAGACGCGTAGAGGATTCCGTTGTAGACATCGCTGTCACCGACGTGGTCGAAACCCTGGGAAGCCAGTTCTGCCGGGATGCCGGTGTTGATGGTCGCAGGCAGTGATACGGATCCGGTGCGTTGCAGCGAGTTGAAGTTCGCGTCGGTCCGCTCGAGTCCATACTGCCAGGTGAAGATCCATTCGTTGCCGTTGGGCGCGATGCCTTGCGTGCGGTACAGGCCGGTCATCTGGCCTTGATAGATCGGGTACTGGACTTCGGACTGGAACTGCCAGTTCTCCACGGCCGCGTGTGCCTGGAAGGAAAGCGCGACGGTGCTGGCCGCGAGCATGCTGCGAACGAGCGACATTTTTTTGGCTCCTGCGACGGTTGTGGGGTTCAAGGTCATGGCTCTCGGCCTGACATGCCGCACGTTATCGAACCGACGTTTCACCGCATCGCGAAGCCTCTGCGTCTTTCGGATCAGCTGTCGCGGTTAACCCGCCCGCAGAACCAGAGCGGAATCCTGGTCTACGCATGGCGGGAGCACGACCCTCTTCGGGCCTTCCGCCTCTCGGACCGATTCGAGGACTGCAACGCGGGACATCGGCATCGTGCGACAGTTGGGCACGCCGCGACCACTGCGCGGGCGACATGCCGGAAGCGGGTTCCGGCTTTGTTCCGCCGACCGTGGTGGACGGCCGGGTCTATCGGGCCACGCAGGCGGGGACCGTCGTGGTCTACGGCGCGATCGAGCGCCGCGAGTGTGCGTGCACTGAAGCGCCTCTCCTCCCGCCCACGCTGCAGTTCTGAATCAGGACGTTCAATGGAAGACGCGGCCGGCGTCGATGGCAAGCGTCTGACCCGTGATGCTGTCCGTGCGGCAGAACGTCACCACCTGATCGGCCACATCGTCCTTGTCGGCCGCGCGCTTGAGCAGCGCCCCGTCGCGGGACCGCTGGCGGTAGGCGGGATCCAGATTGGACGTGGCGCGCGTATCTTCGAGATAGCCCGGTGCGACGCAGTTGACCAGGATGTCCGGCGCGAGCCCGACCGCCATGCACCGGGTCAGGTGAATCAGCCCTGCCTTCGACACGGCATACGGAATCGATGAACCCGAAGGCGCGAGGCCAGCCACCGAGGCGATGTTCACGATGCGCCCACCGCCTTGCCTGCGCATGTGTGGAACGACTGCCTTCATGCAAAGCATCGGACCGGTCAGATTGACCGACAGGATCTTCTGCCAGTCATCGAGCCCGAGCGCGTCGAGGTCGTTGAACGGGATCCATTTGTTGTAGGCAGCATCGTTGACGAGGATGTCGATCCGGCCGAAATGTTCGCCGACGGCGTTCACCATGGCGTCGACCTGAGCAGGATCCGACACATCACAGGCGAAGGGTTGCGCGCGCGCGCCTTCCGCGCGCAAGGCCGCCGCCACCTCCCCTGCACCCGCCATGTCTCTCGCGCACACAACGGCAACGTCGCAGCCAGCCGCAGCCAGAGCGGCACAGATCCGGCGGCCCAGGCCGCCGTTGCCACCGGTGACGATGGCCACCTTGTCCTTCACGTCCATATCCGTCTCCTTTGATGCGCTGCCCCGACATCCACTCGCTCTCGGGACAAGCGGGTCACTGACCGGCCGAAGAATACACGTGCGTTCCAGGGCTTCCAGAAAGCGAAAAAGCCGGGCTCGAGAGCCCGGCTTTCGCCGATGTGGACTGCGCCGGGACTTACAGCCAGTACACGAACACGAACAGGATCAGCCACACCACGTCCACGAAGTGCCAGTACCAGGCCACGGCGGAGAACGCGAAGTGGTTCTCCGGCTTGAAGTGGTCGCGCATGGAGCGAACCAGCATGACGATCAGCATGATCGTGCCCAGCGTGACATGGAAGCCGTGGAAGCCGGTCAGCATGAAGAACGTGGCGCCGTACACCCCGCTCTTGAGGGTGAGGCCGAGTTCGGAATAGGCCGTGTGATATTCGTGGACCTGGAGCATCAGGAACACGACACCCAGCGCCACCGTCATGGCAAGACCGAGGACGAGCTGGTTCTTCTTGTTGGCCATCAGTCCCCAGTGAGCCCAGGTCAGCGTCGCGCCGGACGTCAGCAGGATGAGCGTGTTGATGGCGGGAATGCCCCAGGCGCCCATGGGCGTGAACGCCGGGCCCTTCGGGCCGCTGGTGGGCCAGTTCCCTTCGTAGCCGGGATAAGGCGTGAACTGCGGATCGAAGTGGGAGAGTTCCGGAACGGAGATGACCCGCACGTAATAGAGCACGCCGAAGAACGCGGCGAAGAACATCACCTCCGAGAAGATGAACCACACCATGCCGAGCCGGAACGAGCGGTCTTCCCAGTTCTTGTAGAGCCCTGACAGATTCTCCGCCACCACAGCCCCGAACCACGCGAAGACCACGTAGATGATCGCAGCGGCGCCGGCGAGCATCGAAACGAGGCCCGCCCCGACGGCGTTGATCTTGAGGATGAAGCCGAGCGCGAGGAAGAAGATCCCCAGCGAAAGCAGCATCGAATACTTGCTGGAATCCGGTACGAA
The DNA here is from genome assembly GCA_016713305.1 of Betaproteobacteria bacterium. Lineage (NCBI taxonomy): Bacteria > Pseudomonadati > Pseudomonadota > Betaproteobacteria > Betaproteobacteria bacterium. The sequence goes on from JADJPK010000031.1 coordinate 297,562, forward strand.
ATAACGATTGTGGGTGGCGGTGCTCATCGGGTTCCTCCAGAAATTCGCTTCGCTGTATCTGTGTATGGGGTGGGATTCATCAGTCCGCCCGGGCGCGAGGCTCGACGGGGTAGAAGGCATAGGAAAGCGTGATGGACGTATCCTTGGCCGGCAGTTCGGGACTCACGTAGAACGTGACGGGCAGTTCGCGCGTCACACCCGGTTCCAGCGCCTGCTGCTTGAAACAGAAGCAGTCGATCTTGTGCAGATGGGCGGCCGCGCTTCCGGGACTCACACTCGGCACCGCCTGACCGATGATGGTCGTGTTGGTCGGATTCCTCACGCGGTACTTGGTCGTGACGATCTCGCCGGGATGGACGACCAGCGAGTTCTCGGTCGGCTCGAAGGTCCAGCCCGCACCCGGCATGGCCGTGCTCATGAGTTCCACGGTCACCCAGCGGTTCCGGTCGACCCCCACCGGCCGGTCGGCCGCGGCTCTGGCATCGACCGGCTTGCCGCCGATGCCAGTTACTCTGCACAGGACGTCATACAGCGGAACCAGCGCGAATCCGAACCCGAACGCCGCCACGGAAATCACGGCGAGCCAGCGCGCGATACGTGCGTTGGAACGACGATGGCGTGGGGTATCCGGGGTATTGGTCATTTCAGAACGGACGGAACTGCCACAGGGCCAGCCCGAAGATCACGAGCGCGATGGCCCCGATTCCGAAGGCAAGCGTGACGTTGCTGACACCGCCACGGCCGGCGGGCGAATCACCCGCCTGACAGTGAGGCCCTGCATCCTGCCTCGATGCTGTCATCGAGTGGTCGCGCCGAACTGGGGCTGCTCGTCGAACGTGTGGTAAGGCGCCGGCGAGGGCACGGTCCACTCGAGACCCTGCGCGCCTTCCCAGGCGCGGCTCTCGGCCTTCTTGCCGCCTCGCGCAGCCTGGACGACGACGAGCAGGAAGACGAGATGGGAAGCGCCAAGGATGAACGCGCCGATGGAGGACAGCATGTTGAGATCGGAGAACTGCAGCGCGTAGTCGGGAATCCGGCGCGGCATGCCGGCCAGGCCCAGCATGAACTGCGGGATGAAGGTGAGGTTGAAGCCGATGGCCACCAGCCAGAAGTGCAGCTTGCCCAGCGACTCGTTGTACATGTGGCCGGTCCACTTGGGCAGCCAGTAGTACACGGCCGCGGCCATCGCTCCCATGACGGGCGTAGGATACAGAGCGTAGTGGAAGTGGGCGACGAGGAAGTACGCGTTGTGGTATTGCGCATCGGCAGCGGCGTCCGCCAGAACCAGCCCGGTGAGGCCGCCCCAGCCGAAGAACACCACGAAACCGAGCGCGAACAGCATGGGCGTCTCGAGGCTGATGGAACCACGCCAGAACGTCGAGATCCAGCAGTAGAACAGCACCGCCAGAGGCAGGGAGATGAGCATGGTGCTGTACATGAAGTACAGCTGTCCGCCGGTGGACATGCCGCTCGTGAACATGTGGTGCGCCCATACGATGATGGACAGCCCGGCGATCGCGATCATCGACCAGACCTGGGCCTTGTAACCGAAGGTGTCCTTGCGGGAGAAGCAGGAGATGATGTGCGGAACCACGCCGGCGATCGGCAGGAGCAGCACGTACACCTCGGGGTGTCCCATGAACCAGAAGATGTGCTGCCAGAGGACGGGGTCACCGCCGCCGGCCGCATTGAAGAAGTGAGTGCCGAAGTGCCGGTCCATCAGCATCATCGTCACGCCACCCGCCAGAACGGGCATGATGAAGATCAGCAGGATCGCGGTCAGGAGGAAGCCCCAGGCGAACAGCGGCATCTTCCACATCGTCATGCCGGGCGCGCGCATGTTGACGATGGTCACGATCACGTTGATGGACGCGAGGATCGACGACATGCCCAGCATGTGGACCGCGAAGATCGTGAAGTCCATGCCCCAGCCGGCCTGGATCGACAATGGCGCATACATCGTCCACCCGGTGTCGGCACCGCCGGTGCCCACGCCCGCGAGACCCAGGATGAAAGGGATCACGAGCAGGACAGCTGCCGGCGGCAGAATCCAGAAGCTCCAGTTGTTCAGTCGGGGGAGCGCCATGTCCGGCGCGCCGATGACCATCGGCAGCATCCAGTTGGCCAAGCCCGTGGCCGCGGGCATCGCCGCGCCGAACACCATGATGAGGCCGTGAAGCGTGATGAGCTGATTGAAGAGCTCGGGCTTCACCACCTGCAGGCCGGGCATGAACAGCTCGGCGCGCACCATGAGGATCATCGCTCCGCCCGTCAGCAGCATGACGAAGGCGAAGATGAGGTACATCGTGCCGATGTCCTTGTGGTTGGTCGTCACGAGCCACCGTGTGAATCCGGCGGGGTGGCCATGGTGGTGGCTGTCGTGCCCTTCTATGGTCGTCGCAGTCATTGCGTTCTCCTGTCCTGGATCCGTACCTGTGT